>JBFZEG010000161.1:0-73676 GCA_041306975.1 Gammaproteobacteria bacterium | reverse complement strand
CTGCTAATGGATTGCCAAATCCGCGCGTGGAACTCAACAAGCCCGCTGTTGTTTCATTCTCGATGATCAACAACCAGCTGCATTACGACCTAAAAGATCAGCAAGGAGTGCTGATTGCCAGACGTCAGTTTGACGCCGAGGCGGGTGTAGCGCTGCCGGGTATGTCGCTCAAATTCGACCGCCAACCTGTTGCCGGTGATGTCTTTAATGTGCAGGTCAACGCAAACGCTGCCAGTGATAATCGCAATCTGCTAAAGCTCATTGCCGTGAGTGACGAAAAGCTGGTTAACCAGCAAACGCTGCAACAGTATTACCTGACCATGGTCAATACCGTGGGTAACGTGAAAGATATTGCATCCATGAACAAAGAGACTGCACAGATTATTCACGATCATGCGGTTGATCAGAAGTCAAAGGTTGCCGGTGTCAATCTGGATCAGGAGGCCGCTGACCTCATCCGTTTTCAGCAAGCCTATCAGGCTTCGGCTCAGGTCATTCAGGCCTCAATCAAGTTGTTTGACACTTTGCTCAACACTAGCCGTTAACCGTGAGATGATCAATTATGAAAATTGCGACCAATCAATACTTCAATGAACTCACGCGGCTGCTGACCGATCAACATGCTGAAATCGCCACCCTGCAGGCAAAGATGGCCAAGGGCGACAATTTGTTGCGCGCCAGTGAGGATCCTGGTGCTTCCGTCAAGATACTCAATCTGAATTCATTGGTCACCAAGCAAGAGACCCAATCGGCAACGTTGAATAGTCTGGATAATCGGTTAACTGCTGAGGAAACCGCTGTCACGAGTATGCGCGATATTATGATGCGCATTCAGGAGTTGACGGTGATGGGGGCAAATGACACGTATTCACGCGAGAATCGTCAGGTGATGGCGGCAGAAATTCGCGGTTATCAGTCACAGCTGATTAACCTGGCAAACTCTCGCCATACAGACGGTGGATATTTGTTTGCAGGGACCAAAAATGGCGCGCCGCCATTTACGCGGGATGCTCAAGGCAAAGTCACCTACCAAGGTGATTCAACACGCATCTTCCTGCAGGGCCTGGGTAATCAGCAATTAGAAATCAACACCAGCGGCTATGAACTTTTTTCCGGAGGCAGTGCGACAAAAGATCGCTCGCTGGATGCGACGTTTGTATTCGGAGAAATTGACAAGCTTGTTGTAGCGCTTGAAAGTGGCAAACAGGCCGATATCAGTGCCCAAATTACAACCTCAGATAAGCTGCGCGGCAATCTTGAACTGGCGCTGACCAAAATTGGTGTCAGGCGAAATGTCATCGAATCACAAGCCAACATTGTTCAGGAGCAGTCAGTCACCTTGCAGGGGCTTTTGTCGGAACAAAAAGACCTGGACTACACCGAGGCAATCACCAAGCTTTCGGCCCGCATGCTGGCATTGGAGGCGGCTCAAAGCAGTATGGCAAAGATTTCCCAGCTGAATCTGTTCAACTATCTGCGCTGAAGTGTCGACTTGATCGTGACACGCTATTTATACGCCAACAGGACGCAATGACATGGAGCCCGTAGATAAACCCAAACGGCAAACTGCCGCGCTGATGAAGACCCTTGATGTAGGGTCAGGAGTGGACATTGATAGTCTCGCGCGCAGCCTTGCCGAGGCGGAAACATCCGGCCGTATTAACACCACAAAAACGCGGATGGCGTCAGTTGAAACTCGGATGTCCGGCTATGCTGTTGTGTCTTCGTTTCTTGATGATGTCAAAAGAGGCTTTGATGGCCTGAAAAATGTCAGTGAATTATTTACCACCTCGGTTTCGTCCTCCGATAGTGCGCGGGTTCCCGTGACGGTGACCGGAGATGTGAATCCGGGCCAGTACAATCTGAGTATACAGTCCCTGGCGGGGGCCACCGTCATCCAGTCCGCCAGCTTTGCATCCAGTGCAAGCGCGCTCAACGGCGGTGTCGCATTTCAGGTGGGGCTGCAGATCGGGACCGGTGCTGTGTCGACAGTGAGTGTGACAACTGACACGCCGGCGGGCTTGGTCAGCGCGATAAACGCGGCCAATCTCGGTGTGCGTGCAACACTGGTGAATAAAAGTGCCAGCGGTAATGACTGGCAGATTGTGTTGCAGGGCAGCAGTGGTCAGGCCGCCGATTTCAACATTACCAGCAGCACCGCGGCGACGAATCTCGGCTTCTCCTTGGCTGCCAATCGCTTGTCAACCGCGCGGGATGCAGAGATCACCATCAATGGCATGACAGGCATCAAGCGTTCATCCAACCGCATCAGCGATGTTATCCCCGGGTTGACGATTGATCTGAAGGCCAATCCGGGTACAGATGTTGCGATTGTTGTCGAGCGCAGTAGCCAACCGATAAAGCAAAAGCTACAAGCCGTGGTTGATGCCTACAATAGTTTTTCTGCCGTTCTGGATGAACTCAGCCGTCAACCCACAGAAGACAGTGATGAATTTACCGGGTCTTTGCAGCGCGACAAGCAGTTTGTGACGAGTTTGCGCTCGCAGTTGAAAGAACTGATGATCCAGGAATCGTCAACATCCGTGGGTGATTACCTGTCCCTGAGAGATATCGGCCTGAACTTCCAGTTAGATGGTACGGCACAGATCGACGAGGAACAACTTGACCTGGCGCTAGCAAGCGATGAGGATGCGGTTGCGACCATGCTGTCAGCCGGCACCGATAACACCAGCGACTTCAGCGTGCAGGCCAAAGGCCTGGCGCAGGATATCAGCATCAAACTGGGTGACCTGTTGGGTTCGGAGGGCGTGATTAACCAGCGCAAGGTATCAGGCAAGACACAGATTTCTGTATACGAGCGTGATCTCGTCAAACTTGAGGTCAGGCTGGAAGCAATCTACCAGCGCTATATCTCACAATTCTCAGCGATGGAAAGTCTGGTTCAACGCATGGAAGGTATTGGTACTTATCTCAAAGGACAGTTTACAGCGATGGAAAATATGTATAAGAGTTAAACGGGGTCTGATGAATCTGGAGCGCACATAATGACTGAACACGATAACAAGCCCGTTTGTGCGGTTTGCCGAATTGTCCGGCTGTATCTGATTATTGCGGTGCCATTGATTATCGCGGTCGCGTTTGGGCCGGAAAAGAGTTTTTTGACTGAAATAGATCTGTTGCGGCTGGTTTCTTATCTGATAGGGCTAGGCTTTGTGGCGACAGTTGCTTGGCGAGCATACCAGGAGTACTGGCGCAAATAACCACACGGGTCAGGGCGTGGCCACCAGCATGAAGCGGTGAAGCGCCTCTTGTGATTCGCGGCAGGCGATGCGTCCTTGGTAGCTGTAGGCCACGCACTTGCGCACGGAGGTGGTATTGGTACCGTCATCCAGCCAGAAATTTTCGATTGGAAGTTGCGCAAATACATTGGTATTGACCGCCGGATTCAGGCAGCGTTGTGTGGTGATGGACCTGAATTCTTCATTGGTGGGCAGGCGCCATTGGTAGGAGGACTGCTCGCTGAATTCGGTCACGTATTCGCCAGCGTCTGCAAAGCTCAGCATTAGGGCTTCTCCCAAACATTCGCCGTCGCGGTAGCGTTGCCCTGCTGCGCAACGATACCAAACCGTGCCAGAATCTAGGTGAAGCGCGAGGCCGCCATCGATTAACTGATAACCGGTCAGATCCGCTGCGCCGAAGTACTCTTGGCAGGAGGGGGTGGCTCTGACCTGATCGCAACCGCTCAGCATGATCGAAAGGCAGGTAGCTGTTAAAGTTACAGACAACAAGTGTCGACTCGACAATACGGAAATTTTAATCATGTTGCGTTCCTCTTTTCACAATGCACGTTAACATCCAAAATATGCTAAGCGAACAGTACATGGCAAGAGGTAATCATTGATGGATATAGCAACTATTGTCGGTTTATTAGGGGCGCTTGGGCTGATTGTGATGTCCATCGGCATTGACTCCATGGGCTCCTTTATCGACATTCCCTCAGTTTTAATCGTGGTGGCAGGCTCCATCATGGTGGTGCTGTTTCGCTCGTCACTCGGCGAGTTTATCGGCGCAATTTCAGTGCTGGGCAAAACGTTTAAAAATAAAATCGATAAGCCTGAAGTGCTGATATCACGCCTGGTTGAGCTGGCAGATATTGCCAGAAAGGACGGCATGATTGCGCTGGAAGGGCAGGATATTCCCAATCCCTTTCTGGCAAAAGGTATTGGTATGCTGGTGGACGGCACAGACCCTGATTTAATCAAAAAGTCATTAAACAAAGATATCCAGGCGATGCGTGCGCGCCACCGTATGGGCGCCGATATCTTTGCTTCATGGGGGGAGGTCGCCCCCGCAATGGGTATGATCGGCACGTTGGTCGGTCTGGTACTGATGTTGGGCAATATGTCTGACCCGAAATCGATCGGGCCGGCAATGGCGGTTGCGTTGCTGACCACCATGTATGGAGCCATCTTGGCTAATGTGATCTGTTTGCCAGTTTCTCAGAAACTGCGAAATCAGTCCGAACTGGAGACTGCAAACTGCGAGCTGATCATTGAAGGTGTTTTGTTTATCCAGGGAGGGGGTAATCCGCGCATACTTTCTGACTTACTGTCGTCATTTCTCTCGCCCAAGGCTCGCAGCAAATTGCAGGTGGGTGCAGGTTAGTGTTGTCTGATAGAGGACAATGTCAATGAGCAATGTGGACGAGTCCATAGTCAATTCAGCTGCGCTGGAGCAGGCATCCTTGCCTGAGGCTGATGTTGAGGAGCGGCCTGTTATAAGGCCTGTGGGCGCGGGTGACGATGAAGAACCTGAGGGGCCAGACTGCCCGCAATGTAAATCAGGTGCACCGGCGTGGATGGCGACCTTCGCGGACATGGCTACCTTGCTGATGGCTTTTTTTGTGCTTTTATTGTCCTTCTCGGATACCGAATTGCCCAAGTTTGAACAGCTGAGTGGCTCCATTCAGGCGGCATTCGGCGTGCGCAAAATCGTTCCGACAATTCAGATTCCCGCAGCCAGAAGTCTCGTGGTGGAGACCTTTACGCCGGCCGTGGCGCAGCGCACAGTCGTTGATCAGCAGACGCAGTTCGGGGAGAACATAAATGCTGAAAACCTGGTGGTGCGGGATAATGACGCCAGCGAGGATTTCGAGATTGAGGAAGAATTTCGGCGGGTGCAGGCCGCTCTGGCGGAGGCCATCGAATCGGGCGAGATCGAGGTTCTCATTGATGAAGATGCCATAGTTGTGCAGATTGCGGCCAATAACACCGAGAGTCCATCGGGCAGTTCTGATGATTCTGCTCGCGCAGGGCAGGTAAGTCAGCGCCTTGTAGAGCTATCAGCGGCAGTTGCTGAGGCCCAGCTACAGGTGAGTCGCGAGCTGCAAGTAGTTGCCGCAAGCCCTTCCCAGCCGAACACCGACAGTGAGCTTAGCACTGCTCCGCAGAATTCAGCCGCTGAAGTGACGGAACGCCTGGAGCAAGTCAGGTCAGATTTAAGTTCCGAGATTCAGCAAGGTTTGGTTGAAGTTGAAATGGTTAACAATATGATTGTCATTCGACTGGCCAGTCAGAACTCGTTTTTGTCTGGCAGCGCGGATCTGCGACCGGATTTTATGCCCTTACTTAGCCAGGTTGGTGCATCCATCGCTGACATCAGTGGTGTGATTCGTGTAGAGGGCCACACTGACAACGTGCCAGTTGTATTCAGTGACAGATTCACGTCGAATTGGGATTTGTCGGCTGTCAGAGCCGCCTCAGTCGCTGCCTATCTGAATCTGACTACATCAATTTCAGCGCAACGATTAAGTGTTAAAGGACTCGCAGATACTGTCCCTCTTGAGCCAAATACATCGGCGGAAGGGCGTGCGCGAAACCGTCGGATCGAAATAATCGTGGATGGCAATTAATGTATGGCTGAAATCGACGACATTGAAGAGATTAAGTTAGCACGGCCCAAAAAGGCCTCTTCGGATGATCCGCCTGAAGATTGCCCCCCCTGCAAGGCAGGTGCGCCCGCGTGGATGGCGACGTTCGCAGATATGGCAACGTTACTGATGGCATTTTTTGTGCTGATTTTATCGTTTGCACATTTGAACGTGCCCAAATTCAAGAACGTCAGCGGATCGATGAAAATGGCCTTTGGTGTGCAGACATTGATACCGGTCATCGAGCCTCCTGAGGCCAGGAATCTGATCGCAACACAATACATGACGGCTCAGGTGGAACCCACGCCCTTGCAGACAATCGAGGAGCAACGAACAGATGATCCTCAGCCGATTGACCCAGAATTAAATGAAGATGTGGCACCCGCAGATTCCAGCACAAATGATGCGGTAGAGATGCTCGAGAAGGCGCTTGAAGATCAGATTGCGCAGGGTAAGGTTTCAGTGAGTGTGACTGAGCAGCGTGTCACGGTGAATCTGCTTGATCCCGGGTCATTGGAAGTTGATAACTCGACGAATAACCAGACGGCAACAGGTCAGATCAGTGCAGAGCTTCTGGAGATTTTTGCGGCCGTTGTTGAGGCTTCTGACCAAACAACGGCTGATATTGAGGTGATGTCAGCCAACAATGTTGATCAGGGTCAAGCTGAGTCTGACAGTGAGCAAGAGACATCTTCCCAATCCAATTCGTTAGCAGACAGTCAGTATGAAATGATAAGAGCTAACCTCTCCAACGAAATCCGGGCTGGATTGGCTGATGTTTCGAGGGACGGCGATAACATCATCATACGATTGGCTGAACAGGGTTCTTTTGCCAGCGGTAATGCTGAGCTGCAACCCAATTTTCTGTCATTGCTTGATAGTGTTGGTGCGTCGTTAGCAGGGAGCACCGGGGCAATATCGGTTGAAGGCCATACTGACAATGTCAATTTGGTTTCAGGAGGGCGTTATCGGACCAACTGGGACTTGTCGTCTGCAAGGGCTGCGGCTGTTGCAGATTATCTGCTCAGTGGTTCCGCGCTGGAGTCAGGTCAGGTGTCTGTTACTGCGTTTGCAGAAACCAGACCTGTCGCTTCAAATGACAGCGCTGTTGGTCGCGCTCAAAACCGGCGCATTGAAATTATCGTTAACGCACAGTAGCGGTACACGCTAGTCAACACAACTCTCGTAGTCTGAGTTTATGCAGGTCTGCGCTTGCAGTTCGGCCTCGGCAATTTCACGGTCGCTGAGCGTCAGTGCAGAGATATTATAGATATCCTGGGCTGATATCATGCCGTTATGCTCCGCCAGCTTGCTCCACACATAGGCACGATAGGGCTCTCCAGCGTCTGCGCCCTCGCCCGCCTGCAGCATGAATGCGTACATAAACTGCGCCTCGGGGTGGCCGCCTCTTGCTGCCATCGAGTACCAATTCAACGCTTCATTCATGTCTGGCTCAAAGCCCTCTGTTTGATGGAATACCCGCCCCATCATGTACTGGGCGTCACTGAGATCCTTAGCGGCCGCCAGTCGGAACCAGCGAAGTGCCTCTCGTGGATTCTGCGATACGCCATAACCAAAGTAGTACAGAAGGCCGATGTTGTATTGAGCTTGCGGCAGTTCAGAATTTGCTGCTAATCGATACCATCGCATTGCCTCAGTATAATCCTGACTAACGCCTAGGCCTTCCTCGTACATATGCCCCAAATTGTTTTGCGCTTCAGCAATACCCTGTTCAGCGAGCGGTCGCCAAGCGCGAATAGCCGTTGCATAATGGCCACGATCTTTAGCTGCCAATCCCGCTTCAAAATTTTCCTGTTGAGCATGCACTTGTGCGCTTGTGCATAAAAAAAATGCGGTAAAAAAAACTGTGCTGAATTGGATTGGCATGATTGTTTGCTCCAATAAACGATGGTAGCGGTTTACTAACAGGCAGCGAGCGATGTTTGAACTCATAGATGGATGTATACGTTGAGGCAGTATAAAGAATTTCTATGCAACTGCCGACATTTTTACTGCAAGTAACAATCTTTGCGTGCTTCAGGAGGCGCTGTGTTTGGTAACAAAGTGTTTAATCGCAAGGGCAATTTTTTAGCCCGTGATGTTGATCCTCCCATCGGAGAACCTATCGCTGCGACTGTCAGGGAGCCGAGTCCTGAGCCCGTTCCGGTTGTTAAGGACACCAGTTGTTACGAGGGCGGTAACATAAGAGTGCGTGTGCTTAAGCCCGACGCAGCGTTCATTCGAGATATTTCAAAAAGACTTGCCCGGCTTGATGTCGGCGTGCGCAAGCTCAATGAAAAAAATCATACCGAGAGTTAATGTATGTCAGACAAAAATCAAACTAAAGATCTTGCAGGCGATTTGACAGCCGAAGCGGCGCAGACTGACCCAGGTCCCGGGGGCGCGGAAAATAAGCTAGGCGAATCTGGCATTGCATTACAGGACGCAGCTGGGCTTGCTGCCAGCGAGCAGGTCGCGGCAAAAGGCGCGGAGCAACAGAGTGCCAAGGTTCACGAAATAGATCTGTCTGAGATTGATGCTTACCTTAAAACGCTGGTGCCTGGCGTGCTCGGCATGTCTGAAAACCTTGTGGTGCTTGGTGATAAGTTTCAGGGCCTGATAGGAGAGATGAACCAGCGTGTTAAAACTGTTGATGTAACCATCAATCGTTATGAGCTGCTGGTAGCCAAGAAGAACAAGCTCATTCAGATGACCTTACTCGGGAGCTTGGCGGCGATATTTCTGACGCTGACGATGATGTTTGTGGCCGGGTTCAACTACACTTCGCAAGTCAACCAGATGAACACGTTATCCATTTCACTCGCCAGGCGATTGTCAGAGGTAAACAGTGGTCTGGTCACATTTGAACAGCTGAATCAGTCCATCTCGGCATTGAGTAGTTCCACGGAACAGTTGATGCTCATTGCGGAAACTCAGTCAGATACATTGGCGCAGGGTTTACAGGCGGTAGAGTTGCAACTGGCATCATCCTCGACTGAAATGGATAGCGCGTTAAATGTTTGGCAGGCCAATGTATCCGAAGAGATGTCTGCGATGATTCAGGACGCGCGATCCTCATCAGCTGGCATAGTCCGTGCGATCGAGCAGGTGGGTTCAGCTCAGCGTGGACTGCTGGAAACAACGCCAACACTGCGTGAATTGGTCGCATTACGGGAGCAGATTTCGGCGTTGATTGTTCTGCAGCGCAATCAGTACCTCGAGACAATAGCAGCGGCGCAGGCCACCCAAACACAGTCCTTAAGTGAAGAGGAAGAGGCTTCAGTGCCTCCCCTGCAGTTCCGACGAGATCCTCAGTGACGCGACAGGCTGGCCGATAACAGCAATGCAGGCGTATAATGCCGGCACGCAGCCAGCCTCAAGTACCACCAATCAGGATCATTTTAATGACAGAGCAGCCATCAAATCGTCAGGCTACCGTAGAGCGAAATACCAAAGAAACGCAGATACGCGTCAGCGTCAATCTTGACGGCACCGGCATTTTGAAATGCCAGACCGGGGTGCCTTTTCTGGATCACATGCTTGATCAGGTTGCCCGTCATGGATTGATTGATATGGATATTCTTGCCAAGGGCGATCTTGAGATTGATGCTCACCATACCGTCGAAGATCTGGGCATCACTCTGGGTCAGGCCTTTAACAAGGCCCTGGATCGAACCGGAATTCGCCGCTATGGGCATGCCTATGTACCTCTGGATGAAGCCTTGTCGCGCGTGGTGATCGACTTCTCCGGTCGCCCCGGGCTTGAGTATCACGTGCCCTATACGCGTGGCTCTGTTGGTGGTTTTGACGTGGACCTGTTTTATGAGTTTTTCCAGGGTTTTGTAAACCACGCACTGATAACACTGCATATTGATAATCTGCGTGGTCACAACACCCACCATCAGGCCGAGACGGTGTTCAAGGCCTTTGGTCGGGCATTGCGGATGGCCATGGAAATTGACCCGCGCAGCGCCAATGTCATCCCGTCCACCAAAGGCAGCCTTTGAGACAATGATGTGTTGCACCTGCAGGATGTTATGCACGGTGCAACACAGGATCCTCTGATCATGAATAGAGTTGCAGTCATTGATTATGGAATGGGCAATCTGCATTCTGTGTCAAAGGCACTTGAGAGTCTTGGCTCTGATGTGCAGGTGGACATCACCAGTGATGCCAGTCGCATCCTCAGCGCCGACCGAATTGTATTTCCCGGTGTTGGTGCTATCCGCGACTGCATGTCAGAGATTCTCAGACTGGGCATTGATGTTATCGTGCGCGACGCCATTGCATGCGGAAAACCCGTGTTGGCGATCTGTGTGGGCATGCAGGCGCTGATGCAGTCCAGTGAGGAAAATGGCCATGTGCCATGCCTTGGTTTGCTGCCAGGCACTGTCAAGCGTTTTGGCGGCAGCGCCACGCTGCTGGATGAAACCGGCCAGCGCCTGAAAGTGCCCCATATGGGTTGGAACAATGTTTATCAAACCCAACCCCATCCGCTGTGGCAGGGTATCGATGATGCTAGTCGTTTCTATTTTGTACACAGCTACTTTGTGGCGCCGGCTGACAATGATGTGTTAGCCGCTGAGACGGAATATGGTCATCGGTTTGCTGCCGCCCTGTCAAAAAACTCGCTGTTTGCTGTTCAGTTTCATCCGGAGAAAAGTCAGCACTGCGGTTTGCAACTGCTGCGCAATTTTCTGGGCTGGGATGGACGGTGCTGATCCGGTTTTAACGATTTTTAAGGAACAACAATGCTGGTAATTCCCGCAATTGATCTGAAGGACGGCCAGTGTGTGCGCTTGCGCCAGGGGCGGATGGAAGACTCCACTGTATTCTCCGACGATCCGGTCAAAACCGCAGGTCATTGGCGGGCCCAAGGTGCACGACGTTTGCATCTGGTTGATCTGAACGGCGCATTTGCCGGAGAGCCGGTTAATGGGGCGATTGTAGAAGCCATTGCCCGCGCGTATCCGGATTTGCCGCTGCAGATTGGCGGCGGTATCCGCGATTTAAAAACCATTGAGTCTTACCTGAATGTTGGCGTCAGTTACGTCATTATCGGTACTCAGGCCGTGCGTCATCCGCCGTTTGTTGCTGAAGCTTGCAAAGCGTTTCCAGGCAGAATTATCGTCGGACTTGATGCCAAAGATGGTTGGGTTGCCACTGATGGCTGGGCGGAAGTGTCTACCGTCAATGTGGTTGATCTGGCGCGTCAGTTTGCAGATGACGGTGTGGAGGCGATAATTTATACCGATATCGCCCGCGACGGCATGATGCAGGGGATCAATCTGGAAGCGACCTTGCGTCTGGCTCGGGCGTCGAGTATTCCGGTCATTGCGTCGGGTGGTGTCAGCCGTATGGAAGACATTCAAGAGCTGCTGAAACTGGCGCGCACGGATACCGGTGCGGGCATCATGGGTGCGATTACCGGTCGCGCCATTTATGAAGGTGCACTCGACCTGGCCGCTGCACAACAGGTCTGCGATCAATTTCAATAATTTACGGGGAAAAGCATGGCACTGGCAAAACGAATAATTCCCTGTCTGGATTGCGACAAGGGGCGTGTTGTCAAGGGAGTGAAGTTTCTGGATATCCGTGATGCCGGCGATCCGGTCGAAATCGCCCGTCGTTACAGCGATGCCGGTGCTGATGAAATCACCTTTCTGGATATCACCGCCTCTCATGAAGGCCGTGAAACAACCGTTAAAACAGTTGAGGCCATCGCTTCACAGGTATTTATTCCGCTGACAGTCGGTGGTGGCATCCGCACACTGGAGGATATCCGCACCATGCTCAATGCGGGGGCCGACAAAGTGTCTATCAATACCGCCGCAGTGACCAACCCTGAGTTTGTGCGTCAGGCGGCAGAGAAGTTCGGATCACAGTGTATTGTTGTCGCAGTCGATGCAAAAAAAGTCAGTGCCGAGGGCGAACCCGCGCGCTGGGAGATCTTCACCCACGGTGGGCGTAAAGCCACCGGGCTGGATGCCATTGCATGGGCAAAAAGAATGGTAAGTTACGGGGCTGGTGAGATTCTGCTGACCAGCATGGACAGAGATGGCACCAAAATCGGATTTGACCTCGCGCTCAACAGGGCTATCAGCGATGCAGTTGATGTGCCGGTGATAGCATCCGGCGGCGTGGGCAATCTGCAACATCTGGTTGATGGCGTTTTACAGGGCGGCGCGGATGCCGTGCTGGCCGCCAGCATTTTTCATTTTGGTGAGTACAGCATACCGCAGGCCAAACAATACATGGCTGAGCGCGGTATCACCATGCGGCTGTAGGGGCAGCGTTCTCACTGCTTTGCCCGGCAACCTGCAATTGTTCCAGCATCACTGACACGGGCACAATGTCTACCTGAGATGCCGCCAGCAGTGGTAGAGCAGTTTCGAGGTAAGCCAAGGTTTCAGGGTAGGGATGTCCTATCGCCACTGCGTAACCCTGCGCTTGTGCCAATGCAAGCGCGCGCTTGAACTCAGTATCAATGGCTTCTGCTGTCTGAATGTTATCGAGAAATATATGTCGTCGGAGTGATGGCACCATGAACTGCGCGGCCGTTGCGCCGGCAACACTGTCTCGAGTGGTCATGCTGTCAACAAAATAAAGGTCGCGTTTCTTGAGTTCCTGCATCACCCATTGCATGGGCTGAGAGGCTGCCGTCAGTTCGCTACCGGTATGATTATTGACTCCTTTGATGTAGGGAATATCCGCAAGCGCCGCGGTCAGCACCTGCAGGAACTCTTCTTCGCTTTGTTGCAGAGTCAAGCCGCCTTCACCCAGTTCCATGCCCGAAAGATTGCTCATTGGCGCATGCAGCATTAACTCGCGCCCCGCCAGATGCGCAGCTTCGGCCAGCGCTTTGCCATGCGGCGTATGCGGAATCACCGCAAAGGTGATGAGTGCCGGCAGATCAATAGCGCGCAAACCAGCCTCTACGCTGTATCCGATATCATCAAGAATAAGTACCAGTTTGGCGGTGGCTGGCAAAGACGCAGCCGGCTCATCCTGAAAATCAGTCAGTGCTGGTGGTTCAGAGCTGTTGACGGTTGACGAAACTGTTTCTGCCAAGGGTTCTGTTGTTGCTGCGGGCTCAGCTGGTGCCACGGGCTCTGCTGGTGCCACAGGCTCTGCTTGTGCCGCGGGTTCTTGTGTTGCCACAGGCTCTGCTGGTGCCAAAGGCTCTGCTGGCGGCGCCAGAGGCTCATCAGTGGTAGTGATGGTTTCAGTGGCAATCAGCACCGTAGGTTCAGACTCGCTGTCGGTGCTTAGCAGCAGCACCAGCATGACCAGCACAACGCCTGCCAGCACCAAGTTCAAGGTGCCGGGTGCTGTGATTGATGCCAGCCAGGATTTTGTCACGGGTGAGCTGACTCTGTCGGGCGCCTTTTTGCCCTTGCGGTCAATGCTGTTTTTCTGCGGACTTGCGGGTGTCACGGTGAATCCTGGGTCCTTTGACGACCACTTTCCATTATGTTCCAGCCTTTGAGCAGGTTCAAGGCCTCGTTGAGCTGGTAGTCACTGACCACAACCTGTTCTGCAGAAGTCATGGTATTCACGGTGGGTGCTGCGTTTTCTTCTTCTGCGCTCACTTCGTTAATGCCGGGCAGGTGTCCATCAAGATCACGCTCGGAGTACACACCTCTTCTATTAGTGACACGTGTCACTAGTGCCTCGTCTACCATAATATCCGGCTCAATTCCAAACGCTTGTATTGAGCGGCCATCCGGCGTGAAGTACAAGGACGTAGTCAGTTTGATGGCGCGCTCATTGTTCAGTGGCAATACTGTTTGCACTGATCCTTTGCCAAAACTGCGGGTGCCCATGATGACCGCCCGACCATGATCTTGCAGCGCACCCGCTACAATTTCAGCCGCCGAGGCGGAGCCGGTATTGATCAGCACCACCAGCGGAACACCCTCGCTGGGGTCTTCAGGTGTTGCGTAGAAGTTGCTGTCAGAATCTGCAAAACGGCCATCGGTATAAACGATTTGTCCTTCTGTGAGAAACGCGTCTGCAACGTCGACCGAAGCTTGGAGAACTCCACCGGGATTGTTGCGCAGATCAAGTATCAGGCCCTTCAGCGGACCATTGTCGGCCTTGATTTCAGCGAGTGCTTTGAGAGTTTCTTCACCGGTATTCACCCGGAACTGCGCGATCCTCAGATATGCATAACCGGGTTCAAGCATGTTGTGACGAACACTGGACGCAGCGATCACCTCGCGCGTCAGCGTCAGGTCAATGGGTTCAGGTTCGTTTTCACGCATCAGCGTAATGCGGACGGTGCTGCCGGGTTCGCCGCGCAATTGTTCAACAGCATCGTTGACCAACATATCACGCACGGGGCGACCGTTGATTTCCACAATCAGGTCACCGGGCATAATGCCGGCCCGTGCGGCGGGTGAGTCATCAATCGGAGTGACAACTTTGATGTATCCGTCTTCCTCCCCCACTTCGATACCCAGGCCGCCAAAGCCGCCTTCGGTGTTCTGTTGCAATACGTCGTAATCATCAGCGCTCAGATAAGCGGAGTGAGGGTCCAGTCCGGCCAGCATGCCGCGGATGGCGTAATTGATCAGTGTCTGGTCGTCAATTTCCTGAACATAAGCACTGCGTATCGACTCCAGTGCTTCAGCAAACAAGCGAACTTCATCAATCGGCAAAGGTCGGGTAGTTGGCGCTTCCTGTTGTGCCGGCAATGTTTGTTCCATGCCCGGCTCCCGTTCTTGCTGTAGCTCTGATTCCTGGGCATGGCTTTTGCCCTGGAACGGCAGTGCCACAGATATGATCAGGGCGATTGTCAGCGCAGGCAGGTCTGGCCAGGTGTTAATCATCTGTTTGCTCGTATGTCTGGAATTCATTGGTGTGGAATCCATGATTAGCTCTGCCTGGTGTGGCAAGTCAGGCGCGTTAAGGCATTCTAGGCGCTTCCGCAGCAAAGCGACAACCATTGCTGCTAACAAGCTGTGTCAGTCGGGCGTTGCCAGCCAGTCAAGCGGGTCAAGGGTTACACTGTGACGGCGTATTTCAAAATACAGCCCGGGTTCCCCGGTTCCGCCATCCTCACCGGATAACGCCAGCGCTTCGCCGCGATTGACCCAATCACCGAGTTGTTTCAAGAGCTGCTGATTGTGGGAATAGAGGCTGATATACGCTTGGCCATGATCAACAATCAGCAGATTGCCGGAGCCACGCAGCCAGTCTGAAAAAATGACCCGGCCCGGATGAACGGCTCTGACCGGTGAACCCGTTGTGGTGGCAATAACGATGCCATGCCTTCGCAACTGGCCAGAGCCGTAAACGTCACCGTACGCGGCCAGCAGCCTTCCGCTTGCGGGCCAAGGCATGTCGCCACGTGAGTCGGCAAAAGGCATCAGATCGTCGGGCGCCGGAATGTCGATAACAACAGCATTGATTTCATTGATCAGCGCTTGCAGTTCAAGCTGGTCGGCAATCAGGTTATCCAGTTCGGTGCCACGGGCACCCATCTGTGCAGTCAATTCGGAGATCAGTGTTTCGCGTGCCAGTTGCTGTGATTCAAGCGCCAGTTGTTGTTGCTGCAGATTGTTATTGAGATCGGTCAACTGTTCTGTTGTGGTCTGCAAGGTTTCGCGGTTTGCTGCCAACTCTGCCAAGGTGTCGCGCCAGCGGATAATGTGAGCAATCCGCTGCTGGTTGAAGGCTTCAAAATACACCAGCATTCGTCTGGCAATCGCCGGATCTTGCTGATTGAGCAGCAGCTTTAACTGGCTGTCGGAGCCGGACAGGTAACTGGCAACCAGGGTGCTGGCAATTTGTGATCGCTGCTGCTCGCTGTCTGCGAGCAACACATCCTGCTCGGCGGTCAGTCGGGCAAGTTCACTTTCGAGTGTGGATAACTGGCGTTGATTGGCCTGCATCTGCTGCCGGAGCAGGGTGAGTTGCTGACTGGACTCCAGCAAGGCCTGCTCTTCAACAGAGCGCTGAGCGCGGGTAGTTTGCAGCCAGCGCTCGATTTGAGAAATGGCATCGCTGACGGCCTGCAACTGGTGTTGTGGGGACGCATCAGCGGGCGCCTCGGCGCCGTGCAATGGTCGGTTGTCCATCGCCCATGCTAGCAGGCTGGCTAACACCGCCATCATCAGTACACGGATGCCTTGGCAGACGGCCCTCATAGCGACATCAGAACACGCCCGGTCATTTCAGCCGGGACATCCATACCCATCAGCGTCAGCAGGGTGGGGGCGATGTCCGACAGGCTGCCGGATGACGTGAAATGCCAGCTGCCATCACCCACATAGACCAAGGGCACCGGTCCGCTGGTATGTGAAGTCAACGCCTGACCAGTGCTGGGGTCCATCATCTGTTCAACGTTACCGTGGTCGGCAGTAATCAGGCACTGACCGCCGGTCTCGCGGATGGCTTTGACGAGACGGCCAAGGCACACATCCAAGGCTTCAACCGCCTTGACCGCAGCATCAAAGTTTCCGGTGTGGCCAACCATGTCGCCGTTGGCGTAATTGCAGATGATGGCGTCGTATTTTCCCGAGCGGATGGCAGCTTCAAGTTTGTCGGTGACTTCGAAGGCGCTCATTTCCGGTTTGAGATCGTAGGTGGCGACGTCCGGAGACTGAATCAGCACTCTGTCTTCGCCTAGGAACTCTTCCTCGCGTCCGCCACTGAAGAAAAATGTCACATGGGCATATTTTTCAGTTTCAGCGATGCGCAGCTGCGTGCGATGCTGTTTAGCCAGATACTCACCCAGACCGTTACTAAGCGTTTGTGGCCCGTATGCCACTTTTACGAAGGTGTTGAGGTCAGCTGAATACTCGGTCAATGTCACAAAACTCTGCAAAGCCGGTGTTGATTTGCGCACAAAACCGTCAAATGCCGGATTCACGAAGGCATTGGTCAGCTGTCGAGCGCGATCTGCCCTGAAGTTCATAAATATGACACTGTCGCCGTCGTTCAGCGTCACCGCCTCTTCTTCCGAAGCAGCGACGCGGGTGGCTTTGACAAACTCGTCATCCTCGCCGCGTGCGTAGGCATTGTTTAGTGCTTCCCCGACGGTCGCAGCCTGGAAAGGCGCTTCGCCCAGCGTGATCAAATCATATGCAGTCTGCATGCGGTCCCAGCGCTTGTCGCGGTCCATAGCAAAATAACGTCCTATCACCGAGACAACCCGACCAACACCCGCTTGCCGCAATGTTGAATCAGCCAGTTGCAGGGAAGGCAAAGCACTGCGGGGTGGCATGTCCCGACCATCCAGAAACGCGTGCAGATAGACTTTTTTAACACCCTGCTGCTGAGCAAGATGAATCATGGCGACGATGTGCTGTTCATGGCTGTGGATGCCGCCAGGTGACAGCAGACCGAACAGGTGCAGGGCTTTGTCAGAAGTCGCCACCTGCCGGGCCACGTCGGTCAGTTGTTTGTTAGCGAAAAATCCTCCATCCGCGATCTCTTTATCAATCATGGTCAGGCTTTGATAAACCACCCGCCCCGCCCCGAGGTTCATGTGGCCGACTTCTGAATTGCCCATTTGTCCATCAGGCAACCCCACATCCATACCTGAAGTTGAAATCAATGTGTGTGGACATGCCTGCCAGAGAGCATCCCAGGTCGGGCTGTGGGCGGCGGCAATGGCATTGGAGTCAGTCTCTTCGCGGTAGCCCCAGCCATCCAGAATCAGTAACAAAGCGGTGCGTTTGGGGTCAGAGCTGGTCATGGTGAAGTGTTCCCTGGGAGCGAAAGCGATCGCTGATTCATCAAAAGTCAGTATTATCCATGTTAATCAGGGGGCTCACCAGAGCTTGTCGTGTGTGTGTACCCAAGCCCGATGCGGGCGTGTATACTTCGCGACTCGTTTGCGGGTCAGGTTTGCGCGATCAGGTGAGCACATTTCTAGGAAAGTTGGTTGGGGGCTGAAACAGAAAATGGCGCAGTTTGTTGAATTTATTGGCAATAACTGGATTTTGGCGAGTCTCTGGCTGGTTTTGTTTTCCGGGTTTTTGTTTTATCTCACCAAGACTGGTGCAAAATCCGTAAGCACACAGGAAGCGGTGATGCTGATTAACCGAAAAGATGGTGTCGTGTTGGATATCCGTGATAAAAAGGAATTCGATGCGGGTCACATTGTTGATTCGATCGGTATGCCGTCAAGCAAACTTGCGGGTCACTTGACGGAATTGGAGAAATACAAATCCCGGCCGGTGATTGTTGTATGCAGAATGGGGCAGCACTCCGGTGATGCCTGCAAGACCCTTGAAGGAGCTGGCTTCACTGAAGTCGTGCGCCTGCAGGGTGGAATGGCTGAGTGGCGCGGCCAGAATCTTCCGGTGATTCAGGGTTGATCTTTGATCAGCAACGCCAAGGTTTTTTCACAGCATTTTTTAATCAACTCAGAAAGCAAGAGAGACAGTTAGATCATGGCAGAGAACGACAACAATCAGAACGGTGCTGCACAGGCAGCGCAACCCCAGGGTCCGATGTTTGCGCTGCAACGCATTTATCTGAAGGACTGTTCATTCGAGTCCCCCAAGAGCCCGGACGTGTTCCGTGGTCAGTGGGCTCCCAAAATCTCCTTTAACCTGAACACCAGCAATCAAAAGCTGGCAGAAGGTGTGTTTGAAGTGATTCTGCGTATGACCATTGAAGCCAAGCAGGAAGAGACTGTCGCATTTCTGGTCGAAGTGCAGCAGGCCGGCATTTTTACCTGCGACGGTTTTAATGAGGCTGACCTGGAGAGAGTGCTGGCAACAGTTTGCCCTAACATTCTGTTCCCGTATGCGCGTGAAACGATTGATGCCATGGTCGTGCGTGGCAGTTTCCCGGCAGTTATGCTGGCACCTGTCAATTTCGACGCGGTGTATGCGCAGTCAAAAGCTCAGCAGGCCGGACAAGCTCCTGCCTGACCATTGGTTTCTACGCCAGACCGGTGAATCCAGTCTGGCGTAATGCCTCGTACAGGGCAATTGCCACGGTATTTGAAAGATTCAGGCTCCTGCTGGTCGGTTGCATGGGCAGGCGCAGCTTTTGTTCTATCGGCAGTGCTGCCAGTAGTTCTTTGGGCAGGCCCCGGGTTTCTGGTCCAAACACCAGAGTATCTCCCGCGATAAATTCAGCCTCGTAACACGAGCGTTGTGCTTTGGTTGTGAACGCAAACAGGCGCTGTGCGTCGGCCTGACGCAAGAAACTCTCCCAATCCGGCCAGCGATATACTTCGCTCATTTCGTGATAGTCCAGACCTGCGCGCTTGACCCTTTTCTCATCGATTTCAAAACCAAGCGGTTCTATGAGATGCAAACGGCTTCCAGTGTTGGCTACCAGGCGTATTACGTTTCCGGTGTTTGGAGGTATCTCGGGTTGAAAAAGTACGATGTTAAACAATGAGATCGATTCTGTTTTTGTTAGCTGGATTATCAGGCAATACTGATTTAGACCAAGAATATACCCTCGAAGTTGGGTGATTGCTACAGAATCCGGGCGCTCTTGAAATCCTCGCCGCCTATCACCACTATCACGTCTACTGTCAGTGAGAGAGGATCTGGGTTTGTTATGTCCATAAATGTTGAGGTAAATCTCCCGCTTTTTTTCAAACATGGCCTTGCTGCGATTGCGATGATGTTGTCTCTACTGGCAATGTCTGCGACAACTGCCCAGGCTCCGGACTATCGCAGTTTCAGCACCAACGATGAAGCCAACAATATTGAGGTGTTCAAGCGCGCCAGCCCATCGGTGGTCTACATCACCAATTCGCGACTGGTGCGGCAATCATTTTTTAACCTCAATCCACAGGAGTTGCCACAAGGCACAGGTTCCGGATTTGTCTGGGATGACAACGGATATATTGTCACTAATTTTCATGTGATTCAGAACGCCTCTCGTGTGACAGTAACCCTGCAGGATGGCAGTGCCTGGGACGCTACACTTGTGGGTGTGGAGCCGGATAAGGATCTGGCGGTACTGCAAATAGAAGCGCCTGAGGCTCAACTCAGTCCGCTGGAGTTGGGGGATTCTGCCCTGCTCGAAGTCGGCCGCAAGGTTATTGCTATTGGCAATCCGTTTGGCCTGGATACCACGCTGACAGTCGGTGTTGTCAGTGCGCTGGGCAGAGAAATCAATTCTGTGACACGACGGCAGATCCGCGATGTCATTCAGACCGATGCGGCGATTAACCCGGGTAACTCTGGTGGGCCGCTGCTTAATTCTCTTGGGCAATTAGTGGGTGTTAACACGGCTATTTACAGTCCCAGCGGTGCCAGTTCAGGCATAGGTTTTGCGATTCCGGTGAACACGGTTAAAAAAATTGTTCCTCAGCTGATTCAGTTTGGTCAGGTGCAGACACCAACGCTTGGCATCAGTCTGTTCCCGCCGCAGTACGCGGATTTTTATCGACAACGCTGGGGCATCAATGGCGTGATCGTGCTGGATGTGATTGAAGGCGGCAGTCCGGAGCAGGTCGGCATGCGCGGTTTGACGGAAAGCAACAGCGGCATTGTGCTGGGTGATGTTATTGTTGAAATCGATGGGACCGCAATTGCTAACGAAGATGATCTGCTGAACTTGCTGGAAAACCGCGAAGCCGGTGACACGGTCGAGGTGTTAACGCAACGCGATAACCGTCAGCAGCGTTACCGGATTGAATTGCAGGCGTCGCGTCGCTGATTTATCAATCAGACAAGCTTTCCAATTCGGTACTTTTAAGCAGCCAGTTCTCTTCACACTGGTTCAGCTCAGCCTTGCAATAACCCTGCTGGCGTAGCAGTTCGGTCAAGTCATTGCGACGCTTGTCCTCGTAAAGCGTCGCGTCACCCAGTTTGTCCTCAAGAGCGGCGAGTTCCGCGCCGAGCTTTTCCATTTTCTGTTCCAGCGTACGGATTTCGCGGCGCAGTGGCGCCAGTTGCTCACGCTGCGCGGCAGCCTGTTTGCGCTGATCCTTTTTGTCTACTGTCGCGACAGTGGTCTGTGTATTTGCTGGTTTGATGTCTTTGCCGGTACTGGTGTTGCGCAGGCCATCGGGATCCTGCAGCCAGCGCGCATAGTCATCCAGATCGCCGTCAAAAGCAGACAGCTGTCCGCGGTGTACGGTATAGAACTCATCCACCGTATTGGACATCAGGTGGCGGTCGTGTGACACCAGCACCAGGGCGCCTTCAAATCCTTGCAGGGCAACGGTCAACGCGTGACGCATTTCCAGATCAAGGTGGTTGGTCGGTTCATCCAACAGCAACAGATTGGGCTTTTGCCAGACAATCAGCGCCAGCGCCAATCTGGCTTTTTCTCCACCTGAAAAATTATGGATGGGCTCTGATACCCGGTCACCCCGGAAATCAAATCCGCCCAGAAAGTTACGCACTTCCTGCTCGCGGACCTTGGGGTCGAGTCGTTGCATCATCAGCATCGGACTTGCCTGCATGTCCATGACGTCAACCTGATGCTGGGCAAAGTAACCCACCTTGAGGTGTTTGGAACTGACGATGTCGCCAGTTAAAAATGTCAGTTGACTGGCGATGGTTTTTAACAGGGTAGATTTGCCGGCGCCGTTAAATCCAAGTAAACCAATACGGCTGTCGCCATGCAGTTTCAGTGACACGTTTTTTATAAGCGGCTCGGTAAATCCGACCTCAGCTTTTTTGATGCTCATCAGATCGTCAGAAGATTTTTCCGGCACAAAAAACTCAAACCGGAATGGTGAGTCAATATGTGCGGGCGCAATGTCCTGCATGCGCTGCAATTCTTTCAGCCGGCTTTGGGCTTGTCGGGCCTTACTGGCCTTGGCACGAAAGCGGCGCACAAAGTCCTCAATCTCTGCTTTGCGGCGCTGTTGTTTCTCAAGTGCCGCCTGTTGCTGCGCCATACGTTCCGCACGTTGTATTTCGTACGAGGTGAAATTGCCGCGATACAGAAACAGATTTTTGTATTCAAAGCTGATGACATGATCAATGACCTTGTCAAGAAAGCTTCTGTCATGGGAGATAAGCATCAGCGTGCCGGGATAACGTATCAGCCACTGCTCCAGCCAGATAGTGGCTTCCAGATCGAGGTGGTTGGTAGGCTCGTCAAGCAGCAGCAGATCCGATGGTGCCATCAACGCGGCGGCAAGATTTAATCTGACCCGCCAGCCTCCGGAGAAGGATGACACCGGATTTGCAAAAGTCTCTGTGCTGAAACCGAGCCCCGCCAGCAGTTGCTCGGCACGCACAGTGATGCTGTAACCGTCGATTTTATCGAGTTCTGCATGCAGCCGCGCGATGGCGTGACCATCGTGATCGTCTTCAGCCTTTTGCAACTGTGCTTCAATGTCGCGGAAACGCTCATCTCCATCAATAACATGATCGATTGCTGAGCGTGCTGAGCCGGCAGTTTCCTGTTTCATCCACGCGCAGCGCAAATCTTCTGGCATCTGAATATCACCGGCATCAAGGCCGATCTGCCCGGTCAGGCAGGCAAACATACTGGTTTTGCCACTGCCATTGCGCCCGATAATACCGGCCTTCTGACCTTTGTGGAGGGTCAGACTGGCGCCTTCCAGTAGCACATGTTCACCGCGCATCAGGCGCGCATTGTTTAGACTGATCATGCAGATTCTATTGAGTTGATTGCTGAAGAAAGGCCGGCATTATACGCCAGACTCAGTCACCTGATTGATTTATCTCAGGCAAATTCGTACACTCCGGAGCATGAAACAGATCCTGATTATTGATGACGATGAAAAACTTGGCCAGTTGCTGACACAGTATCTGGACCGTTATGACATGAAGGTCACCGTCGCGCATACGCCCAGCAAAGGTTTTGAGTTGCTCAAACGCTCAAAGCCGGATTTGTTGATACTCGATGTGATGTTGCCGGAAAAAGACGGTTTTGAAATCTGTCGTGAGATTCGTGCCAAGTCCGCAATTTTTGGCCAGTTGCCGATTATGATGTTAACGGCACATGGTGAGGTGACTGACCGTATTGTGGGTCTGGAACTGGGTGCTGATGATTATCTGCCCAAGCCTTTTGAGCCGCGGGAACTGGTGGCGCGCATCACCAATATATTGCGTCGTGCCAGTGATGATAACCGTGTGGTCAGTAATTTGCCGCGGATAGAGGGTCTTGATGTTGATACCGCGCGGCGCACCGTACATCTGGATGGCACGCTGATCGAGTTGACCACCATGGAATACGAATTACTGGTGTTGTTTATTCAGTCTCCCAATAAAACCTTTACACGAGACGAGCTGATGAATCGTCTGCGCGGCATTGATGCGGAGCTGTTTTCACGCGCCGTTGATACGCTGGTGAGTCGTTTGCGCCACAAATTGGATGACACCTCCAAAACCCCAAGATTTATTAAAACCGTCTGGGGGCGCGGCTATACATTTGTTGGCAAACTGCAATGAGTTCGCTGGATCAGGCGCCTTCGGTCAGTCGTCCTGAGTCGTTATTCCTCAGATTATTTCTGATTTTTAGTGTCACCGTTATCCTGTTTCTGATTGTGATCTCCTTATCACTAAGACAAATTGATCAGAACTGGCGGCGTGAACGTTTGAATCCGCTACCGGTGTTTTATCTCGATAATGTGCGTTTGCTGGTCGATGCTATTGGCATTCCTCCTGATTTGCAGCGCGCAGAAGATCTTGCGCGTGATCTGTCGCTGACAATTATCATCCGTAGTCCGCACATCAACTGGCAATCGGATGATCAATCTGATCTGGACATCTACAGTGCGGTGTTTGTGCGCACGTTGTCCGATGAGGCGCAGATGATGGCGGTCGGCAATGAACAGGTGATCCGTGTGGCGCGTGGCGGTTATGAATATTTTTTAAATCGCAAGGCGCCGTCGCTCAGTAACTATGATTATGTCGTGGTGTACATAGGTCTTGGTTTTGCTTTTTTTATTCTGTTTTCCAACTATTGGCTGGTGCGCAGGCTGATGGATCCGGTGCGCAGGTTACGTCAAGGTGCAGAAAGAATATGTGCCGGTGATCTCAGTTACCGGGTGCAAGTGACCCGTACCGACGAGCTCGGTGAATTGACGGCCAGTGTCAACCACATGGCAGATTCGCTGCAGTCCATGCTGGAGGCCAAGCGCCAGCTGCTGCTGGCGATCAGTCATGAGCTGCGTACGCCGGTTACCCGCGCCAAACTGCAACTGGAATTTATGGAAGACAGCGCGCTGCGCGAGAACTTGCGCGATGACATTAATGAAATTGATCTGCTGATTTCCGATCTGATTGAAGCCGAGCGCCTGAGTACACAGCATTCGGCACTGATGCAGGATGATGTTGATTTTGCTGACTACATCGGGATGTTGTCACAACAATATCAGGAGTATGACGGTGGTTTGCTGCTCGACTTGCCTGAGCACGACAGAGCCATGCATATCGACAAACTGCGGATTCGGTTGCTACTGGCCAATATTGTTAACAATGCCATGCGTCACGGTCAGAGCCGCCCGATTACCATCAAAGTGAGTTTTACCGAATCCGAGGCTGTGCTCAGCGTGACTGATCAGGGTGAGGGTATCTCGGAGGAACACCTCAAACACGTTCGAGAGCCCTTTTATCGGGTCGACAGCGCGCGCCAGCGCAACACCGGCGGCTTTGGTCTGGGTTTATACCTGTGTAACCTGATTGCACAGGCACATAACGGTCGTCTGGATATCGACAGTGAGCCGGGAAAGGGAACCCGGGTCACTGTGTATCTGCCGATAACCGTATAGTCCGGTGTGATAGTCCGGCGTTTCTTTCCCCTTAGTTTAGCGGCGCACAGCCAGCCTGCGACGGCGACTGCGCATCCACGCAATACCCAGCGCCGCAATCACCAGTAATCCCGGTATAAGCGCGGTGTTTATAAACTTCAGGGTAGTTCCCAGGCTGTCGATTTCGGCGTTTAGCTGAAATTGTACGTCTCGCAGCGCGCGGCGGGTGTCCATCTGTACCTGGATAAAACGCTCAATCTCTGCATTCTGCTCAGGACTGATGGTGCCGCCATTATTCTGGTTCAATGCCGTCAGTTGTTGTTCTGTTTCGGACAGACGTTGCAGCAGATTGGTTTCCTCAGCGCGCAGGCGCTCATCGGCTGCACGCTGCAGATCGATGACGCGGGTAAATGGTCGTGCATAACGGCCACGGCTGCGGATGTTAATCAGCGCAGTGCTGCCACTGAGATTGTCCAGCGCGTTGATTACAAAATCGCCGTTGCTGGCAAACGCATTGATGACCCGTTGTCCCAGCACTTGCTGCGACTGTGCCCACATTCTGTCCGCGAGTACGTCGGAGTCCGCAATCACAATGACACCAATGTCACCCAGCGATTCACTAAGGTGATCATCGGTGACAGGTGTCTCAGAATCTGCGGCATCATCCGGCTGCGGGGGGCCATCGGGGAATGCTGATGCAGAGCGTCCCGATACTCTGGCTGCCAGGAAGCGGGCCTGATCCTCAGATACAAATTCATCGAGCAATAGTGTCGGGTCGCCCATTTCACTGAAAAACGCCGTGCCCATCATCATCGTGGTGTTACTGGTCTGAATCAGTGGCTCAAAGGTGGTGGTGCTGCCCTCCATTTTTGACAACGCGCCTGCTGATGACATATTCATCACCTGCAATTGACCGCTGACAATATCGTTGGCAAAACCTTCACGTTGCACCCCCATCATGCCGAGGTGAGCCACGGGTCTCTCACCCGGTTGCAGCGTCACATACAAGGCGCGTTCCTGATCGGTGACCACTTGCGTAGCGTCGAACTGCACACCCCAGGCCTGCAGCAGCCCCGGCAGATCCGAACTCATGGAGTCACGGAATTCACCACTGTTTACCGCGATCTGGGTTTGTGTATCCGAGTTGGGGTCAACAAAAATCAATGCACGGCCACCGCGCATCACAAACTGATCGATGGCATAGAGGGTCTGTGCGGGCAGTGACTGCGGATGCACAATCAACAGCACGTCAATGCTGCTGTCAATGCTCTCTGCGGTGCTTTCCACGCGTTGCACATCATACATGTAGCGCACGGTATCCATGACCGCCCAGGCACGCGTGGGCTGCTGGGCAACGGGGTTAAAACCGCCGTCAATGTCCAGTGAGGTCAGCAGTCCGATGACGGTAGGATCCGGATCCAGGGTGCGTGTGATCAGGCGCGCAAACTCATACTCCAGAAACTCTTCCTGATCGGGGCGAACCAGCGGGATTGCCTGATAAACGCCGGCATCGGTATCGGTTTGTGTGGCAGGATCGGTTGCGACCACGCCAAAATAAACCGCTTCACGACCTGCTGCCAGAGGTACGGCCTGAATACCGTAAGCGGTTGCCTGATCTTCTTCTTCAGAAAACGGCGCCGGATCAATGATCTCGAAACTGAGATTGCCATTGCTGGCGATCACCATCTCGCGCAGCATTTCCTGCACACGCAAGCCATAGGCGCGTACCTGTGGAACCTCGGTTACCGACTCTTCAGAGTAAAAAAATGTCAGCTCTATCGGTCGATCAAGATTAGCGACGATATCGCGTGTTGCATCACTGAGGGTGTAAAGGCTGTCTTGCGTCAGGTCGATGCGGATACGCGGCAACAGGCTGATAATCAGTACTGTCACCAGCAGGCCAGCAGCGGTTAGTGCGAGGCCGGCATTTGAAAATAATGCTTTTTTATTCATGGCCAGCTCCTAGTTCGCTTTCTTGATTTCAATAACTATGGCGGATGCCAATAACCAGGCTGCGATCACTGCCGCAAAAAACAGCAGGTCGCGGATATCCAGTACACCTTTGTTGATGGCATCAAAATGTGTCAGAAAGCTCAGCGTTGCGATGGCATCCAACAGTATCTGCGGCGCCCAGCCCGAAAATGCGTTGAGCACAATCGGGGATCCTGATGACACAAACACAAAACAGATCGCCACTGTCAGAATGAACGCAATGACCGCGTTGCGGGTGAGTGCCGACATGCAGGAGCCGATTGCAAGAAAACCACCCGCCATCAGCCAGCTGCCAATGTAGGCGGCCAGTATCACCCCATTGTCGGGAGAGCCCAGGTAGTTAACCGTTATCCAGATCGGAAACGTCAGCAGCAGGGCGATTCCGCTCAGTACCCATGCCGCCAGAAACTTGCCCAGCACCGCATCGCGAAGGCGTATCGGCAGTGTCATCAGCAATTCTATGGTGCCGGATTTACGTTCATCTGCCCACAGGCCCATGGCAAGCGCCGGGATCATAAACAGGTACAGCCAGGGATGGAAACTGAAAAACGGTTGCAGATCAGCCTGTCCGCGGATAAAAAAGCCGCCCAGATCAAAGGTGAAAATGCCATTCATCACCAGGAAGATCACAATAAAAACATAGGCGAGTGGAGTGCTGAAATACGCATACAGCTCACGTTTAAAAATGATGCCGGTTTTTCCCATGATTATTGTGCTCCCGCGCTGGTCACGCTACGGAAGAAGGCTTCCAGTTTGCCCGGTGACGCCTGGCTCTCAATGATAAATTCTGCAGGGGCGGCTGCCTCAAGTTCGGATGGCGCAGCGTCTGCAACAATGCGGCCCTTATTAATGATAATGGCCCGAGTACAGACTGCGCTTACTTCCTCAAGGATGTGAGTGGACACTATCACTATTTTATCTTTGGCAAGGTTGCGGATCAGATTGCGGACCTGGTGTTTCTGGTTGGGGTCGAGTCCGTCGGTGGGTTCGTCGAGAATCAATACTTTAGGATCATGCAAAATGGCCTGCGCCAGACCGACCCGACGCTTGAAACCTTTGGACAGGGTCTCGATGGTTTGATGGCAGACACTGGACAGCTCGACATCATTGATGACTTTTTCAATGCGTTGCTGTTTTTGGGCGCCGCTCAGCCCGCGGATGTCAGCGATGAACTCCAGAAAACTGATGACACTCATGTCCGGGTAGCTGGGAGCCCCTTCGGGGAGATAACCGATCAGAGCTTTTGCAGCCATCGGGTCTTCAGCGATATCGTGACCATCAATGCTGACCCGACCCGAGCTGGGCGCCAGGAATCCGGTGATGATTTTCATGGTGGTCGATTTGCCGGCACCGTTAGGACCAAGAAAGCCCAGCACTTCGCCCTCTGCGACGGTGAAACTCAGATCGTCTACGGCAGTGAAGTGTTCAAATTTTCTGGTGATGTGACTGATTTCAATCATATTGTTATTTGCCCATCGCGAGTTAACAGGCCACCTGTTGCGGGTGACCGTGTAATGTGGTGCGGCAAATATAGGTTGCGCTCAGGTATTTTTCAACCTGAGCTTTGTCATGATGTGTGGCAGAGATCAGTCGTCGTGGTCATCGGCATCTGAGTGACCATCATCGATGCCTAACTCCTTGATTTTCCGAGTCAAGGTATTACGACCCCAGCCCAGAAGCAAAGCAGCGTCGCGACGACGGCCAAGGGTGTGTTTTAGCGCCACGTGAATCATGGTGCGCTCAAACTCCGGTGTCGCCTGTTCCAGAATGCCTTTGTGCCCCAGATTGAGCTCCTGATCAGCCCATTCATCCAGCAATTGGGTCCAGTTACGCGCGCTGCTGTTCTGTGCCTGATGCTCCATCAGTTCAGGCGGCAGGTCATTGACCCGGACTTCGCGACTGGATGCCATGACGGTAATCCAGCGACAAAAATTTTCCAGTTGGCGCACGTTGCCGGGCCAATTGAGGCCGGTAATGTACTTTTCGGTTTCGGGGCGCAGTACCTTGCATTCCACATTAAGTTCTTCAGCTGCTTTGGCCAGAAAATGGCGGGCCAGTCTTGGTATATCTTCACGGCGGTCGCGAAGGCGCGGAATGTGGATACGGATCACATTCAGGCGATGGAAAAGGTCTTCGCGGAACAAGTGCTGAGCAACCAATTTTTCTAGGTTCTGGTGAGTTGCGGCAATAATGCGCACGTCTACTTTGATCGGCGTTGTGCCGCCGACCCGGTAGAACTCGCCGTCTGACAAAACACGCAACAGTCGGGTCTGTGTGTCCGCGGGCATATCACCAATTTCGTCAAGGAACAGGGTGCCACCATTGGCTTGCTCAAAACGGCCGGTGCGGTGTGCGGTGGCGCCGGTGAATGAGCCCTTTTCATGACCAAACAACTCTGACTCGATCAGATCTTTGGGGATGGCCGCAACGTTCAGGGCGATGAACTGGCGCTCGCGACGAGGGCTGTGTTTGTGCAGGGCGTGCGCCACCAGCTCTTTGCCGGTACCGGATTCGCCGTTGATAAGCACCGTGATGTTCGACTGCGAGAGCCTGCCGATCGCCCGGAAAACTTCTTGCATGGCCGGTGCTTCGCCAATGATTTCTTTGCCGTTTTCAATGACCGGCGAAGGGATTTCAATGTCCTGCTCGCGCGCATGTTCCAGTGCACGCTGTGTCATTGCCACGGCCTCTTCAATGTCAAAAGGTTTGGGCAGGTATTCAAACGCACCGCGGCTGTAGGATGACACTGCGCTGTCCAGGTCAGAATGCGCGGTCATAATAATCACCGGCAGTTGCGGGAAGCGTTCATGCACGGTTGATAACAGATCGAGACCATTGATGCCGGGCATGCGGATGTCGCTGATGATTGCGTCTGGCCGCTCCTTTTCCAGCCGGTGCAACAGATCATCACCATTCTCAAAGCTTTGAGTGTGCAGACCCGATCTGCTGAGTGACTTTTCCAGCACCCAACGAATCGACTTGTCATCATCCAGAACCCAGACCGTATTATGTTTGTTCATGGTTTCTATACTCTGTGAACGCTATTTTCCTGTCTGACCGGAGTTAAACAGGTTGGGCGCCGGTGTTTGGCTCAACACTGGCAGATAAATGGTAAACCGGGTGTGGCCCGGCTGGCTCTTGCACTCAATGATGCCTTTGTGCTGATTGATAATGGAGTGGGCGATGGATAATCCCAGGCCGGTTCCTTCAGCGCGGCCACTGATCATCGGGAAAAAAATACTGTCGATGAGTTCAGGGGGGACGCCTGGCCCGTTGTCGACAACTTCAATGCGTGTCACCAGTTTGTGGAAAACGGTTCCGATAGTGATGTTGCGCATGATGCGTGTTTTGAGTTCAATCAGGCCTGAACGGTGTTTGACATGCGGGCTTTCAAGCGCCTGAACGGCATTACGAACGATATTCAGAACAGCCTGTATGAGCTGTTCAGAGTCACCTAAAAGTTCAGGAATACTGGGGTCATAGTCACGCCCAACGCTGATATCCCGGTCGCGTACCTCCGCTTCGATCAGGTTGCGGACACGTTCCAGCACTTCATGGATATTGAGTTTGCGGAACTCCATGGGCTTTCGCGAACCTACCAGCCGGTCTACCAGTTTATGCAGGCGGTCAGCTTCTTCAATAATAACGTTGGTATAGTCGGTCAGCTCTGAATTAGGCAGTTCAGCTGCCAGCAACTGCGCGGCGCCGCGAATACCACCCAGCGGATTCTTGATTTCATGTGCCAGGCCGCGGACTAGTTCGCGAGTGGTTTCGTGGGTGGAAATCATGTTCTCATCGCGACTGATGCGCTCGGCATAGTTAGTGCCCTGCACTTCGATGAGGATGGACACGTCTTTAAAATCAAGCAGGGGGGTGACCGTGTAATCCCCCTGCAGCATGCGCCCGCCGCTTAACTGCAACTGGGCTTTGCGCTTGGTAAAACTATGCTGCAGGGCGAGCGCCTGCCGGATGTCTTGCACGTCCTGCTCTGCATTAACAAAAATGTCTCCGAGAAAAACGTTTTGCAGCTGTCGACCACTGACCGCCAACAGGCTCTCCGCCGCCAGATTGATGTACTGCAGGCGCAGCCCGGTATCCAGCAGTAGTATGGCGGTGGACATGCTGTCCAGAAGTCGCCTGCATAGTTTTGGGTTGCTGCTATCAAACATGTTTTTTTGCTGGTTCCAGAAACAAACGGGCCCGGGGGTTTGTGACTGCCAATCCGGATGGTAAGCAGATGCATGCAAGTTCCAAACCATGATGAAGCTGGCTGTGCAGTGTCGGAAACTGAACAGCTTGAATGGCTTTTGGTGGTCTGCAAGGTGACTGTTCGGATGGGCAGCGCACCTGATTCAGTCACGCATAAAATACAATGCACCAAAATAGTGCCTGATGCGAGAATTGTTTATTGGACAGCCAAAAAAAACGCCTGCCGGATTGCCCAGGCAGGCGTTTTTTCAGACAGCGTTTAGCGGCTGGCGGTTACAGGCTGTAGTACATGTCGAATTCTACGGGGTGCGTAGACATGTTCAGACGAGTGCAATCCTGACGCTTCAGTTCGATGTACGCATCGATCAGGTCGTCGCAGAATACGCCACCTTTCTTCAGGAAGTCACGGTTGGCATCCAGATTGTCCAGTGCTTCGTCCAGTGAGTAACACACCTTCGGAATCAGCGCTTCTTCTTCAGGCTCCAGGTCATACAGGTCTTTGGAAGCCGGATCGCCGGGGTGAATCTTGTTCTGAATACCGTCCAGACCTGCCATCAACAGCGCAGCGAAGTACAGGTAAGGGTTCGCAGTGTTGTCACCAAAACGTACTTCGATACGGATGGCGCGTGGGTTGCCGCCCAGAATGTAAGGAATACGAATGGAAGCAGAACGGTTGCGTGAGGAGTAGGCTAGCAGCGTTGGAGCTTCAAAACCTTTCACCAGGCGCTTGTACGAGTTGGTAGACGCGTTACCAAAAGCGTTCAGTGTCTTCGCGTGTTTAATGATGCCGCCAATATAGTACAGCGCAGTATCAGACAGACCGGCGTAGCCGTCGCCCGCAAACGTGTTTTTGCCATCCTTGGACAGAGACATGTGAACGTGCATGCCTGAACCGTTGTCGCCAACCAGTGGCTTGGGCATAAAGGTTGCGGTTTTGCCGTAGGCGTGTGCAGTGCTCAGGATGCAGTACTTGAGAATCTGTACTTCATCAGCCTTGGCAACCAGCGTATTAAATTTAGCGCCGATCTCGCACTGGCCGGCATTGGCTACTTCGTGGTGGTGCAGTTCAACGTCGATGCCCATGGATGTCATGGTATCGCACATGGCGCCACGCAGGTCGTGCAATGCATCCACTGGGGGTACTGGGAAGTAACCGCCCTTAACGCGGTTACGGTGACCCATATTGCCACCTTCAATCTTCTTGTCGCTTGACCAGGCTGCTTCGTCACTGCCGATCTGGAAGAAAGATCGGTCCATGCCGACGTGCCACTTGATGTCATCAAATACAAAAAATTCGTTTTCCGGTCCGAAGAACGCCTTGTCTGCGATACCGGTAGATTTCAGATACTCTTCAGCGCGACGTGCCACAGAGCGCGGATCGCGGTTGTATCCTTGCATGGTCCGTGGCTCGATGATGTCGCAACGCAGGTTAACCTGGATCTCGTCAGCAAACGGGTCCAGTACGGCTGTGCTGTCGTCCGGGCGCAGAATCATGTCTGACTCGTTGATGCCTTTCCAGCCGGCAACGGATGAGCCGTCAAACATCACGCCTTCCAGAAAGGTTTCGTCGACTTTAGAGACCGGGAAAGTCACGTGCTGCTCTTTTCCCTTTGTATCCGTAAAACGGAGGTCTACCCACTTTGCATTATGTTCTTTGATCATTTCTAAAGTTTTAGACATTCCTGATCCTCCGTTCGATCTAGAAATAAAGAGTGACTGTGCCGGGATTTTTTTAACGGCGTCAACCACGGGTTATTAATGCTGCAACAATCTGCTCTCAACAAGACGGGCAGACGGCAGCGATGTGTCCCGTCCGCTCAGTTCCCGAGTACAGAATATTCAGCAAAATGCGTGCCACCAGAATGGTCGCGCAAGAGCTTGATAAATCAGACGCTTGTTTTATCAGACGCCCATAAAAATGCACTATTAAAGTGCAATAGCTATGGCAAAGCCCTGTTATGGTGCAAGACTCGCCGCAGAGGTTTTAATGCGTTACCTGATCAGATTTTCCCCGAAATCACCATCAAAACTCGCGCGGTCACACATCGTCTGATTCAGGGTCTGCGTCGCAACCTGAGAATCGTACTCAGGCGCCTCAATAGCCAGATTAGTGTAACTGGTGATTGGGACCTTCTGGAAGTGCAAACCCCGGATGACAACAAAATACTGGTGCGTTTTTGGTGCACGAGAATGATGGCTCCGTGCAAGTGGGCCGCTTTCACGAGCTTGTCAGCAGGTTTTCAGCACCCGACAGACAAATTACCTATCTGTTGTACTACGAAAAGGGCATGATGAGCCCGTTGTATGCCTTTCATTTGAATGACGCCGGCGACCTTAATGTGGGTGTTTACCGGCCGTGAGTGTGGCGGGTGTTTTCAGACATGTTTGAGCGCGCTTTTTTGGTGCAGCGGTTTGTCATAAATAGTTGACTGACAAGCCCCCGCGGTCCGTTGTATACTCTGCCGCCATTTTTGTAAGTGATCTGCATGATCCATCTGCGGCCAAGCGTCGCAGCAATCTTCTAATTTACAGGTTCTTTTCCGTGATTGAAAAAATCCGCAACATCGCCATTATCGCCCACGTTGACCATGGCAAGACTACACTGGTTGATAAACTGCTGAACCTCTCCGGCACGCTGAACACTCGTGGCGGCGCCATTGAGCGAGTCATGGACTCCAATGATCAGGAGAAAGAGCGCGGCATTACCATTCTGGCCAAAAATACCGCGATTAACTGGAACGGTTACCACATCAACATTGTAGATACACCCGGTCACGCTGACTTTGGTGGTGAGGTCGAGCGGGTAATGTCGATGGTTGACAGTGTGCTGCTGCTGGTTGACGCCGTTGATGGGCCGATGCCGCAAACCCGGTTTGTGACTCAAAAAGCCTTTGCACAGGGCCTGCATCCAATTGTGGTTATCAACAAAATAGATCGCCCCGGCGCGCGTCCGGACTGGGTGCTAGGCGAAGTATTTGACCTGTTTGACCGTCTGGGTGCCACAGACGAACAACTGGATTTTCCGGTGGTGTACGCCTCGGCACTGAACGGTATCGCGGGTCTGGAAGCAGATGCCATGAGCGATAACATGGATCCGTTGTTTGACACCATTATCAAGTTTGTTCCGCCCCCACCCGTCAACATCGACGCACCTTTCCGTATGCAGATCAGTGCACTGGACTACAACAGTTATGTCGGTGTCATTGGGATCGGCCGTGTGACCGGTGGTATTGCCAAGCCAAACATGCAGGTGGTCATTGTTGACGTGGAGGGCAATCAGCGTAAAGGCAAAATTCTGCAGGTGAAGAGCCATCTGGGACTGGAGCGCATCGATGTGCCGGAGGCCACTGCCGGTGAAATTATCTGTATAACCGGCATCGACAAGTTACACATTTCCGACACCATCTGCGACCCGGAGCATATCGAAGCCATGCCCCCGCTGACGGTTGATCAGCCAACCATCAGCATGACTTTCCAGGTAAATGATTCACCGTTTGCCGGAAGAGAGGGCAAGTATGTTACGACCCGCAATCTCAAAGACAGACTTGAACGCGAATTGATACACAACGTTGCGCTGCGGGTTGAGCCGGGTGAGTCAGCAGACAAGTACAAAGTATCGGGTCGTGGCGAATTACATTTGTCGGTGCTTATTGAGTCGATGCGCCGCGAAGGTTTTGAGCTGGCCGTTTCCCGTCCTGAAGTCATCATGAAAGAAGTTGATGGCATGATGCAAGAGCCTTACGAGGCACTGGTAATTGACTGCAACGATGAGCATCAGGGTGCGGTGATTGAAGAGCTGGGTTTGCGTCGCGCCGAAATGCAGGACATGTTGCCGGACGGTAAGGGGCGCGTGCGCCTGACCTTTGAAATCCCAACACGCGGATTGATTGGTTTCCGTTCCATGTTTATGAGTATGACATCTGGCACCGGCATGATGAACCATGTGTTTGATCATTACGGCGCGGTCAAGCAGGGTGACCTGGCGGCCCGTAAAAACGGCGTGCTGGTGTCTATGGTGACCGGCAAGGCGCTGGGTTACTCGCTGTGGATGTTGCAGGAGCGTGGCCGACTGTTTATCGAGCCGAACATTGAGGTGTATGAAGGCATGATTATTGGCCTTCACAGCCGCGATAATGATCTGGTGGTGAACCCGATCAAAGGTAAACAACTCACCAACGTGCGTGCGTCCGGGACTGACGAAAACATCGTACTGACGCCGCCGACCAAACATACCTTGGAACAGGCGATGGAGTTCATCGACGAAGATGAGTTGGTGGAGATTACACCGCTGAGCATCCGTATTCGTAAAAAGAATCTGACAGAAAGCGATCGAAAACGTGCCAGCCGCGGTTCAGCTGCGCGTTAATCTGAAGCAGCAGACGGCAGCCATTTGCAGCGGGGACAATCTCGGCAGATCGAAAGATCTGCCGCCAATTTTCCCGCTCCACAGGCTACGCGGGCCGGCCGTCATCATTCATTCCGGAGGCCGCGATGATAGCTCTGATTCAACGCGTTAATTACGCCAGACTTTCGATTGGTGGAATGCAGCATGCTGTTATCGACAAGGGATTGGTCGTGCTGCTGGGTATTGAAAAGAGTGATACCCGCGCCCAGGGTGAAAAACTACTGCAAAAGGTGCTGGATTATCGGGTTTTTGCGGATGTTGAAGGTCGCATGAATCTAAGCGTCAGCGCGATCAACGGGCAGATTATGCTGGTGTCACAGTTCACGCTCGCCGCCGACACCGGGCGAGGGTTGCGGCCAAGTTTTACCTCTGCCATGCCCCCTGCAGAAGCCGAGGTGCTTTACCATGAACTGGTGCGCTGGTGTCAGGCAAGTTACCCAAATGTTGTCACTGGTCAGTTTGGTGCAGACATGAAGATACTGCTGGAGAACGACGGCCCGGTGACGTTCAGTCTGCGAGCCTGATGTTGATTATTACGATTGCTGTGACTGCTCGGCCAGTTCACGATCGTGCTTCTTGCGCATATAAATCTTGCCGCAATATACCCCAACCTCAAAAAGCATCCACATCGGCACAGCCATAATAATCTGACTGAAAGGATCCGGCGGCGTCAGCAGCATGCCAACAACAAAACAACCGACGATGATGTACGGGCGTTTGCCTTCAAGAGATTCCACTTCAACCATGCCTGACCAGATCATCAGAAACACTGCAATGGGGATTTCGAAAGCAAAACCAAAAGCAAAAAATATTTTTAATACAAAACTCAGGTAGCTGGCAATATCCGGTGCAACGGCGATTCCTTCCGGTGCAACTGACACAAAAAAACCGAACACGATGCCAAACAGCACGTAGTACGCAAAGGCCATGCCTGCGTAAAAAAGCAGCACACTGGAGACAAACAGCGGGATGGCCAGCGATTTTTCATTGGCATACAGACCCGGTGCAATAAATGCCCATACCTGAAAAAGAATGTAAGGTGCACAAACAAACAAGGCGGCGTAAAACGTTAGCTTGAAGGGTGTGAAGAACGGTGAAGTCGGATCAATTGCAATCATGCTGGTATCAGGCGGCAACACCGACGTCAGCGGATAAGCAACAAACGCATAGATATCATTGGCGAAATAGATCAGCCCCAAGAACACCACGAGCAGTGCGACGACGCATTTGAGTATGCGATCGCGCAGCTCCACCAGGTGACCAACAATTGTTAGTTCCGGGCGGTTGTCGGGGTTTACATCAGGCGTTTTCAACGGTTATCAATCCTTTTTGCCGTCAGCTTGTTCAGCAGCTGGCGGGTTCGCAACGGCGGCGGTCAATTTGCCACTTTTGATAGAAACCACTCCTGTGGGCGGGCTATTGTAGAAGTCCTGCACGGGCTTTTTTTCCTGCACTGGTAATTCTGCAACAGGCTCAACTGCAATGGTCTCTGCAACTAACGCAGGCCCATCCATCGCCACCTCGGCCTTGAATGTTGGTACGCCTTCCACGGCGCTGTTGGTCACAACAGGCACAGCGACAGGTGCGGTTGTTGCTGCACTAACAGCCCGATTGATGCCTTCCTGGGTTTTATCCAGTTCTTTGCGGGTATCTTTAAGCAAATTGTCGGCATTTTTGCGCGCCTTTTCGATGTCAGCCATAATCGATTCATTATGGAGCTGGCGCCTGATATCGTCGGCATTAATCTGCTGCTCGATCTCAGCTTTGACTTTACCGAAACTGCGTTTGGCACGGCCTATCCACAACGCCCCGGTGCGCACGGCTCCCGGTAATTTTTCCGGTCCAAGCACCAGCAGGGCGACGACAAACACAACCAACAGCTCGATGAAACTGATATCGAACATTGTTGTTATTTATCCTGTGTTTTCTCGGTGCGAGCACTGATGCTGACACCATCGCTGTCGTCAGCGAGCTGATCAGGATCATTTTTGCTGTCTTTGTCGTCATCTTTGACCGCCTGCTTGAAACCTTTCAAGGCTCCACCGAGGTCACTGCCCAGTGTGCGCAGTTTTTTGGTACCAAACAGCAACACTATAATCAGTGCGATGATAAGTAACTGCCAGATACTGATGCCACCGATTCCCATACTTCCTCCTAATGCCTGACCCTCACATGACTTCTCATATGGCGAAGGCTGATTAATAGTTATTTTGCTGGTCTGGATGCCTTTTCGGCGAGTCCGGACATGTTAAAACGCTTTCTGAGTTCTTCCAATACCAGCTCGTGGCTAAGCCCGAGATGACTGAGCATCACCATGCTGTGAAACCATAAGTCTGCGGTCTCGCTGATGACGGTCTGCACATCAGCCCCGCCTTCCACATCACGCGCTGCCAGAATGGTTTCTACCGCCTCTTCACCTACTTTTTCAAGAATCTTGTTCAGACCCTTATGATGCAGACTGGCCACATAGGAGCTGCTCGGATCGGCCTGCTTTCGCGCTTCCAGCAATAACGCCAGTTGTTGAAGCACGTCATCTGTTGATTCTGTTGCGTTTGTCATGGGTTACTGACTTCTGTCTTTGGTTCTTAATGGCCAGGATTTTTGTACATTTTGGCCGGATCTTTAATCACGGCATCTGTTACAGCCCAGCTGATGCTGTCTTTGTCCTCAGACAGCTGCTGATAAAAACAGCTTACCCTGCCTGTGTGACAGGCGATACCGCCTGTCTGCTCCACCAGATAACACACCGTATCGCCATCGCAATCCAGCAGTATTCGGTGGATGCGCTGCACGTTACCGGACTCCTCGCCTTTGCGCCAGATTTTCTGCCGCGAGCGCGACCAATACACGGCGCGCCCCTCGGCATGAGTCAGCATCAGGGCTTCGCGGTTAATCCATGCGTGTGTTAACAAGCGGAGGCTGTGCACGTCTTGAGTTACCACCGGCACCAGACCTTCATTGTTCCATTTGACCTGATCCAACCAGTCAGTGTTATTCATGTGTTCAGTATGCTCTTTCACGATGTGAAATACAAAAAGCTGCTGGCCGCGGTGATCAACAGAATAACTAGCAATAGCCGTCGCTGTTGTTTGCGGTGACGCTTGTCGCGCAGCCGTTGCTGGAACAGTGCTGCCTGCAGCGTGTCATTAATGTCTTGTAATTGTTGGTGCTGATTCAGGCTGTTGAGCACCAGTTGCGGCAACTGCGGAAACTGCTCAACCCAGTCTGGAACGTTATCCTTCAGAGCCTTCCACAGATAGGAGGGCTGCATGCGGCGCCGGCTCCAGTTCTCCAGAAATGGCAAGGCAGTCTGCCACAGATCCAGTTCTGGGTATAGTTGACGGCCGAGACCTTCAACATTCAACAGGGTCTTCTGCAGCAGCACCAATGATGGTTGAACTTCCATGTTAAAGCGCCCGGCAGTGCGGAACAGTTGCACCAACAGGTAACCGAAGGAGATGTCCTTGAGAGGCTTTTCAAAGATGGGTTCACAGACGGTGCGCATGGCCGCCTCAAATTCTACAACGTTGGTATTTTTGGGTACCCACCCGCATTCGACATGCAGCTCGGCTACTTTGCGGTAATCGCGTTTAAATATCGCCAGCAGATTGCGCGCCAGATACTGTTGGTCGTCGCGGCTCAATGAGCCGATGATGGCGCAGTCGATCGCAATGTACTGAGGAAACTGCGGATTGGAGGGATCCACAAAGATATTGCCGGGATGCATGTCCGCATGAAAAAAGCTGTGCTCAAACACTTGCGTAAAAAAGATGCCGACGCCGGTCTCGGCCAGCTGTTTCAGATTCACGCCATGCGCGTTCAGAGCAGCAATATCGGACACCGGGATGCCGCGGATACGTTCAGTCACCAGCATGCCATCGCGGGTCACATTCCAGTAGACCTTGGGAACATAGAGTTTGGGTGAGTTCTCAAAATTGCGGCGCAGCAGCGTGGTGTTCGCACCTTCGGAGAGCAGATTCAACTCGCCGAGAATAATGTGTTCGTAATCGTTGATGACTTCGCGAGGTTTCAGGCGCCGGCCATCGGGCAGATAACGTTCGACCATCCGTGCTACCCACTTGAGCACTTTGATGTCTTCGCGGATGGTGACTTCAATGCCGGGACGCAGGATTTTGATGACCACTTCTTCGCCGCTGACCAGGTGAGCTTCATGCACCTGTGCAATCGAGGCTGATGCCAGCGATTGTGCTTTGATGTCACGGAAGCTGTGTTGCCAGGGCGTCCCCAGCGCTTTTTCGACCACCTCAAACACCGAGGGCGAAGTGAATCCCGGGACACGATCCTGAAGGTGCTGCAGCTCGTCACTGATATCCGGAGGCAGAAAATCGCGGCGCGTCGATAACAACTGACCAAACTTGATATAGATCGGGCCAAGGTCTTGCAGTGCTTCTCTGAGACGCTGCGGAGGTGTCAGATCGCGTGTTTTGCTACCTGTAAACACGCCTAGCGTGGACATCAGCAGTCGTAACGACCAGGCATTGGCGGTCAGAGGGCTGATCTGGTCAAGGCGGTATTTTGCGCAAACCGACATGATACGCAGCAGGCGGGGAAGGTGGGACACCAGTATTCCTCAGACCCGTTTGGTCAGGGTTTTCATGACCCCGGCCATCAGTTTCATACCGGCGGTGATGGGCAATGGCAGGTCGGCACCACCGGCTGCCATGGCACTGTCACCATGTTTTTGTTCATCAATAATCATCTGTTGAATAATTGCGCGGCTTTTTTGGTCGTGTGCCGGTAACTGCTGCAGATGATCTTGCAGATGCTCACAAACTTGTTTTTCAGTTTCACCCACAAACCCCAGGCTCCACTTGTCGCCTACAGCGCCAGCGACCGCACCCAGACCAAAAGACAAAGCATAAAACGCCGGGTTCAGCAGGCTTGGGCGGCTGTCGAGCTCTTTCAGCCGGGTTTCACACCAGGCCAGGTGATCAACTTCTTCGGCCGCAGCATGATTCATGCTATCTCGCACATCAGGCAAGCGCGCTGTCAGCGATTGTCCCTGATACAGGGCCTGTGCGCACACCTCACCCGTGTGATTGATGCGCATCAGCCCAGCGGCCAGCAAACGTTCGGCTTCGGATAACATGCCCTCTGCGGCACCAGCGCCCGGAGAGTTGCGCTGAGCGTGACTGCTGCCCGGTACCAACGTATGCAGCGCCTGGTCCAGTTGCAGGATCAGCCGGTCTGCCAGGCTGTAGTGATCGCGATTGTCAGATGTGCTCATAAGTGTTTGTCCGGTTACTTGTCACCAGCGGTTTCGCGGGCGATTGCCCGGTGTCCGATATCTTTACGGTAGTAGATTCTATCCCAGTGGATGTTTTCCGCCAGCTGATAAGCGGCTTTTTGTGCATTGGTAACCGTATCGCCCAATGCCACAGCGCACAACACGCGGCCGCCGTTGGTGACCACTTTGCCATCTTTCAGAGCCGTACCGGCATGGAACACTTTGCCATGGCCGGATTGAGAGGCTTTATCAAGGCCGCTGATCACGGCGCCTTTATCGTAGGCATCGGGATAACCACCTGCGGCAAGCACCACACCAATCGCGGCGCGGGGGTCCCACTCCGCGTGTTTCTGATCAAGCCGGCCGTCAATAGCGGCTTGGCACAGATCAGCCAGATCTGATTGCAGACGCATCATCACCGGTTGCGCTTCCGGGTCGCCAAAACGACAGTTAAACTCGATGACAAAAGGATTGCCGTGGTCGTCAATCATCAGGCCGGCATACAGAAAACCGGTGTAAGGATTGCCTTCGGCCGCCATGCCGCGCACGGTCGGCATAATCACCTGTTGCATGACGCGGTCGTGAATGTCGGGTGTGACCACCGGCGCAGGCGAATAAGCGCCCATGCCACCGGTATTGGGTCCTTTGTCGCCGTCGTCACGCGCCTTGTGATCCTGCGAGGTTGCAAACGGGAGTACATGCTCACCATCCACCATGACAATAAAACTGGCTTCTTCGCCGAGCAGGAATTGTTCAATGACCACACGACTGCCGGCATCACCAAATTTATTGCCGGACAACATGTCGCGAATGGTTGATTCAGCCTCTTCCTGAGTCTGCGGAATAATCACACCCTTGCCCGCCGCAAGGCCGTCGGCTTTGATCACGATGGGTGTGCCCTGTTGCCTGACATAGGCAATGGCAGCGTCTACATCGGTAAAGTTCTGATAGGCCGCGGTGGGAATGTTGTGCCTGGCAAGAAAGTCTTTGGTAAATGCCTTGGACCCTTCCAGCTGCGCTGCTGCCTTACGCGGGCCAAAAGCGCGTAAGCCCCGGGCGCTGAAATAATCAACAACACCGGCAACCAAGGGCGCTTCCGGGCCCACAATGGTCAGGCCAACATCATTATTTTTGGCAAAGTCTGCCAGTGCCGGGAAATCCAGGGCATCAATGGCGACGTTTTCTACTCCCGCCTCAGTGGCGCTGCCAGCATTGCCAGGGGCAACAAAAACCTTGGTGATACCAGATGACTGCGCCAGTTTCCAGGCCAGTGCATGTTCACGTCCGCCATTGCCAAGTATCAGAACATTCATACGCAATCCTCAATGGCGGAAGTGGCGGATGCCGGTAAACACCATCGCCATGCCGGCTTCGTTGGCCGCGGCGATGACTTCCTCATCACGCATGGAACCGCCGGGCTGAATAACTGCGCTAATGCCGGCTTTGGCGGCGGCATCAATGCCGTCTCGGAAGGGGAAAAACGCATCGGAAGCCATCACGGAACCCTCAACCACCAGATTCTCGTCAGCTGCCTTGATGCCCGCAATTCTGGCGCTGTACACGCGGCTCATCTGGCCGGCACCAATTCCGATGGTTTGCAGATTTTTGCAGTACACAATGGCATTGGATTTCACAAACTGTGCAACGGTCCATGCAAACATCAGATCAGCCAGTTCCTGTTCACTGGGCTGGCGTTTGCTGACCACGGTCAGATCGTTGCGGCTGATCTGATGGATGTCTCTGTCCTGAACCAGCAGGCCGCCGGAGATGCGCTTGTAATCCCAGGCTGCCAGCGGTTTGGCAGGCCATTGACCGCAGGCCAGCACACGCACATTGGGCTTGCCGGCGAATACCTGTAAAGCCTCGCTGGAGACAGTTGGCGCAATAATCACTTCACTGAACTGTTGATCAACAATCTTCTGTGCAGTTGCAGCATCCAGTTCGCGGTTAAACGCAATGATGCCGCCAAAGGCTGACGTCGGGTCAGTCTGAAATGCCAGCTGATAGGCTTCCTGAATGGAGCCGGCAATGGCGACGCCGCAGGGATTAGCGTGTTTCACAATCACGCAGGCCGGCTCGCTGAAGCTTTTTACACATTCCAGAGCGGCGTCCGTGTCGGCGATGTTGTTGTACGAAAGCTCTTTGCCTTGCAGTTGTGTTGCAGTGCTGACACTGGCTTCCTGTGGGTGTTTTTCAACATAAAAAGCAGCGTTCTGATGCGGGTTTTCGCCGTAGCGCAGGTCCTGCTTTTTATGAAACTGGCTGGAGAAACTGCGCGGGAATTCGCTGCCGGAAACGATCTTGCCAAGGTAATTGGCAATGGCGCCGTCATAAGCAGCGGTGTGTTCATAAGTGCGCACCGCCAGATCAAAGCGAGTGGCCTGCGTCAGTGCGCCCCCATTGATTTTCATTTCGCTGAGAATGTAATCATAGTCGGCAGGATTGACCACCACGGCAACCCAGGCGTTGTTCTTGGCCGCTGCGCGCAACATCGTGGGGCCGCCGATATCGATATTTTCGATCGCTGTCGCCAGATCGCAGCCCGGTTTGGCCACAGTTGCCTCAAACGGGTACAGGTTAACCACCACCAAATCAATGGGCGGAATGTTGTGCGCCTGCATAACGTCGGCATCAATTTGACGGCGGGCCAGAATTCCGCCATGCACCTTGGGGTGCAGTGTTTTGACACGGCCGTCCATCATCTCTGGAAAGCCCGTGTAGTCAGCAATTTCGATTGCCGGAATGTTGTTATCCTGTAAGAGGCGATAAGTACCGCCTGTCGATAAAATCTCTACGCCTGCGCTTTGCAGCGAGCGGGCGAATTCCACAATACCGGATTTGTCCGACACACTGAGCAATGCGCGGCGAATGACAGCAATTTGATCTGAAGACATAGTAGTAGATGCAGTTAAAGTAAGTGGTTGCAGTTTGATAAAAGGTGGGTAGTTCGTCTGAGGATGTTGTGACGGCGTGTTGATGACGGGCAAAAATCACAACAGGCCGTACCGTTTCATCTTTTTCCGTAGGGTACCACGGTTCAAACCCAGCATGGTAGCCGCCTCGCTTTGGTTGCCATCGGTGTGTTTGAGCACCGCTTCCATTAACGGAGCCTCAACTTCACTGAGTACCAGTTCATAAAGATTATGGGTCAGCTGAGCATCCCCGAGGTCGTCAAAATACTTCTCCATCGCGCGCCCGACACATTGACGCAGGCTCTGGTTGGATGCAGGGTCTGTCATGGTTGTTGTTTTGCCCGGACTTGCCGCGGGTTCCTTTATAAGGCCGCTCTTCAAGGTTTCTTTTTTCATGCTGATACAGGCAAATCTCTGTGTTGGCTTGATTGATGGGTTTGTGCTGCTACAGCGGTCAGCAAAGACAGGTGCGCGCGGTGCCAGTTTTGCAGGATATCCTGTTGATCTGTGACACAGTCTGCCTGCATAAACTCAGACTTCAATAACTCGCCACCCGGTAGTGCTTTACTGTACCAGTCAATATGTTTGCGGGCAAAGAGTGTGCCACGGAAATCGCCATAAAATGCATGCAGCGCACGAATATGGTCCTGCATCAGAATGCTGATCTCACTCGCCGATGGCGGCCTTGCGTGGTCGCCATGCTCGAGGTATTGACGGATTTCTCTGAATATCCACGGTTTGCCCTGAGCGGCACGGCCGATCATCAGTCCATCTGCGCCCGTATGCCTGAGTACCTGCACCGCTTTTTCGGGTGAATCTATATCGCCGTTTGCAATCACCGGAATGCCGACACTTTGCTTGATCGCGGCGATAGTGTCGTACTCAACATCGCCAACAAAGCGGCATTCACGGGTTCTGCCATGAACACTGATCATGCGAATGCCGCAGTCTTCAGCGATGCGGGCAATGTCGACACCGTTTTTTTGTGCCCGGCACCAACCCGTGCGCATTTTGAGTGTCACAGGAATATCAACAGCCTGCACCACGGCACGCAGTATCTGTTCAACCAGCTCGGGGTCGCGCATCAGCGCTGACCCTGCCGCCTTTTTCAAGACCTTTTTGGCCGGGCAACCCATGTTGATATCGATGACTTCAGCGCCCATGTCAGCATTCAGGCGAGCGGCCTCGGCCATCATCGAGGGGTCAAAACCGGCTATCTGCACAATTTCCGGGCCACAGGCAGCGGTGCGCCTGAGTCTGAGGCGGTTCTTTTCAGATTTCCACATGGCGGTATCTGCCGGCAACATTTCAGCAATAGTGAGTGTAGCTCCCTGTTGCAGACACACTTCGCGAAACGGCACATCACTGACGCCCACCATAGGCGCCAGTAAGATCGGTCGCTCCAGCAGGTGTTTGCCAAGCCGGAAGGGTTTGATAGCGGGTAGGCCATGCAGATTGCGAAGTTGTCCGCAAGTTTGATCAGTTGTGCTCATAAACAAACTCGATTGTGTAGTTGACAGCTTCTGGTCCCGGGTCAAGAATTTCAAGAGTACCCTGAATCTCAGAACCCGCAGGAATTGTTAGCCGCGACAGCAGTGACGCATCCAGATAATGACCTGGGTAAAAGCGTCGGCCAGCAACTGCCTGTTGCTGTGTATTGCTGAATGACAGGTCAACTGACGGGTGTGGCTGCGCAAACAGTGCGGCATTAAAGATGCCAAACCTGACAAGCAGCATGGATTCATAGTCAGGGTGTGGTGAGACTTCAATAAATGTGCTGCGCAACTGATCAGGGGCACGTACTACCGGCAGTTCGCATGCCACACGTGCACACAAGTTTGCTAACAGATCTCTGACGCGTGAATCGCGCAACACCATGTCTTTGTTAAAGATAACCAGTTGAGCGACAAAGCCGGCTGACAACACAGTCATCAACAACAGCCACCCCACCGTTGCCAGCCAGGATCGCTGCGCAGGCGGCGGTGCTCCCAATACCAGAGGTTCATCAAACTGCGGCAGATGCGCAGTTTTATCGTTGCTGGCTTCCAGTATTGTCCACATGGTTATTCAGATGTCGCGTGCCGGTGATGCGAACCCATTGCTCGCGGATGACCGGGGGCTCCAGTTCAAACCAGGGTTGGTATGAGCGAATCAGGGATTCTGTTTGTTCAGACAAAACCCCCGACAGAATCAGTTTGCCACCCGGTTTGGTGAGGTTGGTAAGCACCGGTGTCAGTTCCTCAAGCGGGCCGGACAGGATGTTGGCTAACACGATATCTGCCGGTTGATGCTGTTCCCCGGGCATAAACACCGTCAGTTTTTCAGCAGCGACTCCGTTCATTTCTCGATTGTTACGTGTGGCGATGATGGCCTGAGGGTCATTGTCTACGCCAATCGCCTTGTCAGCGCCCAGCAATATTGCCGCAATTGCCAGAATGCCAGATCCACAGCCGTAATCGATAACCGACTTGCCCACTACATCGCAGCCGTCCAGCCACTCCAGGCACAATGCTGTGGTCGGGTGTGTTCCCGAGCCAAACGCCAGGCCAGGATCCAGCATTAGGTTGACGGCAGAGGGCTCTGGTGGTTGTAACCAGCTGGGACATACCCAGAGGCGTTTGCCAAAACAAATGGGTTTAAAGTCGTCCATCCACGCGCGTTCCCAATCCTGATCGGCAATCTCTTCAATTTCCAGATCCTGCTCGGTCAGGCGTGAACCGTTCACAATACGTTTTACAATAGCTTTCAACGGGGCTTTTGCTTCAAACAAGGCATTCAACTGCATGTTCTGCCACAGCGGTGTTGTGCCCGGATCCAATTGAAACACTGCTACATCTTCGGCGTCCTGAAGCGTCACCGACACCGCGCCCAGTGACTGGAACAGTTGTTCCATCGCTGCAGCCTCGGTGTCAGTGATTCGGGCATTAATCTGTAACCACGGCATGTGTTAGCTCACTCAGCTGTTTTTGCCGTGAGCGCCGGCCAGCATGTGCTCCAGATAGTGGATGTTGGTGCCGCCTCTGCGGAAGTTCGGATCACGCAGAATGTCTTTGTGCAAAGGCGTGTTGGTGCGGATGCCGTCAATCAGCAGTTCGTCCAGCGCATTCTGCATACGGGCCAACGCTTCATCACGTGTACTGCCATAACTGATCAGTTTGCCGATCAGTGAATCGTAGTGCGGTGGTACGGTGTAACCGCTGTAAATGTGGGAGTCAACCCGTATGCCATTACCACCGGGGGCATGGAAGAGATTGATTTTTCCGGGACATGGCATAAAGGACACCGGATCTTCTGCGTTGATACGGCATTCAATGGCGTGGCCTTTGATCTTGACGTCTTCCTGGCGGATGCTGAGCGGTATCCCGCTGGCGATCCTGAGTTGCTCTTTTACGATGTCGATGCCAGTGACCATTTCGGTGACTGGGTGCTCCACCTGAACACGCGTGTTCATTTCGATAAAATAAAACTGTTTGTCCTGATACAGGAATTCCAGTGTACCAGCGCCGCGATACTTCATCTGCTTGCAGGCTTTGATGCAGGTTTCGGCGACCTGGTTGCGAATGTCGTCGGGGATATCCGGTGCGGGCGCCTCTTCCAACACTTTTTGATGACGGCGTTGCATTGAGCAGTCACGGTCGCCCAGATAGATGGCATTACCGAGACCGTCGCCGAGCACCTGAATTTCAACATGCCGCGGGTTTTCGAGGAATTTTTCCAGATACACCGTGCCGTTGCCAAACGCAGCTTTAGCTTCTGATTGCGTGACATAAATGGAGTTCAGCAATGCTGCTTCGCTGTGCACTACGCGCATACCGCGGCCACCGCCACCGGCGGCGGCTTTGATAATCACCGGGTAACCAATGCGTTTTGCCACGGCCAACGTGCGTTCGGCATTGTCATCAAGCGGGCCATCAGAGCCCGGAACCGTAGGCACTCCAGCCGATTTCATAGCATTAATGGCAGAGACTTTATCGCCCATCAGGCGGATGGTTTCAGCACGTGGTCCGATAAAAATGAAGCCGCTACGCTCAACCTGATCAGCAAAGTCGGCATTTTCTGACAGAAAACCATAACCGGGATGGATGGCAACCGCATCGGTGACCTCCGTGGCCGCAATGATCGCAGGCACGTTGAGGTAGCTTTTTGCGGCGCTGGCAGGGCCGATACACACAGATTCATCTGCTAACCGGACATGCATCAGATCACGGTCTGCGCTGGAGTGCACGGCAACGGTTTTGATGCCGAGTTCCTTGCAGGCGCGCAGGATTCGCAATGCAATTTCACCACGGTTGGCGATCAGGACTTTTTCCAGCATGAGCGTGATCCCTTAAACAATAGTGACCAGAGCCTGGTCAAATTCAACGGGCTCGCCGTCCTGGGCCAGAATGGCTTCAACCACGCCAGAATGATCTGCTTCAATCTGATTCATCATTTTCATGGCTTCGATGATGCCGATCACATCGCCCACTTTGATGTGCTGTCCAACTTCAACAAACGCCGGAGAGGATGGAGAGGGCGCGCGGTAGAACGTACCAACCATCGGCGATTTCACTACATTTCCGCGAGTTTTTCGTCCGGCATCGGCATCTGCTGTCGGTGCGGCAGGGGCGGGTGCGGCGGCAACGGCGGCGGGTGCTGGCGCTGCCATCATCGGCGCGCTTTGGTACTGAATGGGCTGTTGCACAACTTTGCTGGCGCGGCTGATACGCACCGCCTCTTCCCCTTCCTTGATCTCTATTTCTGCAATATCGGAAGACTCAAGCAGTTCGATGAGTTTTTTGACTTTTCTGATATCCATAACGTGGTCTCTTTTATCGGTGTTTAACGTCGTAGCGGAATTATTGTTGGTTTGAAATTCGTGTCAGTGCTGCCTGAAGCGCAAGATCGTAGCCTTGAGAGCCCAGGCCGGTGATGGTACCTGCAGCAATATCTGAAAAGTAAGAGTGGTGCCGGAAAGGTTCCCGTTTATACACATTTGACAGATGAACCTCGATAAACGGAATGCTCACTGCCAGAAGTGCGTCGCGCAGTGCGATGCTGGTATGTGTAAAGGCGCCGGGATTAAACACGATAAAGTGGATGCCTTCATGGCGGGCATCGTGAATACGATCAATCAACTCATACTCGGCATTGCTTTGCAGGTGCAGCAGGTGGTGTCCTGCTGCATGACAGGTGTCTGCCAGGCGTGTGTTGATATCATCCAAGGTTTCTTTGCCGTAGACCTGTGGCTCGCGGGTGCCCAACAAGTTCAGGTTCGGGCCATGCAAGACGAGTAGGGTAGCCATGTGTGTTTGGTCCGACATTCGGGTGTTGTGCTGAATAAGCTGGCATTTTGTCAGATTTTTCTTGGCTTTTCACCACTGAATTATGGCTTTTCTCTGATGTTTTCGATTGTTGATGTGTGTGGCCGCAACAGCCGGGCTGTTTTACCGGGTGATGTCGACATTGTGTTGAGTGGGGGGGTAACACAGGCCTGCTTCCGCGCAGCCCTGAAAACCGACCGCCAGGGTGAATTGCTCAGCACTGTCATCCGGTAATCTCAGCACAGCGCGTGCCTGTCCAAAGTAAACAGTGACTTCGCCAAAAAACTCATCTTCGTGTTTTACTCCCGCGGGCAAGACCGGGATCAAGGCGGTTCTTGATGCTTCGGGGCCACTGATCGCGAAGTTGAATTTATCTGCGTAAAGATAATATCCAGGCGCTATTGTCCAGTGCACACTGATGGTGTCCGGCCCGTCGAGGCTGATAAAAAAGGCAAAAGCCTGGTCGACATCAAGAAACGCCGGCTGCTGCGAAAACGGGCTTTGCGCCGAAGAGCCGGTTGCAGAAGGATTGGCCGGAAGCGGGGTTTGTGCCTGTGTCGGCCCTAACATCAGGCTGAGGCAAAACAAGATCACGCCGACAAATGTTGCCGGCGGGGAACTTGTCAGTTTTTTATGGCTGATAACGCTCAAATACCAGTGTTGCATTGGTTCCGCCAAATCCGAAGCTGTTGGACATGATGCAGTCAATTCTGACGTCATCAAGGCGTTTTGTCGCAATGTTCAGACCCTCTGCTTCGGGCACAAGTTCCGTGACATTGGCGGACGCACTGACAAAATTATGTTCCATCATCAGCAGGCTGTAGATGGCTTCCTGTGCCCCGGTTGCGCCGAGCGAGTGGCCGGTCAGGGATTTGGTCGACGTGATAATCGGCGACTTGCCGCCGAAAACTGCCCTGACCGCACCAAGTTCGGTGACATCACCCACGGGTGTGCTGGTGCCGTGGGTATTCAGGTAATCCACGGGCTTGCCTGATGTTGTTGCCAGCGCCATGTTCATGCAGCGCACGGCGCCTTCGCCCGAAGGAGCAACCATGTCGTACCCGTCGGATGTTGCACCGTAACCGGTGATTTCGGCATAAATTTTGGCGCCGCGGGCCAATGCATGGTCAAGTGCCTCAACAACCAGCACTGCGCCGCCACCAGCAATCACAAATCCATCGCGGCTGACGTCAAAGGGACGGGAGGCCACGGTTGGCTCGTGGTTATGAGTGGTGGTCAATGCTCCCATGGCATCAAACAGATTAGTCAGCGTCCAGTGTTCTGATTCACCGCCGCCGGCAAACACTACATCCTGCTTGCCCAGTTGAATCAATTCAACGGCGTTGCCGATGCAATGTGCGCTGGTCGCGCAGGCGGATGAAATTGAATAATTCACGCCGCGGATTTTAAAAGGCGTCGCCAGACAGGCGGAGACCGTGCTGCCCATCGTCCGTGGTACGCGATACGGGCCGATTTTGCGGATACCTTTAGTGCGCAGGATATCAGCAGCTTCTACCTGATCTGCTGAAGATGACCCGCCGGCACCCATGATGATGCCGGTTCTGTCGTTGGAGACATCGGCATCCGTCAGCCCGGCATCTTTAATGGCCTGATCCATGGCGATGTAACCGTAAGCCGCGGCATCACCCATAAAGCGCAGATGTTTGCGGTCTATGTGATCTTCAAAGCTGATGTTGACTCTGCCAGAGATGTGAGCGCGCAGGCCCATTTCTTCATAAACCGGGTTGTAACTGATGCCGCTGCGGCCTTCTTTCAACGATTCGAGTACGCTTTGTTTGTCATTGCCAATGCAGGACACTATGCCAATACCGGTCACCACAACACGTCTCATATATACCTCGATCAGTTATCCAAAGCGTCCCGAGTCAGTTTATTACCCTGAATCAGAATCGACTATCTGGCGTAAACAGGCCTACTTTGAGGCCTTTGGTGGTGTAGATTATCTTTCCGTCAACTGCCACGGTGCCGTCTGCAATGCCCATCACCAATTTCCGCTCAATGATGCGGCTGAGTGATATTTCGTAGGTAACTTTGCTGGCGGTTGGCAGAATTTCTCCGCTGAATTTCACTTCCCCTGCACCCAGTGCGCGGCCTTTGCCCAGATTGCCACGCCAGCCCAGATAGAAGCCAACCAGTTGCCACATGGCATCCAGACCGAGACAGCCCGGCATAACCGGATCATCCGGGAAGTGGCATTCAAAAAACCACAGGTCGGGTCGAATGTCCAATTCGGCGATGATCTGGCCTTTGCCGTGCTCACCACCGTGGTCATTGATTTCGATAATTCTGTCCAACATCAACATGTTGCCGACGGGTAACTTGGCGTTGCCCGGGCCAAACATGCGTCCATAACCACAGTCGATCAGTTCGACCTTGTTATAGGAGCTTTTGGGTGTAAATCCTGTATTCATAAGTGGAAAACAACACCTTGGTTTCGCAAAGGGCGCAAGTTTATCCCGCCAAAGCAAAATAATCGACCTATTTTGCCAGAGCGCACGCCGGCGACTGGCAGCGATGAAGGATGTATCTGTAAGCCATCGAGGTTCTGCGCTAGACTTGGTGCATCCTAAGACAAGGTAGACATATGTTAATTCCAGTAATTCTTGCAGGTGGCACAGGTTCCAGATTGTGGCCGCTATCGCGGCAACTCAGCCCAAAACAGTTTATGGCGATGCCTGAAGCATCGAACAAGCTGACTAACAAGGCAAAACCATCGGCTGGCGCAGAGATCACTCTGTTCCAGGCGACGTTGCGGCGCCTGAAAGGGCTTGCAGATCTCGCAGCGCCGGTGATTATCTGCCATGAAGAACACCGCTTTCTGGTGGCCGAGCAGCTGCGTCAGCTGGGTGTATCCGACGCAATCATCATTCTTGAACCGATGGGTCGCAACACGGCGCCGGCGTTGACGCTGGCTGCCGGACTCATCAGCCATCTGGCGTCAGCGAGCACACGTGCTGCAGATGAACCCTTGTTGATGTTGGTGCTGCCTGCAGATCATGTGATCAGAGACGTAGACGCGTTTCATACTTGCATCAAGGAGGCGGCCCGACATGCCAGCACGGGTGCCATGGTAACCTTTGGAATTCGTCCGTCGTATGCAGAGACCGGCTATGGCTACATACAGCGCGGTGCACCAGTCAGTGCGGATACGCAGGCGGCGTTCAGGGTGCAGCGGTTTGTTGAGAAGCCTGAATTAGCTGTTGCGCAGCAGTATCTGCAACAAGGTGACTATGAGTGGAACAGCGGCATGTTCCTGCTTGAGCGCGACAGTTGGCTGAGTGAAGTTCGCCTGCATGCGCCTGACGTTGCTGAACACTGCGTCAAGGCCTGTGCCAGCGCCCGTAAAGACGGCGACTTCATACGCATCGATGCCGCAACGTTTGCTGCGTGCCCGGCCATCTCGATCGACTATGCGGTGATGGAGAAGACCGCCAACGCGGTGTTGGTGCCTATGGACGCTGCGTGGAATGATCTGGGCGCCTGGAATTCGTTATGGGATATCAGCACTGAAAAAGATGCCGACAATAATGTGTTGCGCGGTGATACGCATGTCATAAATGTCAGCGACAGTTATGTTCGCGCCGATTCCCGTCTGGTGGTCGCTGTTGGCATGCACAATGCAGTGATTGTGGAAACCGCGGATGCGGTGCTGGTAGCGGATAAAGATCAGGTACAGGATGTCAAACAGGTCGTGCAGTGGCTGGAGAAAATGGCCAGGCCTGAAGCGGCATTACACACCCTTGTTTACCGGCCCTGGGGGTCATACCAGTCCCTGGCAACCGGCCCCGGATTTCAGGTCAAGCGTATTCGGGTGCGCGCAGGGGCGTCCTTGTCCTTACAAATGCACCATAAGAGGGCAGAGCATTGGGTAGTGATTCAGGGGGTGGCAACAGTGACTTGTGACGAGAGAGTGTTTGATTTGCACGCCAATCAGTCAACCTTCATCCCTTTGGGCAGTCGTCACCGCCTGCAGAACAACACAAACGAATGGGTTGAGTTGGTTGAAGTACAGACGGGAACCTATCTGGGTGAAGATGATATCGTGCGATTTGATGATGTCTACGGTCGGGTGCCTATACCTGTCTGATAAAACAATTGAATGGAGTTCCAAATGCAAGCAGGAGTAAGTGCCAGATGATCAGAAAGTGTCTTTTTCCCGCAGCCGGGTACGGTACCCGGTTTCTTCCAGCCACCAAGTCGATGCCCAAAGAGATGTTGCCTCTGGTCAATAAGCCCTTGATTCAATACGGTGTTGAGGAGGCGCTTGCGGCCGGGATCAGTGGCATGGCCATTGTGACGGGGCGCGGCAAGCGCGCGATCGAGGATCACTTTGATATCAGTTATGAACTGGAGCATCAGATAGCTGGCACCTCTAAGGAAGCTGCGCTGAAAGACATAAGACACTTGATTAATGTGTGTACGTTTTCTTACACGCGCCAGGTGGAAATGAAAGGACTTGGACACGCCATCCTTACCGGTGAGACGCTGATAGGCAACGAGCCATTTGCCGTGTTGCTTGCAGATGACTACTGCGTTACTAACATGGGCGTAGATCCGGTGCTCTTGCAGATGGTCAAGTTGTACCAGAAGTATCGTTGCAGCATTGTGGCGATCGAAGAGGTGCCGCGCGATGAGACGTCTAAATATGGAGTGATTGGCGGCGTGGAAGAGGCTCCCGGTGTCTACCGTGTGAGGCAGATGGTTGAAAAGCCGGATCCGGCTGACGCGCCATCTAATCTGGCGATCATCGGTCGATACATTCTGACGCCTGACATTTTTGACATTCTGCGTGTCACACCGCCAGGACGAAACGGCGAGCTGCAAATCACCGATGCGTTGATGACGCAGGCAACCTATGGTCGCGTGCTCGGATACAAATTCAAAGGTCAGCGGTTTGACTGCGGATCGGTTGAAGGGTTTATAGATGCAACCAATTACGCATTCCAGAACATTTACAAGCGCAAGTGAGACAACGGCCATGATCATGCCAATTACCTGTTTCAAGGCCTACGACATCCGCGGCCGCGTTCCTGATCAGCTCAATGAGGAGATTGCCTACCGCATCGGGCGAGCCACCGCGATGTATCTGAAGCCGCGAACGATGGTAGTCGGTCACGATATCCGGCTCAGTAGTCCGTCTCTTTGTGATGCGCTCAGCCGTGGTTTGATGGATGGCGGCGCGGATGTCATCGACATTGGTTTGTGTGGAACCGAGGAGGTCTATTTTGCCACCTCGCATCTGAAAGCCGACGGCGGGATTGTCGTGACCGCCAGTCACAACCCGCAGGACTATAACGGTATGAAGCTGGTACGCGAACAGTCGCGTCCCATCAGCGGTGATACCGGGCTCAATGACATCCGTGCTTTGGCTGAGGCGGGTGAGTTCCCGATCAGTGAGCGGCAGGGAACCTTAAGTCATCAGGATACGCGCCCGGCCTATATCCAGCATTTGCTGACCTATATCGATCTGAGTGTACTGAAGCCATTGAAGCTGGTAATCAATGCCGGTAATGGCGGCGCTGGCATGGTTGCTGATGCACTTGCAGAGCATCTACCTTTTGAATTTATCAGGGTACATCATCAGGCTGACGGCCATTTTCCAAACGGCGTGCCAAATCCCTTGCTCGAGGAAAACCGTGCTCCCAGCATCGAGGCTATCAAAGCCCATCAGGCTGATATCGGGATTGCATGGGATGGTGATTTTGACCGTTGTTTCTTTTTTGATGAAACAGGCTATTTCATCGAAGGTTATTACATTGTTGGATTGTTGGCGCAGAGTTTCCTGGAGCGAAATCCAGGTGCAGCCATCATTCACGATCCGCGGCTGACCTGGAATACCCAGGCTGTCTGTGAGGAGTTTGGCGGGCGCGCAATACAGTGCAAAACCGGGCACGCCTTTATCAAGGAGCGCATGCGTCTCGAAGATGCTGTGTACGGTGGCGAAATGAGTGCTCACCATTACTTCAGAGATTTTGCCTACTGTGACAGCGGCATGATTCCATGGTTGCTGGTGGCTGAATTGATCTGCAAATCCGGCAAGCCGCTGTCTGCTTTGGTTGCCGAGCGTATGGCAGCATTTCCGGCCAGCGGTGAAATCAACCGCACTGTGCAGGACGCTGCGGCGCTGATCAAAAAGGTTGAAGCCATCTATAGCGATGATGCGCTACTGATTGATTACACCGATGGGCTGAGCATGAATTTTGAAAACTGGCGATTTAATCTGCGCATGTCCAACACCGAACCGGTGGTGCGTCTGAACGTGGAATCGCGCGCAGATACAGCGCTGATGCAACAAAAAACTGCAGAGTTGTTATCGCTGTTCTGATTATCGGGTACGCCCGGCACGTTTAACGTGGCAGGGACATTTCGTAACGGAAACTGTCCTCGGCTATCACTTCAAATCCGAGCCGTCGGTAAAACTGATAGGCCGGATTGTTGCGCAGTACACTTAAGCGAATGGGCATGTTCTGTGTTTCTGCCTGATTGATCAACAATTGCATGACCTGCGAGCCAATGCCTTTGCGCTGCATGGGCATGCTGATCAGCAACATTTCCAGATAAACGTGATCAGTTTTGTTCTTCAGGCAATACCCGCCAACATCCTGTTGATCGAGCGTAACAATCACAAAACTTGAGGCGGGCAGATTGGCAAGAAAGCTATGGCGCTGGAAAAGTTCATTCCAGCCCCAGGTCTGGGCAATGTATTGCTGAAGGCCGTCTTTGAACAACAGATAAGCCCAGTCCATTTCCTCTATCTCGGCTTTGCGGAAGCTGAGTTGTGTAGTGATTGTGTCAGGCATGGCATCATCCCGGTGCCGGTGTTTCAATATGAGTGTCAACTGGCGCTGCCAGGCGCCGCTTCCAACCCAGCTGCTTTTCAACCATGCTGATCAGCGCGCCTGCAAGATCTTTGCCGCTGACATCTTCCAGATCTCCAAGTGACGGAGAGCTGTTCACGTCCAGCAGCAAGGGGCCTTTGCGCGAGCGGATAATATCAACACCGGCCACTTTCAGGCCCATCACTTTAACCGCGCGCAGAGCAAGCTTGCGTTCATCAATAGTCAGTCTCACGGCTGTGACCCGGGTACCTTCCTGGCGATTACTGCGGAAGTGCCCCGGGGCAGCTTGTCTTTCTACAGCACTGATCACTTTGTTATCAACGACCAACAGTCGCAGCGACCGGCCTTCAGCCTCTTTGATGAACTCCTGCACCAGCAGATTCGCCTGAAGAGACCGGAATGCATTGATCAGACTTTCACCTGCGCTGCGGGATTCGGCCAGCACAACGCCGCGATGATGAGGGCCCTCCAGTAGTTTTACCACCAGAGGCGCGCCATTCACCATGTCAATCAGGTCATCAGTGTCCAGAGGGCTGTCTGCAAAACCGGTTGTGGGAATCGGTAAACCATGTTGCAGCAGATGTTGCAGTGAAAACAGTTTGTCGCGCGACTGGCTGATGGCCTGTGCACTGTTCAGCGAATAAATGCCCAGACTCTCGAATTGCCTGACCAGCGCGCAGCCATAAAATGTCAGGTCAGGTCGGATACGCGGGATAACTGCGTCAAGATTATTCAGCAGTTTTCCGCCACGGTAATGAATTTCCGGATGTTCAGCATCCAGTTTCATATAACACTGGCGTACATCATAAAAGCGGATGCGATGTCCGCGCTCCTCGCCGGCTTCCATAATACGTTGATTGCTGACCAGTTCAGGATTGCTGGCCAGCAGGCCGATTTTTAAGCCCGCGCTTTCGCGGGTGTGTTGCTGATACACCTGATCGATTTGAGTGCTGCTGACCTTGCCGCCCATAAATGAACTTGAAGGATCAACCAGCATGCGGCCATTCATCGCTTCACGCCCCAGCAACATCCGGTATCCCATGGAGTCGCGATTGGTCAGGGTCAGCTCGATATCCCATTGCTGATCATGGTGTCGAAGGGTTGTTTTGACAACGTAACGTTTTTCACCAATACCGCTGGAACTTTTAACCACCCGCTTGTCGATGATCTCAGCTTCGCAGCGCACAATGGTGCGGCGATTGCCTTGTAATGGATGCACTTCAAAACTGACAAAATTTACGCCGGCGCGCGAGAATGCCCGAATGTTAAACGCATGCAGCGACGAGGTTTTTGCACCGGAATCTACGCGGACCTTGATAGCAGGAATGCCAATCTGTGGCAACGAGCACCATTCTTCGCTGCCTATGACAATTTTATCTGGAGTTGCTGCGCGATCGATCATGAGTGTTTCAGTGTTCCGCTGAGTGTCTGGATATGTTGGATGATGTGCTGACTGGATTGATCAAGCGCACTGGCGGCAAGCTGATCACCGCTTAATGCATCAAACATTGGTCCACTGAGCTGCTTGCCTATTTCAACGCCCCACTGATCAAACGCATTCAGATTCCAGATCACGCTTTGAACAAACACTTTGTGCTCGTAAAAAGCCAGCAGTATTCCGAGCGACTGTGCGTCCAGCGCCTGCAGAATAAACGTGCTGCTGGGGCGGTTGCCCGGTACCTGGCGATGGTGAGCCAGCTGCCTGGCCTGCTCGGGCGCCATGCCTTTGCGGATGTTTTCTTCCAGCGCCTCATCGAAGGTTTTGCCAAGCATCAAGGCGCGGCTTTGAGCGAGACAATTCGCCATCAGGTGCTGATGTTGTTGCAGGTCCTGTGGGTTATGAGGGCATGCTACCGCAATAAAATCCGCGGGAATCATCGTGGTGCCCTGATGCAACAATTGATGAAAGGAATGCTGACCGTTGGTCCCGGCACTGCCCCAGATGACTGCGCCGCTGAGGTGTGTCAGCGCGTTACCGTCACGGTCAACGGATTTGCCCAGGCTCTCCATCTCCAGTTGCTGCAAGAAGGCTGGCAGCAAGTGCAGATCCTGTGCGTAGGGCAGAACCACCTGGCTGTCACATTGCCAGAAATTGCGATACCACACGGCCAGCAAACCCATCATGACAGGAATGTTGTTGCCCAGAGGTGCACGTAAAAAGTGCGCATCGGCTTCGGCAGCGCCAGCCAGCAGTTGTTTAAACACCGGCATAGACGTTGCCAGCGCAATTGACAAGCCTATCGCCGACCACAGCGAGTATCGGCCGCCGACCCAGTCCCACATCGGGAAAATGTTTTCTGGCTTGATCCCGAAGCTTTCAGCCGCAGACACGTTACTGGAGACCGCCACAAAATGCCGGTGTATGTCCTGCTCTGATCCGCCTTCGCGCAGATACCATGCCTTTGCCAACCTTGCATTGCTCAGAGTTTCCAACGTGGTAAATGTTTTTGAGGCAATAATAAACAGTGTTTTGTCAGCCTGCAGATCCTTCAGCACGCTGCGAATGTGTGCCGGATCAACGTTGGAAACAAAATAACAGCGAAGGTCCGGGTGGTGAAAGGGTCTGAGCGCCTCAGTCACCAAGGCAGGTCCGAGATCCGATCCGCCAATACCAATATTCACCACGGTGGTGATGCGCTGCTGTGAAAAACCTCTCCAGGCCCCCGACTGCACCTGATCAACAAATGCCGCAGTTTTTTCAAGTGTGCCTGACACCATGTCGGCTATTTCCGGCATGAGTGCCGGGACGTGCCCCCGCAGTGCAACGTGTAATGCCGGTCGGTGTTCGGTATTGTTAACTGCTCTGCCGTCAAACATCGCGCGTATGGCGTCGGACAAATTATGTTCGCGCGCAAGTGTTAGCAACGCGTCCATGGTTGCCTGATCTGCAAGATGCTTGGAGAAATCAACGGACACCGGGCCGCAACGCTGCGTCATGCGTGCGGCCCGTTGAGTGTCCAGCGCAAACAGATCATTGAGTGTGATGGCAGATGCGGACAGCCGTGCCTGCTGCGCGGAAAGCGCATGCCAACCAGTATTGCCGACAGCCATAGTCATTCCCTGCGTGTGTTATCTGTCAATAACCAGAGTGCTCTGTTACAAACACTGCGGACTACGGTAACGTATTCGCTGGAGTCCTTCAATTGTCAGCAGTGTGCAGTTTTGCCGGGTTCCGATGACTTTGAAGTTAAAACATGCCTACTTTGATTACTTGATATCTTCTCAGAAAAAACTACTTGCCGGCATTTGGAAGCGCTGGTAGTATCCGCGGCCTGAATGTTCAGACGGTTTTAAAATTTCGTCTGTTATCGATAAAGCCGATATAGCTCAGCTGGTAGAGCAACTGACTTGTAATCAGTAGGTCCCGGGTTCGACTCCTGGTGTCGGCACCATATAAATCAACGCGTTACACTCGCTTTTACTCTCCCGAAAAACAAGTCTCATCTGCGATGTAACGGTGGATGTAAGCAGGGCTGGCTGAAACTTCTGGTCCAGTTTTAATAGACTTAAATTTCGCTCAAAACAAACTCTGCTAAATCTGCTCCCGCAGACCCCACCCACCCGGTACCCCCCACTTTTTCAGAGAGTAGTCCCTGTTGAGTTCCTTGCTAATCTCACCCAGTAGTTGCATTTAACTTTAACCCCCATGATAAGGCGCAACCTCGCATCATCAGTGACGTATTGTGGTTCAAATATTCGATGCAAAAGTCGTTAAAAATGGGTCAAACGAACGTGCAAACCAACATGAATAATCTTAAAGCGTGCAGTATGCCTTTTACTCTACTCCTCCCTCCGCTCAGTGCTAGACATCAAGTATAAAACCGACTATTTTCGGTGGTAGACAGTGAGCTAATTCACTAACCTTAAACTGACAATCAGAGCACTTTAAGCTATGAACCAACGCCGTGAGTTTCTTAGATTTCTTGCAGCAAGTCCTCTTTTAACGAGTTATTCTGCTTTCGCGCAGGAAGTTGAAGAAACGCTGGGAGAGCGCCTAAAAGATCCTTCAGAGGTGATCAACGTTTTCGAAATGGAATCTATCGCGCGCGAAAAGATACCACCTGCTCATTTCGGCTATCTAAACACTGGTGTCGATAGCGACGCTACCCTGCGCGCTAATCGCGCGGGTTTTACTCGGTTTCAGATAAGGCCTCGGCGCCTCGTAGACGTAAGCAAGCCCGATCTGAGCATCGATCTGCTTGGCACGACGGCAAAATCCCCTATCGTCATCTGCCCGGTCGGCAGTCAGGGTGCGTTTCATGCCGACGCAGAGCTTGGTACCGCACGCGCGGCCGCCGCAGTTGGGCACCACATGATTCTGTCTACCCAATCTTCTACTCCAATCGAAGCAGTGATTGAAGCGCGCGACGCACCGATCTGGTTTCAGCTGTATCCGACAAATCGCTGGGAGTACACGGTATCCATGATAAGGCGTGCGGAAGCAGCCGGCGCGACCGCAGTGTGCCTGACGATAGACCTGCCGGCAGGCCGTAACACCGAGACTCAGTCGCTCCTCGCCCGTGAAGACGATCGAGATTGCAGTGTTTGTCATACTGGCCAATCCAAGCCCGCGTTTAGAGGCTTCGACATGACTGGGGTTATGCTTAATGACTCTTCCTTAACCTGGAACGTCATCGGCCGCATGAAAGAAGTGACTTCAATGAAAGTGATAATCAAAGGAATAGAGACCGGAATCGACGCCGCCTTCGCAGTTCAACATGGCGCAGACGGCATAGTCGTATCGAACCATGGGGGACGCGCGGTTGAGACAGAGCGCGCAACGATAGAGTGCCTTCCCGAGATCATTGCCGCTGTTAATGGGCGTATACCCGTCATCATAGACGGCGGCTTCCGTCGCGGAACAGATATCTACAAAGCGCTTTCACTTGGGGCGAGCGCTGCCGGAATAGGCCGCCCCTACTGCTGGGGGCTGGGCGCGTTTGGGCAAGCCGGAGTGGAACGCGTACTGAACCTACTTAACCGAGAGCTCACCATTGCGATGATGGGCAGCGGCACGCCGACGGTCGCGTCTATAAGTTCAGAGTACGTTCTTGACGTCGGGCATCGCGTGGAGCGCGGGCGCATGGGCTTTGGCTTGCTCGACTAGCGGCTGGTGGGAGTTTGGGCTAGGTTGAGTTGCATCCAAATCTGACCCACTGGTTGCATTTAACTTTAACACTGATAACAAGGCGCGACCTCTCAACGCTAATGACGTATTGTGGGTCAAACGAACAGGCAAATCAGCGGACAGCACAAATGCCACGAATGTTGCAAAAGAACAATGCCGCCCAAGCGCTTGCAAAGGCGCAGGTGCTGCAATTTTAAGAAAGAGAGAGTCGGTCTGATTTGAAGGCGGGCGCTTGCATCACCGAGTTAGTGCGGGGACGAGACTGGAGATCGGGCTCTGTTGAGGAATTCTGAAAGGCAGAATGACGGGCCGCAGCATTAAATTTTTTACATTGCGGGAAGGCCAAAGTCCTGATTTAATTCTAATCGTGAATTTTAGCCTTCAAAATAATAACAGTAGTATAGGGGGAAATTTCAATGCAGAAGAAGCTTACGATGGTGTTCTGTCTCATGGTGGGGGCAATCCTCGTCGCCGCAAGTATAGTGCCTGTCCACGCGCAGCAATTGCCGACGATCTCTCGTCCTCTCGGACTGCGTGCGCCGGTCGGCCTTCCGGTCATCCCGATATTCGAAGGCGCCTACGAAAACGAAGATGGCTCTGTCACTTACTCATTCGGCTATCTTAATCGCAACACTGGCGAAGCACTGGAGGTCCCGCTGGGCTCGAACAATCGCATCGAACCCGCAGAGTACAGCGGTATGCAGCCGGCACGTTTTGAAACCAGGCGCCATACTGGCGTATTCACCATAACAGTGCCTGACTCAATGCGCGATGGGGAAGTCTGGTGGCACATCAAGACTGGCGAGCACGAAGAACTGAAAGTGAAGGGGCGTCGTGGGGCCTTGGGCTACACCCTGGACAAGAAGCCGCGCCCTGCCGGCTCCGTTGCTCCCCTTGTTGCCTTCTCCCCTGACGGCCCCAAGGGCCAAGATCCAATGGGTCTGGTCTCTGCAGAAGCTCTGACTGTTAAAGCCGGTTCACCGGCCACCCTAACAGTGTACGTTGAAGATCCTTCAGTACGCGATATGACCGACCCGCGCAACATTGAAGGTATTCCGGTTCGCGTTTCTTGGTACAAACATCAGGGTGAGGGTCAGGTCACTTGGGAACGTCATTCCACTTCTGAGCCACCCCCCGTGTTGTCTGAACAGCAAATCGCCCGTGGCGCGCAACAGGCCGGCCCCGACGAAACCGAGCTGAGTAGTGGGAACGGCGTCGCAAGTGTCATAGCTACCTTCTCGCAGCCAGGCGAATACATGATCAGAACAATGGCAGACAACTGGGATGCGACAGACAGCACAGAAGGGGACCAATGCTGTTGGACAAACGTTTTTCAGCGGGTTACCGTGATTCCGTGAGGAGAGATATTAGTAATCTCTCATTAGACCAAGAACACAAAAAATACAATAATTTAATATTCGTGATTCGAAAATAGTTGCAAAACACGATGCTCTGTAGTATGCAATAGTCATCGGCGGTTTAGCTTGCTGAAGTTATCACTCATTCGGGAGGAGAAGATGATTAAAATTAAAAAAATAAGCAAAAAAGCAAGTTTAGGTAAAGCTGCCTTCGGGCTCGCTGCGCTGTCAATATTTGGACTCGCCGGTCAGAGCCAGGCACAGTCATCCCTGGCAATCAATGACTCGGATGCAGTGACTTATGCTGACCACGTTGCACAGATCATCACGGATAACTGCGTTGTCTGCCATCGCGAGGGCGGTGTTGGCCCTATGCAGCTTACCAACTACGAACAGATTCGTCCTTGGGCACCGCTGATTAGCATGCGTGTTGCCAACAAGGAAATGCCTCCTTATTCCTATGACGATCACATTGGCATTCAGGATCTGCAAGGTGACTGGCGACTGTCTGATGAAGAGATTGCAGCGGTGACTACTTGGGTAGCGCAGGGCGCTCCCGAGGGTGACTGGGGCGATCGCAGCCATCCCGTGGCAGACCTGCCGGATCCCGATCAGTGGACTTATGCCTCCATGTACGGCGAGCCCAGCATGATCCTAGCGTCCGAGCCAATCGATGTGCCTGCACGGGGCAACGACATGTGGCACCGTCCATACGTTTACACCGGTCTGGACCAAGATCGCTGCATCAAGGCTATTCAAGTGAAGCCGGCTGGCAATGCGAAGGCAGTGGTGCACCACGCAAACTCTGACATCGAGATTCCGAACAGTGAAGGCGAGTACGAAGACTTCGGGCAGTTGACTGAGTATGCGATGGGTAAGTGGGGCGAGATAATGCCGGAAGGCGTGTGCCGCACGCTGCCTGCCAACTCACGCGTTCGCTGGGATATCCACATGTTCCCCGGCGGTGTGGGCGCGACAGCACCGGGCGCAGTCATCGAGGACAACGTTGTTGAAATTGGTATCTGGTTACACCCGGAAGGCTACGAAGAAGTAGCCAAGTACAAGCAGGATCTGAAGTTATACAGACTGAACGATGGTGAGTTGATTGTTCCGCCGCATGGTACTGCCATGACACAGGGATTCCACTCATTCGATCACCCAGTCCGTATCGACAGCTTCCAGCCGCACGGTCACTTGCGTCTGCGCGCCGCCTCACTTGAAGTTTATTATCCTGATACCGGTCGTACAGAGCAACTGAGCCAGGTCTCCAACTGGAGTGCTACGTGGCATCATAGCCACCTGTATGCCGAGGATGTAGCACCACTGCTCCCCGCTGGTGCGGTTCTGGTGATTAAGCAGTGGTACGACAACACTGCCGACAACCCAAACAATCCTGATCCTGACTTCTGGGTTGTGGAGGGTAGCCGTACAGCTGACGAAATGACGCACGCCTGGATCGCTGTTACACACTTGGACGACGCCGGTTACGCCGAACTCGTTGCAGAGCGTGAAGTAGCAAAGCAGCGCTCAGTAGCCGCTGAATAATCGAGGAAAGGGTTTATTGTTTTTAGGCTTTAGGTCTTAATAAATTAAGGGCGGTAGGTGTAAACCTACCGCCCTTTTTCTGCCTTGTGGTAAGTGAAATAGCCAGTGAAGATCTCATCTGTGCTGTTCAACCCGGTGCGCACTTCGGTCTCCGGGTCTGGATTGAACGGGTTAGATATGGAGTTGTCGAAGGCTCCCGAAACGTGCACCTTTGTACCTGCCGGAATAGTGACGGGCTCATCCAGTTCATAATGTGGCTGCCATCCATAGTTGTATGCTGGCACGCTCAACAAGTCCCTAATCGTGCCATCAGGGTATTCGATACTGAACTTCATCTTCTTGCCACGGGCGTTCATCTTGGCACGCACACCCGTGATGACTATCGATTCCTCGAAGACATACTCCGCATGAGCTGGAATCTCATGCTCATTGGGAGGCAGCAAGAGCTGCGCTGAGACCGCTTGAACCAGGCGCTGTTTCAGCCCGTCCCCGTCAGGAGAATCGGAGAAGTAGAGTCCGATTTTGGTAGCATCCTGCAACTCGGCGCCAATACCCACAAAATGAAATTGCAGTGAAAGCTTGTGGCCTTTTGGAATGAATACCGCACTGCCAACGGAGAAGGTGGTTGCACTGGGCTTGCCGGGGGCGTAGCTGTCCAAGAAGGTTCTGGTAGAGGTATTGCTGACGCGCTCTTCTCCCCAGAAGTCCTCCTCAGGAGCGGTGACAAATCCCATCAGATGGTGCAAAGCACTGGTCGCATCAGGCATGTACTGAACAGCAGTGACCCACTTGTCTTCAGTTAAAGGCAACTCCACATCGGCGTAAACGTAGTCTAGGATACCCACGGGAGGAATTCGTAGAGGTGGCGCACTGACTACCATGTCCGGCTCACCAAGAATCCACTCCTTGCTCTCAACCCAGTTCAGCGCCTCCAGAGGATCTGCGCCCTCGCCCCGAGGAGCACCTGCGTCGAACCAGTGCAGCAGAGTCTGAATATCAGCGGTTGCAACGTATCGCGCATCGGGTGAATGCCCGATACTGGGATCAATCTGTGCCGGAGGCATCCGTTTGTTTAGTAGCACTTCCCGAATCATCGGGGACCAGCCCAGCAAAGAAACATATTTATCGATAGCAAACGGCCCGACGCCGAACTGCCTATGACAGGGGACACAATTATCGATGATGATCGGTGCGACTTCCGTAGCATAGTCTGGCACATCCGCAGCGTGTCTTTCACGTACGGGGTAATCGATCTTACAACCCAATGTATTTTCGGTCGTGACGGTATCGCGCTGATCCGTTGTTAGCAAATCAGACAAGGTGGCCTCAAGTTCGTCACCAACGGTCCCTTCGAAGAAAATTGAGAGACGATCTGGGTTCAATACTCGAACGTCGCCAGCATTCGTGATGCCAAGCGCCTGAGAAATTAGCTGACCATTGTCCTGCAAGATCGGCAAGGGCATGTCCAGTTCACGCAATGCAGCGCGATCCATCCCCTGGGAATCCAGCAGCAGGAACTCGACGCCCTGTTCTGCGTACCGTGAGTGCATCTGCTGATATCGCGCTAAGCTTGCATCAATGCCAGAGCAGGCCTGCGCATAGGACATCAGGACGACTGCCTTGCGATGTTGATAACGACTCAGTTGATGGAATTCACCATCACTGTCCAGCAATGCAAAGTCGCCCGTCCTGTCGAGCGAGGCACTCGCGGTGCCGGATGCTAATGCGGAAGCCAATGCCAGAGATATGCCTATGCAAGAAGCATGAACCTTTTTCATGACAGCTATTACCTCTTGAGTTACTCGAACTTCGCTCCGATAGCTCAACGCATCGGATAGTTGCTCACGTGCTGAGTGGCAGATCTGGAACGGTTGCGCTCTGACTGAGTTAATCCACCCAGAGCTGGGCCGCCCTGATTAAAAATGCCACCACGCAGAACGAATCCGAGATACTCCATCTCTTCGTCGAGGTTGTTGGTCTTGTCGGTGTAATTTGCCACGGCGGCTTCGATCGCAGCAACACGGTCGGGCACATCCGGATGCGCCAGAAGGTCCCCGATCACGACTTTCAGTAGGGAGATATTGTCCAGAACATAAGCAGCGCCCGGGTGAAAACTGTAAAAATTCGGTGCGATGGCGGGCATCGTCGGGATGTCAGTCGGTAGACCCATCAGAGTTCCGTGAGTTGGAGAAATCTTTTCTTCGTACAGCGCGAGCACCAATGCGATGCCAGCTTCCAGTTCCGCATCGTTGCCGGCCAGAATTGTTGCCTCGAGCGCAGCGATCTGCAACCACTGAGTAGCCCAGGTAAGTCCACTGAATTGCGGAAAACCTACGCGGAAGGCATAAGCATGGGGATGATTAGAAAGCAGAGCAGGCGACTTGGGCATCGCAGCGACCGATAGCAAATCATCGCTCAGGTACTCTTGCAAAGCCTGTTCGACGGCGCCGTGCTTGTCCAGCACATTGTTGTCTGAGTAGATGTTCAGCAGGGTGATGCCGAACTTACGACCGCGCTCAAGCACATCAACGGCGACGGGGGGAATACTGCTGTTGGCGGCCAGAACACTCGCCACTTTTGCATCATCAAACTCGTCACGAATCATGGATTGCAGCCCGGGAGTGGCGCGGGTCTCGAAGACTCGGAATGGACCAAGCATAGCCATATGGTTGGTCGCTGAGTGATAGTGTGAAAACTCCGCCTTGGACAACTCTTCGATCTCCTCGATCAGCAGGGTCTTGCCGAACTTCGATTCGGGGGACTCGTTACTGACGACGATCTCGTCGAATACTGCAGCCTGAAGAACCTCGGAAGCATTTAGATACTGTGCCAGCTGAAAGAAGCGGACCTCCAGGTAGCTGGGTGTCTGAGCCTGCAGGCTGATCATGGAAAAAATTCCAGCGATGGCGAAACCGAGAAGTAATCCGTGAATGTTCTTGCGCATTATGACCTCCCTCGAAAGTCTGACTTTTCAGATGGTTTGACCACCTGCTCAAGCTTGCCAAGCATAAAAGCTCAGGCTGTCCAAGTCCATGCTGAATCAGGCGAAAGGTTTGGAAATGTATGATGATCATAAGTCTGCAGGAAGCGGCAGCGGCTCTGAATGCAGGAAGCTAATCAGATCACCTTGTTATTGAGGCACGGTTGTAACCCACAAAAAAGCCTGAATTTGAAATGTCACGGTGGATGTAACCAGAAAATGAGAATACTGCTCCACTTCGATCAACATCAGAGAATGACATTATGCTTTTGAGGTCAATTAACTACATGAAATATATAAGTAATATTAATGATGATAAGCACTGACCAAGGTTGGGTTTGTACGACTTGTAATCAGTAGGTCCCGGGTTCGACTCCTGGTGTCGGCACCATATACTACCCCCCCCCGCATTACTCATTATTACCCGATACATCGTGCGCTTGAGCACCCCATCAGCCTGATAATCTATAGCAAATTCAGGAATAAAATATTTTTGGTTTGATCGTCAGAATAACCTTGACTCTTTTATGACGCGTGTTTATTTTTCCAATGTTTGAATCAAAATTATAACAAGAGGATGGGGCACATGATTACTATGAGCGGGCGCGGTAAATTACGCATGTCAATTAATTACTGCCTGACGGTTGCGCTCGCCGCGCCGCTACTTGCAGAGGCTCAGGTATCTGAGCCTGGCGCTACAGAAATAGAAGAAGTGCTGGTGACCGGTTCACGTATCCGTCGTGACACAGATCTTCAGAACATTGCAGTGATCGAAATTGATGGCGCGCAGATCTCCCGTCAAGGCTTGGTGAATGCGATAGAGAGCCTTGAACAGCTGCCTTTTGTGAATGTGGGCGTTAACAACCAAGGTAACAGCACACAATTTGGTGACAATAATGCTTTCGTGAACCTTCTCGGCCTTGGCTCACAGCGAACCTTAACACTGGTTGATGGTCGACGGTTTGTCTCGTCTAACCAAGGAACCGTTTTTGTGCCAGGCAATGCCACGGGAGCACAGGTAGACCTGACAATCATAAATCCATCGCTCATCAGGCGCACGGAAGTTCAAACCGTGGGTGCCGGAGCGGTATACGGACCGGATGCCATCGCCGGTGTTGTAAACGTCGAGCTTGACCGCCAATTTGAAGGTCGTGAGATCATCACTCAGATTGGCATGACAGACCAAGCTGACGGGCGACAGAATCGCGTGTCAGCCGCCTGGGGTGACGATGTGTTTGAAGGCCGCGGCCATCTTGTTATTGGTGCCGAGTATGCGGATCTGGATGCGATTTACCAAGGGTCGCGACGGGAGTGGAGCAACAACATCGCGCTCCTCAACAACCCGTTCAGTGTGAGCAACACAGATGGTGTACCAAACACTATTTATCAGGAAGGAGTGATTTCCAATACGAGTCCGCTGGGCGGCCGCATGGATCTGCGTCAAACCAACGCGGGTAACAGCGCAACCTTTTTGTATCCCAGAGCCTGTATCGCAGGGCAGACCGTCAATGTGGCTGCGTGTAACGCGTTCACAAGCGCCATGGGTTCATCACCCTTTAACTACATGAGCAACAATCCAACGTCTAATCTGAATGCGCTGGCATTCGCGGGTACATTCGGATTAAGTTCGGGCTGGCCTACCATCCCTACAGTCGCAGGAAGTAACGAGGCCAAAGCGGGTCTCTCGCGCATCGCCGTGCCTCTCACGTTTGATAGTTTTGGTAATCCTGTTCCATTAAACTTGGGTCAAATTTTGCCGCCGAACGTGACACCGCAGAGTTCCGGTGTCGGTGCTGGCGGTTTTGACAGCCAGCACCTGAGTACAATTCAGGCAGGCCAGGAGCGCTTGGCGTTAAATGCTTTGTTTTCATATGAAGTCACCGATTCGATTCGCTACGAAGGCGATCTGCTTTATTCCTATATCGATAACTCGCAGCGTGCTGATAGCTTTGGCTCCAACTCGCCGGCCGCGTCCTTTACCTCCGGTAATGCTGGCATACCGATTTTCTACAACCAGAACCCTTACGTAACCGCCGGCACGCGACTTCGAATAGATCAGATAATTGCTGCCAACCCCGTCAACCCATTTACAAGTATTGGCGGACAACCGGCATTTTTTCTGCAGCGTTCGCTGGCGGACATCACCGGATCAACTGCTGGTGCTGTCTCAAATGTGGAAGGTAACCACTCCGTCACCTTCAGTAGCGGCCACACGCTGAAGCAGGACTTCAACTTTCTCGATCGTCGGTTTTACTGGGAAGCAACCGTGGCCTACGGTGAGAACGAAAGTAAAAACATCGCGGCCAATGATATCCTCGACATCGAATTCGCGCTGGCCACCGACGTGATCAACAATGCTGCGGGTAGTCCGGTATGCCGGCAGCAGACGCTGGCGGCCCCGGAGGCTGTCAACGTAAGAAATCCTTACTTGACCAATATCAATATTGCCACGGGTATCGTGCCGACAAAAGCGCAGATCGATTCATGTGTGCCGTTGAACCTTTTGGGTGCTGGACTCGCTTCACCAGCCGCGATTGACTACGTCATCGGAAAACCGTCCTCCACAAACAAAGCAGAGCAGAAGTATGCCTCGGTGCAATTAGGCGGTGAAGTGTTTACTTTACCGGCCGGTGAGGTGCTGTTTAACACCGAGATGCAGTGGCGTAAGGAGGATCTGGCGTTCACGCCAAATAACATTGGCCGCCTCGGACTTGCACGTACTACCATCAGCCAGCCCGGACTCGGGTACGCCGAATTCCTGGAGGCGGGCACAGAATTTAGTATCCCCGTTTTCGGCGAGGATATGACGCTGCCGTTTATGCGTAATCTGGTCATCGATGGAGCAGTACGCGTGGTTGACCGAAAAGGTGAGGGTACTCCTAACGGCATCAACAATCCTAGGGTTGTTACTGACAATGGTAGTGCGAGAACGTTCAATATTGGTGCGCTGTGGTCACCAGACGAGTGGATCAGTTTCCGTGGCAATCGTTCGCGTTCAGTCCGATCGCCCTCGATAGTCGAGTCATTGGGTGCGCCACAGACTGGCTTTTCTGGCCTAGCCGGCAGTTTCCCGTGCAATGCGAATAATCGCAATTTTGGTCCAGCCAGCGGTATCCGCATCACAAATTGCGATGCGTTTGAGAAACAACTGGGTCTTCCTGCGGGCACATTTGCCACACTTCAGCCGCCAGGCGGTTCCGTGCCAGCAGGTGTGGGTGGCAACCCCGCCATCCAGAACGAAGTTGCCACCAACTGGACGGCAGGCTTTGTGATTAACCCAAGTTATAGGTTCCTGGAAGGCCTTGAGATACAGGCAGACTACGTGAGCATCCGCCTGGATGGCCAGATCGGCCTCACATTTCTTGGCAGCCAGTGCTTTGACCAAGCAGATTATCCGCTGAGCCTGATTGGAGGGGTGTCGGCATGCGAGTCCATCACTCTGGGCACCGGCACTGGTGCAGGAGGGCTGACGGGGCCTTTCACGATCCCGACGACCAATATCATCACGGGTAACCCCATTAAGCCGCCGGCCATTGCCGGTGCGCCCACCGTGGTGCAGGCACCTTACACAATTGCCACTGCAGCGTTCAGTAATGCCAACCAAGGCTCAATTCGTCTGCAGGCTGTCAATACACGTATCAGTTATGAATTCACGCTGCAGAATGCGCTCTCGGTCTTTGGGTTTGGCAATCGAGACCTTGGACAGATGCGAGTGGATGCGTATGTCTATGCGCTCAACAGGTTCCAGACTTCATCGTCCGGAACATTTGGTGCTGACACCAACAACAACCGTGGAGAACCCGGATACGAGAAGGTTCGAGGACGCGTCGATATCAGTCATCGAATTGGCCCCTTCAGCCAGCAGTTGCAGTGGTTCCATGACGCGAAGTCACAGGGCAATATCGACATACTTGAGGCTTCTATACCCGAACAAAATGCGACGTTTTTCCGCCCTGCATGGGAAAGGTTAAACTACAATTTTGGTTATCAATTCAGCGAGCAACTCACCGCGCGGCTGATTGTGAACAACGTTCTGAACGATCAGCTACTGCCACAATACGGTCTGCCATATGACAGTATTGGGCGAAGCTACGCGATAAGACTGGACGCACGCTTCTAAGCGTAAGAACAGTCTGTCGTTCTGCGTGCCTGTTGTTGCTGTTCTGAGCAATTGACAGGCTGCTTTATCCGCAACAAAGCCCGGACTTGCTGAGCTAAATATCGGCTCAGCAGGTCCGGTTTTTTTTTGCGTGACGGTATGTGGCTTTGATGCCAAGGAGAGAAGTTCTGCGAGTGTTAGTCTGAATTCATAAATCTACGTTACTTATTGCCTGATTTGCGTATTGTTTTTCGCTGCCTGTTGCTTTACTGAACCCGTTCAGTAAAATCCCTGTCATATTCGTCATCATTGTCACATCAATATGTCGAATGGAAATTAAAAGTACGAGTCAGGAAGCTCAAACACTATTATTCGGGGAATACTATGAAATCAAACAAACTTGCACTTGCGATTGCCGGTGTGATGGGCATGGGAGCATTTACCGTGCTCCCATCGGCAGCGCTGGCACAACAGGCCGCTGAAACCATTGAAGAGGTCGTTGTTACCGGTTCGCGTATCCGTCGCGCAGACCTTGAAGGATTTAACCCGGTCAGTGTGATTGACCGCGGTATGATTGATACACAGAGCCAGGTCAGCCTGGGTGACATTCTGCAGCGTATGCCATTTTCAGCGGGCGCTGCAGTCAACACCGGTGTAAACAACGGTGGCTCGGGTGCCGTCAACTTCTCACTGCGTGGTCTGGGTTCTGCCAGAACACTGGTGCTGGTGAATGGTCGTCGTGTAGTGGCATCGGGTCTGGGCGCTGACTCCGTTGTTGATTTGAACAACATTCCGCCTGCCATGATTGAACGTGTTGAAATTCTGAAAGACGGCGCTTCCGCTGTTTACGGTTCTGATGCGGTAGCCGGCGTGGTCAACATCATTACCCGTCAGGATTACACGGGCGCTCAAGTCAATATTACCTCTGGTCAGACCAGCGAAAAAGACGGTGAGCAAAGCACCGTTGACTTTAACCTGGGCACAGCCGGCGAGCGCGGAAACTTCGTAATATCAGGTTATTACACCGAGCAGAAGCCAATCTGGGCGGGTGATCGTGCATATTCTGAAGCAGAAATCAATTTCCACCCCTACTGGGATCCAACCGGCCAAGCGCGTGGTGGTTCGTCCGCGACTCCTTGGGGCCGACACGTCAGCCCGGCTTCCGCTGGTGGAGACGGCGTTGCTTACACACGTGGTTCGGAATTTGGTGCCTGGCGACCCTACAGCGGCGCTAATGACCCTTACAACTATGCTCCGGCCAACTACACCCAGACGCCAAATGAGCGTTGGGGTTTCAGCGCATTTGGCAACTACGAGCTTGGCGATATGGGCGCTCTGAAAAACGTAGAATTTAACAGTGAAATAATGTTTACGCACCGTGCATCTCAGCGCCTGATTGCGCCAGAGCCGTTGGCACCATTGGCGTTTTTTGGTACTGCAGCGCCTTATTCGCCGTTGAACTACTACAACATCACGCAAGGTCCAAAACACAGAGTCACGGGCGCAACCATGACACTGACCGACTGGCGTCGTCGTATGGAAGAAACCGGTGGTCGTGATCAGACCCATGAAACCAACACCCACCAGGTGACACTCGGTTTGACCGGTGACATCGGTAGTTGGTACTGGGACCTGTCAGCTTTTTATGGCGAGAACGATGCCAGCGTGACTGACATTGGTTACTTCCAGCTGGAGCGCGTTGCTGAAGCGGTGGGTCCAACCTTCAGAGATGCTGGTGGTAATCTGTTCTGTAGTACTGATGGCACTGCAGCCGGGATTATCAATGGTTGTGTACCATTAAACGTTTTTGGACAGCCTGGCACAGCTACCGCTGTTACTCCTGAGATGCTGCAGTACATCAGCGGCAACTATGTGTCGATGACGCAGGGTGGCAACGATATGTCAGGCCTGACCTTCAACGCGGCGGGCAACATTATGGAACTGCCGGCCGGCGATCTCGGCATGGCTGTAGGCCTCGAGCGTCGACAGCTTAACGGTTTCTCACAGCCTGACTCTTTGCAGTTGCTGGGTGTTTCAACCGCTGGTTCCTCCTTGGCAACCCGTGGTGGTTACGAAGTGGATGAAGCTTATGTGGAATTCGCTGTGCCATTGCTTGAAAACATCGAGTTGAGCCTGGCGTCACGGTATTCTGACTACAGCACCTTCGGTAGCACCACTAACTCCAAGGCCGGCATCCGTTGGGCGCTGACTGAAGAGCTGACGCTGCGTACAACGGTATCTGAAGCGTTCCGTGCACCGTCTATCCCGGAGCTTTATGCTGGTCGCAGCACAGGCTATCCGCAAGTATCGGATCCCTGCGCAACTAATCCTACGCCTTTCTGTATCGCAGATGGTGTGCCAGCAGGTGGTTACGATAATGCCGGTTCGATACAGTTGCCAACCTTGGGAGGTGGTAGCACGGCACTGTTGCCAGAGCAGGCGGATATCCTGACGGCAGGTTTTGTCTATGAGCCCGGTTTCCTGTCAGGTTTGTCACTGACGGTAGACTATTGGGAAACTGAAATTGATGGCGCTGTATCAACACTCGGTGCACAGTTGATTCTGGACAGCTGTCAGAAGACTGGTCAGTACTGTAATCTGGTTGACCGTTGGGCTCCAGGTAGTGGTGCGACCGTTGGTGATATAAGATTGATCACTAACCTTAACATCAACGTGGGCGGTAATGAGGCTTCGGGCGTGGATCTGTCAGCGCGTTACAGCCTTGATAACACATCGTTCGGCATGTTCGACTTTGGTATTGATGCTATTCACCTGATAGGCTACGACAAGCGTCTTGCTGATGGCACCGTCATTCCGCACGCTGGCCGTTTTGAAGATGGTCACGATGGTAACTTCCCTGAGTGGCGCTGGAACTTCACCACTGACTGGAGTCAGAATAACTGGAGTGCTAACTACACTGCTCGTTACATTGGCAAGGTCACCGAGCCATTGATCAAGTGGTTTAACGTGGGCGACGAAGAGCGTACCGTGGACAAGCAATTGGTCCATAACCTGCAGGGTTCTTACAACTTCGAGCAGTACAAAACGCGATTGACGTTGGGTGTTGATAACATCACTGATCG
>JBFZEG010000133.1:0-4549 GCA_041306975.1 Gammaproteobacteria bacterium | reverse complement strand
GCACACTGCTCAAGATAAACGGCGCGCCCGGTGGCGGGGTTAGGATCGTATCCGGTGTCTGGCAAGGTGGGGACTCCCCTGCCTTCAGGCTCAGCGCCCATGATCTGCCCTTGTGACAGATAACTGATGTAGGCGGAGATGGCGAGCACCTCTGGCGCATCTTCCGGCGGCATAATGCCATCCATACTGTAGAGGAAACATTCACGAATGCGCAAACCTATGCCGTTACGTTTGCCATTTTTTGCCCGCCATTTTGGGTACATACCGGCAACATTCAGCGGCAGCGCTTCCTGTTGTGTGCCGGCCTGTAGATGGCAGTTACTGCAATTCAGGCTGTTGCCCACATACCGGCTGGCATTGTTCTGGGTATCGGTGACAATTTCATAGCCGTACACCACGTTGGAATAGTAGTCATCCAGGAAGGGTTCCTGCAGCAACTGTTCTATAGATGGCTGACTCTGCTGTGCCAGTCCTGTTATGGGTACTGAGATCAGCAACGCCACAAGGAACAGCGTGCGAATGAGATTGAAGACCAGCATCAAAACTCCTTTATGACATTACTGCGTTTTTTTCAGCAGTCCTATTTCCGCCAGTCGTTGCAACAGATAGTCATTGGCAGTAATGGCGTGCGCGTATTGATCGGGCCTGCTTGCGCTGATACAGGTCGGCAAGGTTTTAATCAGAAAGTCAGGGTTGGGGTGCATAAAAAACGGGATGGAATAACGCGGCTTGTTTATGGCTGCACCGACCGGATTCACCACACGATGTGTAGTGGATGGCAACACATGATTGCTGAGGCGCTGCAGCATATCGCCGATATTGACCAGAATAGCGCTTTGTTGAGTGGTGACCGGCAGCCATGAACCATCGCGGCGCAGGATCTCCAGGCCTGCTTCATGCGAACCCACCAGCAAGGTAATCAGATTGATGTCCTCATGCTGACCGGCGCGAATTGAAGCGGTCGCACCGGGCCCTATTGGCGGATAGTGAATGGGTCGCAGGATGGAATTGCCGTAATGCACTTTGTCCGCAAAGTAGTGTTGTGGTTGCCCCAGAAACAAGGCCAGCGCTTGCAACACCCGCGTGCCCAGCGTTTGCAGTTCGGTGTACAGCGTGTAAGTCGCGCGCTGGAAATCGGGCACCTCAGCGGGCCAGATGTTCGGGTACAAACACGCATGAGGTGCGGGGTCAGCGGTCTGCAGCCCCACATGCCAGAACTCTTTCAGATCCGGATGTTGGCTGTCTTTGGCTCTTTCAATACCAAAACCCGTGTATCCGCGCGCGCCGCCCTGTCCGGCCACATGATATTGCTGTTTGATATCTGTGGGTAAGGCAAAAAATGCTTTGATCGCTGCGTAACAGTCCTCAATGGTCTGTGTGCTGATACCGTGACCGCCGATGCTGCAAAAGCCAAATTCGGTATAAGCACTGCCGATCTCGGCAACAAATGCCTCGGTATCATTGTCCAGACGACTGATATCCAGTTCAGGAACCTGCAATGACATGGACGATGACCTCAGAGCAAAGAGAAAAAGAAACCGGCAATGGCAGCGCTCATCAGGTTCGCTAATGTCGCAGCCAGCAATGCTTTCATGCCCAGTTCAGCGATATCACTGCGCCGCTCGGGCGCCATGCCACCCAGACCGCCCAGCAAAATGGCAACCGATGAAAAGTTGGCAAAACCACACAGCGCAATGGTGACAATAATCTGCGTCTGCGCACTGAGCTGATCCTTGACGTTGACGTAATCCAGGTACGCGACAAACTCATTGATGACCAACTTCTGGCCAATAAAACTACCGGCAAGTCTGGCCTCGTCCCATGACACACCCAGCAGAAATGCCAGCGGCTGAAACAGATAACCAAAAATCAGTTGCAGGGTGATGCCTTCCTGACCCAAAAAGCTGCCAATACCACCAATAATGCCGTTCACCATGGCAATCAGGCCTACAAACGCCAGCACCATGGCACCCACATTCAAGGCCAGTTGCATGCCACTCGAAGCACCTGCCGCCGCCGCATCAATCACATTGGTATGCGCTTTTTCGTTAACGATTTCAGACAGATCATTTTTAGGTGTTTCTGTTTCCGGCAACAACAGCTTTGCCATCAGAAAACCGCCCGGGGCGGCCATAAAACTGGCGGCAATCAGGTACTTCAGTTCCACACCCAATCCGGCATAACCAGCCAGCACTGAACCAGCGATGGATGACAGGCCGCCCACCATCACCGCAAACAACTCTGAGCGTGTCATGGTCGGGATAAAGGGTCTGACCACCAGCGGCGCTTCGGTCTGGCCAACAAAGATATTAGCCGCCGCTGACATGGATTCCGGCCGGCTGGTGCCTAGCAGTTTTTGCAAACCACCACCGATCACACGGATGACCCACGACATAATGCCCAGATGGTAAAGCACGGCAATCAGCGAGGAGAAAAACACAATCACCGTCAGCACATGCACGGCAAAGACAAATCCCTGCGAGAAATTACCGATCTCACCAAATACAAACACAATGCCATCGTTTGCAAAGCTGATAACGTGAGAAACAACCTGGGAGACTTGATACAACACCTGCTGTCCAAAAGGCAGATAGATGACAAAGGCGCCCAACAAGACCTGCAGAGCGAATGCAATACTGACCGTGCGCCAGTTGACGCGAGATCTGTTGCTAGACGCCGCGTAAGCCACCATCAACAGAAACAAAATCCCTACAAGTCCCATCATAAAGTGCAACCGTTTTTTTACCTGGCTGTGAGTTGGCGGATACTGGCTTTAATCATATCAATTGCAATCTGGTTCTGCCCGCCCCGGGTGACCACCAGATCAGCGTATTGCCTTGACGGTTCGATAAACTCGAAATACGACGGCCGCACCGTGGTTTCATACTGTTCAATAACCGAATGCAAACTGCGCCCCCGGTCTTCGATATCACGCTTGATGCGTCTGAGCAGACAGATATCTAACGGCGTGTCCATAAACACGCTGATATCAAAATTGTCACGCAAGTGCTTGTCTGTCAGCAGCAGAATACCCTCCACGAGAATGACCCTTGCCGGGGACACATGGATGGTTTTTTCCTGACGGGTATGCTGCTTGTAACTGTACTGCGGCATCTCAATGGAGCCGCCCTGTCGCAGCGTCTGCAGATGCGCGGCCAGCAGCGCATGCTCAAATGCTGAAGGGTGATCGTAATTGGTGAGTACACGCTGGCTGAAAGGCAGATGGCTTTGATCGCGGTAGTATGCGTCTTCCGACACAATGGCAATACGCTCGCTGCCCAGCTCCGCAACCAGCTCATGATAAACCGTGGACGCAAACAGGCTTTTGCCGGACGCAGAAGCGCCCGCAATAGCGATGATGGTATTTCCACCCTCAGGTTTATTATTCAAACGTAGCACCCTTTGCTCTGGCAGAAATCAGATGATTCGCCAGGCGGATGCTCAGGATTAATTGCGCACCAACGTAACGCGGCACAAGCACCGCAAATGGATGACAATTCACTCTCATGGGCACAATCATTCGGCGTCAGCGATCAAGTGCGCTGATTATGCCCCTGTTTACCGCACAGGGGCTAGCCCGCTGCGCCATTTCTTAAGAAATCAACACAATCAATGATCAGGCAGCGCGTGCCCCCAGATCCCTCAACCGGTGCACCGTCGCGCCTTGGGGATTGAGATCGGAGTCAATGGATTGCTTCACGGCTGTCCAGAATATCAATTGCAGATTGCCGCGACGGTCTTCGGTAAGCGCCGAGCAATTCTCCACCCAGTCGCCATCGTTGCAATACAGGGTGCCAGACACCGTTGTCACTTCCGGATGGTGGATGTGCCCGCACACAATGCCATCCATGCCGCGCTCTCGAGCATAGGCACAACCAATTTCGCGGTAGCGGGTGATCGCCTCGGAAGCGCCTCGAACATGGCTCTTCAAAAAACCGGCCAGCGACCAGTAATCGTGGCCGCGCCACACCCGATAGCGGTTGTACCAGCGATTGACAAACATCAGCGAACGGTAGGCTTTGTCGCCAATCCAGGCGTGCAGCGGACCAAAACAGACTTCCTGATCGAACTGATCGCCGTGCATTAACAGCAACTTTTTACCGTTAGCCAAGGTGTGAATGTACTCACGGTGAATTTCTATCTCACCCAAGGCCATGCCGTCGTAACGCTGGGCTGGCTCATCATGATTGCCGGGCAGGTAGATCACACGTGTGCCTGCCGAGGGCATTTGCATAAACCGATGCAGAAGTTTGTTGTGGCTTTCGGGCCAGCAGAATTGTCGGCTCATGGCCCACATATCGATGATGTCACCGATCAGGTACAACGTTTCGATGCGACTGTGATTCAGAAAGTCCAGCAGAAAATCCGCTTTGCAATCCGCGTCACCCAGATGAATATCTGACAGAAACACCGTTCGGTAGTGCGTTATTTTGACCATCAGAATGCTCCAGAGTCTCATTTGATGGAATTGCAGTGTAAACATCCCAAGTGACAGAGAGATAAAGGAAAATTGACATTTCGATGACACATCAACCAGGTATCGCAACAA
>JBFZEG010000011.1:0-5720 GCA_041306975.1 Gammaproteobacteria bacterium | reverse complement strand
GCAGCGCCCTGGAAACCGGTATTGGCCAGACCCTGGAAGATTTTTTCACCGCAGCGCTGGAATATAGCCCACGACTACAGGTTGCCGATGCCAAACGTGACATCGGCGCTGCGCGTCGTCGCGGTGCTAACGGTCAGTTGCTGCCACAAATCAGCGCGAGTGCCAGTTTGTCTGACAACCGTCAGGATGCCCTGAATCGTGTCAGCGAATACAGTGGTGAACGCCTTGCGCTGGTGCTGCGCCAGGTGCTGTTTGACTGGCGGGTTTTCTCACAGCGTGGCCAGGCGTATGCGATGGAAAACCAGATGGAGGCGGAATACTTCGCGGAACTGTCGGTGGTGTTGACCAGCGTAGCCGAGCGTTACTTTGATGTGCTGCAGGCCGAAGACGCCTTGCGGTCCATTCAGTCTGAGCGCGAATCTGTCAGCAATCAGGTTAATCAGGTGGAGCGCTTGTATGGTCTGCAGATGGCGCAGATCACTGATTTGTATGATGCGCAGGCGCGATTGTCTGCCGTTGAAGCCGAAGAACTGTTGTTGTCCAGCGACGTCACGCTGACACGCGATGCCTTGCGTTCGGTCAGCGGCATTGGTGTTGGCAGCCTGTATGTGCTGGGAGAAAACGCTAACCTGCCGGAAGTGGATGGCACCGCCGAAGATTGGGTGCAGCGGGCAAGACAGGGGAATCATCAGATTCGGGCGCGCGAGTTTTCGGTGGAAATAGCAGACCGGCGTGTGTCTGAGCAACGTGGCGCTTACATGCCGCGGGTGAACCTTATCGTCCAGCAACAACGCTCCGACCTGGGATTTGACAATGTGCCTATCAACCGCACCGATACCGGCTATATTGGTCTGGATATCTCCATGCCGCTGTTTGCCGGCGGCTCGATCCGCGCCGGTGTCAGCGAAGCGGTTAGCCAGCAGTCAATTGCGCGCAGCGAACTGCGACAGTTGAATCTGGATGTGAGTGAGCAGACAAGGCTGTCGTTTCTGCGGCTCAAAGCAGCTGAACGCCAGATAGAAGCCTCCGAAAAACTACTTGAATCACGCACCCTGGCAACCACCGCCAGACGCCGGGGTTTTGAATTGGGAACTGTCACCAGTGTCAATGTGCTGGACGCAGTGCGTGAGCAGTTTGTGGCCGAGCGTGATCTTCAGCGTATCCGTTACGACTACATTCGCCTCAGCCTGTACCTGCGACGCGACGCCGGGGTACTGAGCTCGGATGATCTGGTAGATATTGGCAGCCGGCTTGATCAGCCGCTGCCCTAAACCAGGGCAACTCGCTGCAGAAATCCAGTTTATTCCACCAGCAGATTGATTGCCTGCTGGTGGAAATATAACTCGGACGGATTACTCTCCAGGCCATAACCCATCAGAAAATCGACACTGAGGGCGTTGATATTCAGATCCGCTGCTGCAAAATTCTTGAGTATGTCCAGTTTTTCCAATGCCTTGAGCACACGGCGTTCAGCGACCGGCACCGGCTCGTCAGTGGGCCTGTAGGTTACAAAGCTGCCGGCCGCATTTTTTACCAAGGTCTCGCCATCACTGGTAATGGCGGCCATCACTAGAAAGCCCGGCTGCCCCTGATGTCGCGGGTCAATGTGAATTTCTCCCAACACATCAAAGCGCTGAGTGGGCGTGACACGATTGCCGAAAGTTTGTCCGCCATCGCGGGTAACCCCGCCGAAAAAGCGCGCTTCTGACTGCCCACCTTGGAAACTTTGACGACCGGCCAGCGGCAACAAGGCTGGCGTGCTGGAGGTGACCGACAAACGATAGGGGCCCGTGTTGGTCAAGCCGGTGCACAGATCCGACAGACTGCTGTAGGTATTCACCATCACAATGTATCGACCGGGTGTAAGATCTGCCTGAAGCGACGGCGTACAGTTGCCCTGGCGACTTTCGCCGGCCTGCAGAATTTTGAGCCTTTCATCCGCCAGCAACAAAACGCCGTGCATGGTGCCGCCGGCCCTGCTCATACCAATATTGATGCGTTTGTTTGCGGTCACATCCAGTGTGTAGACGTCCACAAAGCTGGTATCGCTGCCACCCACAATCAACTGTTGAATGCGGCAATCTCCGGTCGCCAGTTGCCCGGCCAGCCAACCAAAACGTAAAGCGGTGTTTGTGCAGTTTTTGAGACCGCCGTACAGGGTGTTGACGCCATCGATATCGTCTTGTGTTACCTGAAACAGGCTGCTAATGCGGGAATTCATGATGGCAGGGCGGGTATCATCGTGGCCAAGGCCGAGCACATGTCCCAACTCATGCAATGCCACACGCCTGAAATCGTACTCCGTTCTGCCGTTGGCGCCGCCGCGCGGAGGACCATCGTAAACATCAAAATTCAGATTGGCATTAAAGACAATGTCCGCCTCAACAATATCAGCAGACCCGAGGATATTAGGCTCCTGAAAGAAGATGGCGACCGCGAGTGTGGAGTCCGGAAGTGCTCTTCCGCATTGAGTTGTGCGAAAGTCTGCACCATTCAGAAGGTCTGGCCGCTGCCCGGATGCAAAACCAAAACACGGGTCGCGGTATTCGTTGATGACGTTAAAGGTAAAGTCGGTTTTATCGTTCCATTGGCGGGCTGCATCCGCCATGGCATCAGCCCAGGCGATGCCGCTGCGCGAGACACCGGGCACGTTGACGTAAACCGTGGTCACACCCCCGGGCCATTTGGTGCCGTTGGTACCAATATCGAACGCCTGCGATCCGCTAAAAACGCTTGTTAACATCAGTAAACATACAAGACGCTTCATCAGGGCACCTGCCGTTGTATGTCCAGCACAGATTGCAGCTGTCCGCGAAATTCATCAGCACTCATGGCCGACTCGGCTGGAGCGTTGTGGTCAACAATGACACCACGGGCAGCACCGTTGTCATCCAGCACAGGCAAAGCATCTCCCACATTTTCGGTTGCGGTGTCTGTCTGGGGCTCAACCGCCAAGGCAATCCCGGTGACCGGCGCGTGTTCAGCAGACAGCACCCGTGTTTCCCCATTCGCATCAGTTTCCAGCAGAAAATGCCCTTGTGACCAGCCGACCAGCGGATGAATCAGGGTCTCCTGCAAAGACTCCACAAAAAATATGCCGGTGTCACCTTCTACCGGCGTTTGCATGCCTTGCACCACCAGGCGGCGGCCATCCACTTCGCCGCCCAGAAACTGCAGGCTTATCTCTGTGTCAGGATAAGTTCCCTTGATGACGCTGATGATCTCGAAGGTGACCTTGGTGTGAATACTTCGGGGCCCGGTTTGAATGGATTCAACCTTGCTAACATGCCCTTCAAAAATAAACTCAGCACTTTCAACCACTTCCGGAAACGACAATTGCAACACCGTGGTTGCCAGCGCCGGGGCTGATACCAGGCACAATAGTACGGCGGACAACAATGCAGACCAGCATCGCTGTTTTGCTGGCTGCCTGGAAAAAATCTGCCTCATTGCCGTTACTCCTGGCGTCAACTGCTGCGCATGTCGTTGATGACCTTGATCAACTCATGTCGCCAGTGCTGCGGCGCACAATGCAGCTGGGCGATGGTGCCTTGCTTGTCTAACACGCTGAACGATGGTCGCTTTGCAGGTGTTGGGTAAGCCGTGCCCGGGATTGGCCGGATGGGCACTGCTTTGTTTAGAAGCCCGGCTTTGAGCGCTTCATCCTGAATAGCAACCGCAAAGTCATACCAACTGGCGACACCGGCATCACTCCAGTGCAGTATGCCCGCCGGTTTGTGCTGCAGGGCGGCATCAATACAACGTGCAAGACCCCAGGTCGAGGTGGGTGTACCAATCTGATCATCCACCACACTCACACTGTCTTTTTCAGCCATCAGTCGCAGCATGGTTTTTAAAAAATTGCGGCCAAACTGCGAATATACCCACGAGGTGCGCAGCACCAGACTGTTGGCTGGTGCGAGGTAGCGCACATGCAGCTCGCCTTCCAGCTTGGTACGGCCGTAAATGCTCAGCGGATCGGTCTGATCTGTCGGCGTGTAGGGCCGGTACATACGTCCGCTGAAGACAAAATCGGTTGAAATATGCAGCAACCAGGTTTTATTTTCTGCTGCCCAGCTGGCCAGATATTTTGGGCCGGCTGCATTGGCGGCGCGCGCCGTCAGGTCGTCCTGCTCGGCAGCATCCACAGCGGTATATGCAGCCGCGTTGACGATAGCATCGGGTTTAATGTCTGACAACCGGGCACGCAGTTGTGACTCGTTGCTGATGTCCAGCTCTGCGCGTGACAGCGCGATCAGCTCATGACCGGCCGGTGGCAGCGTCTGCTGCAAGGTCAGACCCAGCTGCCCTTGCGCTCCCAGCAGTACAATTTTCATGTGCTTTTCCCGCTAAGGCGCAGAGTGTTGTTCAGGTTCAGGTGCTGGTTCAGGTTCATCGTGTCTGTCAGGCTCAGGTGCTGGTTCAGATTAAGATTCATGTGGGTGATGTCTGATAGGCCGGCGCATCCGCAAACACCAGACCACGGCGGTCTTTGTCTGACAATACCGGTTCACTGCCGGCTGTTATTGGCCAATCAATCGCCAGCGCCGGGTCATTCCACAACAGGCTGTGCTCGTCATCGGGGGCATAATAGTCGGAACATTTGTACACCATTTCCGCTGTGTCACTCATCACATAAAACCCGTGCGCAAAGCCCGGCGGCACCCACAACTGCAACTTGTTTTCAGCAGACAACACCATGCCGACGCGATGGCCGAAGGTCGGAGAATCCGCCCGCATGTCTACCGCCACATCGTAAATTTCGCCCTGCACCACACGCACCAGTTTGCCTTGCGGCTTTTTCAGCTGATAGTGCAGCCCTCGCAGAATGCCATGGCCGGAGCGGCTGTGGTTGTCTTGCACAAAGCGGGTGCCGGGCAGCGTGGTATCAAAAAATGACTGCCGGAACACTTCCATAAAAAAGCCGCGATGGTCCCCAAACACCTTGGGCTCAAACAGCAGCACGTCGGGAATGGCCGTGGGGGTGATTTTCATAGTCAGGCGAGTACTCCGGGGTTGGGATTAATCTGCAATGATGCTTAAACAGTTTTGCTGCTTCATTTACGGATCAGCTTCAACAGATACTGACCGTAACCGCTTTTTGACAAGGGTGCAGCCAATGCACGCAACTGCTGCTCATCAATAAATCCATTGTGGTAAGCAATCTCTTCCGGGCAGGCTATTTTTAAACCCTGGCGTTCTTCAAGCACACGAATAAAGTTGGCCGCATCCAGTAAGGACTGCACCGTGCCGGTATCCAGCCACGCCGTGCCGCGGTTGAACAGCTCAACCTTCAGATCGCCGCGCGCCAGGTACACCTTGTTAACATCGGTGATTTCCAGCTCACCGCGTGCGGAGGGTTTGATGGTTTTGGCGACATTCACCACATCGTTGTCATACAGATAGAGCCCGGTCACGGCGTAATTGGACTTTGGCTTAAGGGGCTTTTCTTCCAGATCCACGGCGATGTTGTTTTCGTCCAGCGCGACCACACCGTAACGCTCAGGGTCATTGACGTAGTAGGCAAACACCGTTGCGCCTTTTTCCTGACGCACGGCATTTTGCAGTTTGTCTTCCAGTGCATTGCCATAAAAAATGTTGTCACCCAGAATCAGGCAGACACTGTCGTCACCAATAAACGCTTCACCGATCAGGAAGGCCTGCGCGAGTCCATCCGGGCTGGGCTGTTCGGCATACTGCAGGCTGATGCCCCATTTGCT
>JBFZEG010000107.1:0-4970 GCA_041306975.1 Gammaproteobacteria bacterium | reverse complement strand
CGCAACGCCGGCGACAGCGATAAAGGGTCAAACTGCGCCAGTTGTGCAAGTTCTGCATCAATAAACAGCAAATCGTCTGCCCGGCGGGATTCATCCGGCAGCGTCACGCGGTGCGCATCATCGTAGCGGCCTGAGAATAACGACCACTCCGGATTGCGCTCCAGCATGCGCTGCATGAGTGATTCGCTATAGTCTGCGAATCCGGCATCCAGTGATGTATCGGCTGCCGCTTGTTCGGGTTGTGTGCTTAAGGATTCGGTAGCTGTTATCACATCTGCATCGGGCGCAGGTTCTGGTGAACAAGCCGACAAGCTGAGCAAGACCACTGCGGCTGGTAGAGCGCAGATCGTTAAAAGGGAGAAGCGCATAACAATGTCTCTGAAAAAGTAAAAAAATTATCTCGGATGAAGCTTGATTCTGAACGATTTTGAAAAAGTCGGCTACTATGCGCACATTCGATTTCAAGACTCAACGATGAAGGTCAATGATGAGGGTGATTACAGTCAATACCGTTCCCGTGGAACTCTACAAGATTCTCAAATTTGAGGGCTTGGTGGGCAGCGGAGCAGAGGCCAAAGCGGTGGTTGCCGAAGGGCAGGTCAAGGTAAACGGCGACGTTGAAACCCGCAAGCGCAAAAAAATTGTCGACGGAGATCTGATTGAGTTTGACTCACAGACGCTGCGTATCGTGCTCGACGCGACGCCACAGGAAGACTGATCACGATGAACCATAATGATGTTTTGCGCCGTATCCGTTATACCCTCGATTATGACGACACTAAGATGATAGAGGTGTTTGCTCACGCGGATCACCTTGTGAGCAGAGAGCAGGTGTGTGCATGGCTTAAGCAGGATGACGATGCTGAGATGGTCAAGATCAGTGATCGCGAAATGGCCACTTTTCTGAATGGCCTGATTAACCAGCGCAGGGGCCGCAGAGACGGGCCGCAAGCAGAGGTTGAGAACAGGCTGACCAACAATATGGTGCTGATGAAACTGCGTATTGCCATGAATCTGCAGTCAGACGATGTTCAGGCCTTGCTGGCCGACACCGGGTTGAATTTCAGTAAACATGAAATCAGCGCGTTGTTCCGCAAACCGGGACACAAACACTATCGTGAGTGCGAGGATCAGTTTTTGCGTAATGTGCTCAAAGGTTTGCAGAAGCGTTTGCGCAAACCGGATTAATGTTTTTATTGAAATACCATCAATTGACTTTAACTATCAGGGGATAAAAATGCGGGTTTTAATGGTTGTAATGCTTTTGCTGTTGTCATCCATCTCTGTGGCTCAGAGCACACTCACAATTGATGCAGGGCGGGGAGAAATTCCTTTGTTTGTGCCCGCGAGTTACGACAGTGACGCGCCGGCGCCGCTTATCGTGTTGTTGCATGGTTATGGTTCTAATGGTGTGCAGCAGAATCAATATTTGCGCATCAGTGAAATGGTTGATCGTTATGGATTTATCTTGGCAACGCCTGACGGGACTCAGGAAACTGCAGGTCGCAATGCGCGTTTCTGGAACGCTTCCGAGGCCTGTTGTAATTTTTTTGCCACTGAACTGGATGATTCAGCCTATGTTCTGGCGATCATCAACGCCGTGAAGTCGCAGTACACGGTGGACGCTCGGCGCGTTTATCTGATTGGTCACTCCAATGGCGGATTTATGTCTTACAAAGCGGCTCATGATCACTCTGATGTGATTGCCGGAATCGCCAGTCTGGCAGGTGCCGAAGCCACAGTTGAGTTGCCAGCACCCGCGAACCCTGTTCATGTGCTACAGATTCACGGCACAGCCGATGGCACAATTGCCTACGCCGGTGGTCAAATTCAGGGCAATGTTTATCCGGGCGCTGTCGAAACAGTTACACGATGGGCTGGATATAACGGTTGTACTGCGGAAAATCTGGTGACAGCTACTCTGGATCTTGATCAGAGTCTGGAAGGGCTTGAAACAACGGTCACCCGCTACGGTAACACCTGTCAGCCAGGTGGTTCAGCAGAGCTTTGGACAATAGCTGAAGGTGCACATATTCCAGCGATATCCTCAGTGTTCCCGGCAGAAGTAGTTGAGTGGTTACTGGCACGGCCAAAAATCCAGGCCACGACCGGGGTGGCTGTCAGTCAGAATTGATGCAGGTGGCGGTTACACAGCGTTGTGATTCATCACGATATTGAAGTATGAATCATGACGCTGAGCGCACAGTCGGCGGAAAAACAGTGAAACACCACACGCTTATGTGCACGCGCTAGTGGCTGTCATGAATGCGTTTTGCGTGAAATGCGCAGGGCGATTGTGGCAGCGACTGTTGTCAGCAGTTCATAACCAATTGCGCCGTACGTATAAAATGTAACCGGCTCGGGAGAACCCAGAAATCCGATAAAACGGGCTGCGGTGATGCTGCCGATGCCAATGACCAGCACCAGCAGCCCCGATTCATAATACTTAATTCGCGTGGCCGCGATAAGACAAAACACACCGATGCCAGTTTGCAATCCGCCATACATCGATGAGATTTCGGCGTAGGCATCACCGGTGCTGATAATCAGACCTGCGTAACCAGCAGGTACAGCAGGAGAGAACAGACTGATCAGGCCGTAACTGATAAACACCAGCGCGGAAATCCACAATACAATTTTGCCTGTCACAAGGGCATCTCCTTCTAATATAGGTTTGCGATCATGTACGCTGCCAGTAACCCCGGCGGACCACAAGCGACTTGAATAGCAACCTACGTTGATGTGGCAGCAAAGGCTCAGTTTGCCGAGACGTCGATAAAACCGTCGCGGTTAGGCATTTGCACCGCGGGCAGGGTATTTTTGTCGAGCACAAAATCCTCGGCAATTACACCGTGTAAATGCAACACATAGGCCGTCACCTGGTACACCTCGGTATTGCTCAGTGACTTGGGTGCTGTGGGTGGCATCGCGCGCCGCACATAGTCAAACAGGGTGCTGGCATGTGGCCAGTAACTGCCGACCGTTAACAAGGGCGGCGTGGTTAAAACGGATCCGCCTACCAACGCAGGCGATCCGTTTGCACCTTCACCTGCAACGCCGTGACATGCTGCACATTGTTGTTGATATACCGCTTGTCCCTGTGCAGCAGTGCCGCTGCCCTCAGGCAGATTGTGACCATCAGGCGCAACAATCAGATCCCAGTCGGCCAATTGCGCTTCGGTGATCGCGCTGCCAAGTGCAACAGGATTGGCAGGTGCCTCTGCGGCGAGACCGATTGAGGCCACGTTGAGCGCAAATACACCCGCTGCAATCGTAAGCATATAAACAGGTTTACGCGTAAACATTTTTAACATCTCCCTGCGCTGATACAGACCAGCTCTGGATAGCATTGTAGTGATAGCGGTTTGCAGGGTTGTAACCTGCCATCCAGATATCACGGGCTGGTTGCACATTATTGCTGCTGTCGGTTGCCCGGCTTTGCAGGATGGCCGGTGCGCCACTCCATTGCCAGGGCAGGCGGAAACGTGCCAGCGCAAGATGTTGCTGACCGGCTTCAATGTGCGCATCGGCCCAGGTTCTGCCAGCATCGGCTGAGATTTCTACACGTCGGATAGCGCCATGACCTGTCCAAGCCACGCCGGTGATTTCATGAATGCCCTGGCGCAGTAATTTCATCTGCCCGGATGGCGACGTGATCACGGATTTAACGCCCATAGCGTAGGTGAACTGCAGACTTTTTCCATCCGGCAGCAGGTCAGTGTATTTGGAGGTTTCATCGCGAAAGTGGGCCGGCGCATCAGCAACTTTTATCTGTGTCAGCCATTTCACACTGACATTGCCTTCCCAGCCCGGCACAAACAAGCGCATGGGATAACCTTGTTCCGGGCGGATGGGCTCGCCGTTCTGGTAGAGCGCAATCATGACATCATCAAGCGCCTTGGACAGCGGAATCGAGCGCCCCATACTGGCTGCATCCGCGCCGGTTGCGGTGATCCAGGCGGCCGTATCGGTGACGCCTGCTTCTGCCAGCAGTGTCGACAAGCGCACGCCTGTCCATTCTGCGCACGAGAGCAGACCGTGTATGGCGGCTGCATTGGTATCTCCCGCTGTGGCGACAGTATTGGCGCCACTGTTGCCTGAACACTCCAGGAAATAAATTTGGCTGACCATGGGGTAAGCCAGCAGGTCTTCGTAGGAAAAACTCAGCGCCTGGCGCACAAGCCCATGAATCACAAAACGATGCTGCGCGGGGTCAATGACCGGCACACCACTGTGATGGCGCTCAAAATGCAGACTGTTGGGGGTGATGGTGCCCCGAAGCAGATGCAAAGGTGTGCGCGATGCGCCTGTACCTGGCGCAGTTGCGCTGGGGCTGCCTGCCAGGCGTTTGACGTCCGCTGCAAACGGCGAGGGTGCGCCATATTCCGATGGCCCGTTACCCGGTGCTTTTGACCAGGCGGGAATGCTTAACATGCCTGCGTCTGCGCCGAGCGCTGAGCCTGCTGCCATTGAGCCGATGCCCGCAAGACCCAGGCCAAGCAGATGTCTGCGATGAATCAGGCCATTACCTGCGACGTATTCCGGATTGTTTTTAGTGTCCATTGGTGTTCCCTCGTTGTTATTCTGGCGATCTGGTTTTAGCATAAATGAGCTTGTGTGTGTTTGCCATCAACTAAGCTAATTTAGATTGGAAATGTCCCGCCCAAGGGCTAAAGTAGGGCAGCCTTTGGCCTGTGAATAAACAGATGCATCACCCGATAAAAGATCAAAAACCTACAACAAAAAAACTAAAAGGAGAACACACCATGCGACGACTTAAATTGACCGCCCTGGGACTGATGCTGTTTGCCAGCCAGACGTTCGCACAGTCCGGCGAGAGCGTGCTGTTTATCGGCAACAGTTTTACTTTTGGTTTTGGGTCTGCGGTGCGTTTTTATCGAGCCGATACCGTGACAGACCTCAATAATCAGGGCATTGGCGGCGTGCCTGCCTTGTTTAAGTCCTTCACC
>JBFZEG010000080.1:0-3385 GCA_041306975.1 Gammaproteobacteria bacterium | reverse complement strand
TCCGCCGGCGCCAGTGGCTGCAAGTTGTCGGGTTGATTGATGGTTGCCAGCAACTTTGCTGGCATTGTATTGATGTTCATCGCCGTGGGCACCGGCAGTACAAGCACCCATGGGCGCAAGCGTTCCACAATGTCCGGCGTAAAATGCCTGACCAGATACAGCTCACTGATATCAAACAACGGCTGGTTGGCCGACTGAATCAAATCGTTTAGTGACTGCGCGCCCTGGCCGGCCGTGCTGTAATACAAAGATTCTGCGCCACCTTGCCCGGTGGTCTGATCGTCTTCATCAATCCAGTCGATCAATGCTTCAGTCATCATCACGGCATCGGCTTCACTGATTGGATAATCCTCAAAACTCTGCAGCAATCGCACAAACTGTTTTTGTGCCGGGGACAGCCGCACCGCCAAAGGTGCTCCACCATCATCGCTGTAGGCGGTTTTGATGCTGAGATTGTTCAGGTTAAACAAAGACTGTGCATCCGTCATGCGCACCTGTAACCAGCCATGATCGGTTGGCAACGGGGGCACCGGTTGCGCCCAGCCTTCCAGTTCATGATCAATGTTGCCGGCCTGACTGTTTGCGGAATCTGCCATTAACAATTGTGCAGCTAATTGCTCGGCACCACTGAGATACACAGACAACAAACGCGCGTCGTCCTGCGCCTCAGTCAGGTCCAGTTGTAACATAAACGACTCGGCAAAACGCACGGACATCAGCGACACCATAGCAGCAATCAACAAGGCCAGAATCAATGCGCTTCCCTGCTGTTTGCGCGCGCTTTGATGTGTTGCAGCCATCAACATATCGCCACCGTCACACCCCCGCCAGCAGAAATATACGCTCGATCTGACCCAGTTCGGCGCTTTGTATAGAGACTCTGAGCGCTGCCGGCAGCCAGCGTTTGGGTAGCTGTTCACCTTGCTCTTGCGGGGGTAACGCTGATACCTGAGCCTGCATAGCCAATGGCGGCCAGAACGGCAGCCACGGCGCAGCATCCGGGTGCTGCCCCTGTGGTAAAAAGGTAATGGTGATGGCCTCTATATTCGCCAGTAACAACAAACTGCCTGCCGGCGCAGAGGAAAAAAGCTGATTGTGCTCTGGCGAATAGTCTCTGAATAAATTGCCGTTATTATCCAATCGGTATAACACACGCTGCAGTTCGGATCGCTGATGACGTAGCGGATTGACCCAGCCTTGGCGGGTAAACCACAACAGCGCACCTTCCCTGCCCACCAGCTCTGACAGCCGCAAATTCTCAAACTGTGCACTCATCATCGAGGGCCGCCGACCCTGTCCGTTGCTGCCTGAGTCGAGCACCGACAGCAGATCCGCCCCAACGGCGGGTTTACCAACCGGCCTGTCGATACTGTTATGAAGATCAGACGCCATCAGCTGCCAAGTCTGCTCAATGGTTGTCAGCGATTTTAGTGCTGCGTTGCCTTGTGACTGTACGCGAATGGACGCATCCAGGAACTGATAACTAATAGCGCCCGTCAACACCGTCAGGCTCATGGCTATCAGCAACTCGATCAGCGTGAATCCGCGTGTGTGAACAGAGGAGCCCGGGCGCTTGCTCATGGTGTGCCACCGGCATCAGGGTTATCAGCTAAACCTGCCATGAGGTAGGCATCCACACTGACCAGCGCAGTGTCTGCCGACAACAGCGCCTGCTCGTCATCAGCCACTCGGATGGTATGGCGCAGCAGTCCGGGCGCAGGCGTTGACTCAGCGCGGCGTTGCCAATACCACTGACGGTTGCCGTAAAGTACCTCGCCCTGCCATTCACCAGCAGACAAGGTTTCACCCGCCGCTTGCCTGAGTTGCAGCAACGCCAGTTGATCCTGCGCAACCCACGCGGCCTGCGTCCGATTGTTAATCACCTGAGTGCCGTCAAGCTGTGTCCCCAGTTGAAACATCAGCGCGGGCAGCGCTATGCCAATAATCATCAGCGCGACCATCACTTCGATCAAGGTAAAACCTTGTTGCTGTTGTCTTCGGCGTGTCCGTAACTGATTCATCACATCACGCTCCAGTCGACACTTCCTTGCTCGGAAACCCAGATGCGCGCCAACGATTGTCCGGTCTGTGTGTCCTGCACGCGCACATCAAATTCGATTGTCTCGCGCGCCGGCATAAACACAATTTGAGGACCGGAATCAGTGAGCGGATCAGGCAGCACTGCGGACGGTGAATCGGTCAGTTGCAATTTAAATTGTTCCGGTACTGTAACGACGGGCATAAACGCCTCAGCTTGTGCCTGCCACCTGGCTGTTGGCACTGTGCTGATACCTGCATTAAACGCAGCCCCGGACGTTGATTCGGATGTCCAGCGCCACCATTGCATAGGTTGGTCAGCATCTGTACCCAAACTCAAGCCCAGGCTCAAGCCCAACACCTCACCGCGCACCAACGCCTGCTGAGCCGCATACTCAAAGAGTCGGCTCAGGTCTTCAGCCGTGCGCGCCGCGTCTTCAGCATCACCGCGACCCGCCAGCCCTATCGACAAGGCGGTAACACTCACCAGCAACCCCATGATCAGCAACACCACCAGCATTTCGATCAGGGTAAGCCCCTGACTCAGTCGGGGCTCAGCGTAACGGTTACGGTGGTGCAAACGCAGCGAGTTCATCAGCGGTTATTCCTGCTGGGCATTTTCCTGCCAGTTGCCATAGTCAGCATTCTGGCCTTCACCGCCGCGCACACCATCAGCGCCATAACTGAAAATGTCATAGTCACCCTGCTGGCCTGGACTGAGGTAAAGATATGCATTGCCCCAGGGGTCAATCGGCAACGATTCCAGATAAGCGCCTTCGCGCCAGTTAGCTGGCACGGGTGCCAGTGTCGGCCGGTCAATCAGCGCACCAAGTCCCTGCTCACTGCTCGGGAACGCGTAATTGTCGAGCCGGTACAGCCGCAGAGCCGTTTCGATGGCACTGAAATCAGCAAATACTTTCTGCACCCGCGCCTCATCAGCCCGCCCGAGCACGTTGGGCGCAATGATGCTGACCAGCAGCCCCATAATCACCAGCACCACCAGTATTTCAATCAGACTGAAGCCTTTTGAATGCTTATTCATAATCAAATCCTTGCATGTCTAGATCAACGAACTCATATCAAACACCGGCAGCAGCACTGCCAGCATGATCAGGGTAATTAACCCGCCCATCAGTACGATGGTGAGCGGTTCCAGCAACGCCATCAGAGTGCCCAGTCGCACGTCCAACTCGCGTGACTGCCATCCGGCGGCATATTCCAGTTGTGTGCCCAGGGTGCCATTGGCCTCGCCATTGGCAGCCATCTGCACCAGCAAGGGTGGGAAACTTTCCTCTTGTTGCAGGCTTTTACTGAACGAAGCGCCTTCCTGTACCCGCGCAGCGACGGC
>JBFZEG010000075.1:0-24655 GCA_041306975.1 Gammaproteobacteria bacterium | reverse complement strand
CGGGGTGCTTCATCGGTTTCGGTGTAAATAATCTTTGAATCATCAACTGACATAGTGATTCCTAATCATGAGTCCGGGACAGCGGACAGGAAATGTAAAGTGCGCGGATGATAGCACTTTGGGTCAGCGCAGGAAAAGGCGGCCCCTTCCCGGACGCCTGTCACTGCAAACTGAGCACACGGGGTTTGCCGAGACTTTCCGCAGCAGGATTGTACGCGGAGTCTGGGTCACTGAAACGTGCCAGGTATTGTTCCAGCGCGTCGATGTCGAGCATACCGGCCAAACGATCGGTGCCGGCACCCAGGGTACTAAATGCGTCTCCACCGTCAGCTATAAAGTTATTCACCGTCACCCTGACCGGCAACTCGGGATCCACCAGCTCACCGGCCTGCACAAGGCGCAGCCCGTTTAATGTCATTTCCACAATTCTGTTGCACTCAGGCGCATTCTCGTTGAATTGGTAACTAAAGCCGGCAGACACCTGCAGAATCGTGCGCTGCCTGCGACCCAGACAGCCGGGGAATTGCTGTTCCAGTACATCTTTGAGCTGACGAGCCGTGTAGGTCATGGTAACCAGCGAGTTGCCAAAAGGCTGCATGGCGTATATTGCGCCGTAGGTGATATGGCCCGGGTAAAGCTCTGCGTTCATGTTGGCACGCACACCACCGGAATTCATCAGTGCAAGCTGTGCTCCCCCACGTTCGGGTGAACGGGTAGCCTCAAGCTGAGCGTCTGCAATCATACTGCCGGCATCGCTCTGCCCAGTCAGCGGATCAGCACTGCGGGTCACCGCTGCCGTCATCGTACCAATCACTCTGTCTGCCAATGGCTGCGCCAGATCACTGTAGGCATTAATCAGGCGGGTTATCTCCTGCACCGGCATCACGGATTCGTTCTGTTCCACCAACAGATTGCGCACGTTGACCTCGGTGATGTCCCCACTGACATCATCGAGCATCACATCAATATCGGACACGACCGACGCCGCACCCTGCGCATGGCTGACAGGAATCAGACGACCCACGCTGTTGGGGATATTGCAGTTGTATGCCACCGAGCTATGCCCGGTAATCACCAGATCCACTGCGTCGTCGAGCTGGCTGACTATTTCCGCGATGGGCATCACCAGATCCGTGCCGGTGATGTCATCCATGCAACTGTTGAACATACCCGACGCTTCGGGCCGCAAGCCGCCCTCGTGTATCAACACCACAATGGCCTCAATGCCCTGCGCACGGATTTGTGGAATCAGCGCGTTGATGGTCTCGGCCTCATCCAGAAACTCCAGTGTGCTGATACCCTCTGCCAGCACAATATCCGGCGTGCCTTCCAGCGTCAGACCAATAAACGCAATGTCGTGTTCCCCAAAGGTTTTCACACCATACGCCGGAAACAAGGTTTCGCCGCTCTGCTCAACCACCACGTTGGCGGACAAAAAGCCAAACTGTGCCCCTTCAAACGGTACCGGTGTTCCCACCCTCGCGCCTTGGCAGGTGTTTTCATTCAGGGGGTGGCAGCCGCCGTTTTGCATACGCAGCAGCTCTTCAGAGCCATCATCAAACTCATGATTGCCAACCGCGTTAAAATCCAGCCGCAGTCTGTTCATCACTTCAATGGTCGGCTCGTCATGAAACAGTGCAGACACCAGCGGACTGGCACCAATCAGGTCGCCGGCCGATACCACCACGTTGAATGGGTTTTGCGCTTTGAGCCGGTCAACGTAGGCAGCAAACACGTCAACACCCCCCACCGGTACACCTTCCACACTGCCGGCGCTGAACAGATTGCCGTGAAAGTCATTAAACGCAATAATCTTGACCTGAGTGTCAGCCAACGCCAGCGGCGCCGCCAACACGGAAAATGCTGAAAACAGACTGGTGATGACGCCACGTTTGAACATGTTGAACTTCCGGGAGATGAATGGATGCAGTGCAAAGTCAGGCATCAAGATTATCCTGTTGCTCGAGGGTACTGCATGCAATATTGCATTTTTGTGACAAATTTTTTGTTCAGCAAAGCAACGGCCAGACAACGGGCTTGGTATTCGGCCACGCTATTGCTCGTCAGCGGATACCTGTTCACGCACCAGGCGCTGGCCCAGGCAACCGACAATCCGCTGCTGCACGATCCCATGTTAGTGCAGCAACGCGCCCTGTATCAACAGGCTGTGCAGGCGCAGTCCCGCGGCCAGAGCACCGAACTGCAGACGCTGATGGCGCAGCTTGAAGACTACCCTCTGACAGTGTATCTGGAGTTCAACGCTCTGCGTCCGTCGCTGTCAGCATTGGCGCAACGCGGCAATCACTTTACGCCGGTGGATGACTTTTTATCCCGCCACGGTGATTCCTTCCTGGGCAACCGCCTCGAGCGTGAGTGGGTGTCGGCACTGGCCGATCAGGGCCGCTGGAGCGACGTAGCTCGTTACCATCGCGCTGAGAACACCAATACCACACTGACCTGCCGTGCCTTGCGCGCGCAGCTTGAGCTTGGCAACACCGCCGCCCTGGTGGACGTGGCGCCTTTGTGGAATGTGGACTATTCACAGCCCAATGACTGTGACCCGGTCTTTGAGGCATGGCTGGCGCAAGGTTTTCTGCAGCCGGATATTGCCTGGCAACGCTTTGCCAAAACCCTGCAGTCCCGGCAAATGGGGCTGGCCCGTTATGTGTCACGCTTGATGCCCGAGCGCGAGCGACGACTGTCAGAACTGTACCTGCGCATCGACGGGCAGCCGGAACGCCTGCTGACTGATGTCGCGCTGGGAGAGCCCGCGCCGGAAGTCAGGGAAATTATCTTGCATGGTGTGCGTCGTCTGGCGCAGGCGGATGCACCACAGGCGCTGAGCGCACTTGAGAGACATCACGCCATTCACAATTTCAGCGCTGACGAGCTGACCGCCAGCAAACAGTTTATTGCCCAACGCGGGCTGCAGCAGGGTCTGGTTGCAGACACTGAGGCGATGCTGGTGAACGAGCCTGAGATTAGCTCAGAAACACTGGTGAGCTGGATTTTGCGTGACGCCATTCGCGCACAGGACTGGCAACGCATGGCGGCGTGGATTCCCCGCCTGCCTGCGGAGGCGCAGAACAGTGAGCGCTGGAAGTACTGGTGGGCGCGCACGCTGGAGCAACTCAATGCCGCGGGCGTTGACCATGACAGCACGCTGCCCGAGGCCGAACAACTGTATTACGAGCTGGCTCAGACCCGCAGTTTCTACGGATTTCTGTCTGCCGACAAACTGGGCCTGCCCTATGAACTGGTTGATCGCCCGGTGCCAGTGCGGCCTCAGGAGATGAGTGATCTGTATAACAATCTTGCGGTGCAACGTGCTCATGAGCTGTATGTGCTCGGTGAAGAACTCAGCGCGCGCAGCGAGTGGCAGTTTGCACAGTCCACCATGAGTGCTGACCAGATTGTCAGCAGCGGCCTGATTGCTGACCGCTGGGGCTGGCACCGCAATGGCATACAAGCCATGATCCGCGCACAGTATTGGGACGACCTGCAACTGCGCTTTCCGCTGGCTTATGGTGATCTGTTTGCCAGCGCCGCCACGCAGTTGGATGTTTCACAACAGTTGTTGTTTGCCATAGCCCGTCAGGAAAGCGCGTTTATGCACGACGTGCGCTCCAGTGCCGGCGCCCTCGGGCTCATGCAACTGATGCCGGCCACCGGACGGGAAACCGCCACGCGCGCCGGCATGCGTATCAATGATCAGGATCTGCTCAGACCCGAGATCAATATTGCGCTGGGCAGCCGTTATCTGGCGCAGTTGCTGGAAGACTTTAACGGCAATCGTGCTGTCGCAGCAGCGGCCTATAACGCCGGACCCGGGCGTGTGCGGCAATGGCTGCGACAAACCAGCAGCAGCCCCTTGCCGCTGGACGCGTGGATTGAAACCATTCCGTTTACTGAAACCCGCAACTACGTGCAGAACGTGCTGACATTTTCGGTGATTTACGCCTATCGCATGGGCGAGTCCACACGCTTTCTCAACGCTGTGGAAATCGACAGCCGCTTCTAAGCACGGTATTGCGGGACGCAGCACGCTGGCGCGCCTGGCGTGTTTAATGGGTGGAGAGTTATGACAAAGTGTGGCGTTTGCTGGAGCGCTGGCACAGTCACGGGTATATTAGCCGGGCTCAGGTCGTGGTAATCAACCCGTTTGTGGAATTCATTTATGTCGCTCAACCGCAACACCCGCTTGTTCCCCCGGCTTGTCAGCCTTGGGTTACTCCGCCTTTTGATACTCAGCTTTTTGTTACTTAGCTTTTTGTCACTAACCCTGTTCAGTCAGCTTGTGTTGGCACAACCTGCCCGCCAACCGGTTGAAGGCAATCCGGTCAGGACACCGTTTTCCACCGAGGTGCAACCGCAGTGGCTGTCGCAGGTGTTGCCGGGTGCCGAGAGTTTTTCGGAAAAAGAAGGTGAACCACCGGTTTACCGCGGCTATCGGCAGAACCCTGACAACGGTCAGCAGGAACTGGTGGGTTATGTGTTTCTCAGTGCGGATGTGCCGCCGGAAGAGCGCGGTTACAGCGCGCCGCTGGATATGCTGATTGGCCTGAATACCGACAATCAGGTCAGCGGTTTTAAACTGCTCGACTATGTAGAATCGTACGTCAACACGGTCGGCGACTTTGCAGCCGATCCAGTGTTTCAGGCACAGCTGCAGAATAAACATGTGGCCGATGAATTCCGTCTGCTGCGTGACATTGACGGCATTGCCGGCGCGACAGTGACCAGCTTTGCCATTACCCGTGGTGTGCGCGAGGCCGCCCGACGGGTTGCCGAAGCTTACAACAACTTTATACCCGGCAATCCGGTGGACCGTGCCCGCAGTGAGCGGGTGCTGGAGGAGATGCGCCAGTACAGCTGGCAGGACCTGATCGATCAGGGCGTGGTTAAACAACTGGTCATGCCGGTACCCGGTGGCAGCCAGCTGGAACTGACCTTTACCTATCTGGGCCACGCTGCCCTGGGTGAGTTTTTTATTGGCCGCACCGCCTACGCGCGCGCCGAGCGTGATGCCAGTTCCCGTCTTGGCGGCGCGCAGATGATGTTGCTGGCGGTGGGCGGCGAAGGCTTTGGTCAGTTCCGACAGGATAGACTGACCATTCAGCAGGGCGATGCGCCCACCCGTCGGGTATTGCCCAATCGTCTAGTCACTGCCGGCAATGCTGATGCCGGCATGATCACCAATCGCGCCGAATTTGCGGGCGCCATTGTGTTGGATGACTGGATTGATCCTACTCAGCCGATCAATTTCACCTACCAGCCGCTGGGCAGTCTTGAACCCTTTGAACTGAGTTATCAGGCAGTAGGCATGGGTTTGCAGTTGGCGCAAAATGACCCGATTCTCAGTGAGCGCGAAATTGCCAGCATCCTGCGCGCAGAAAACAGTGCCATTCTGAAATTTTTTAATGATCCTCCCTGGGGCGTCACACCTTGGGACCAGGTCATTCTGCTGTCATTGGTGTTTGCATTGGCACTGGCGGCATTTTTTACCAAACGTGCAGCGCTGCGCTGGACGGCGTTGACCGCAACGCTGGTGTATCTGGGTATTATTGATGGCGGATTTTTATCAGTCTCACACATCACCGGCGCTGCTACTCAGGGCCCATCCATTTTCCTCAACAACCTGCCAGTGCTGATGATTGTGGTGTTCACGCTGGTTACCACGCTGATCTGGGGGCGGCTGTTCTGTTCCGCGCTGTGTCCGTTTGGCGCAGTGCAGGACATCATTACCCGCTTTACCCCCAAGCGCTGGCTGGCTCCTCTGCAGAAGTCCATCAAAATCCCCAAGGCCTGGCATCTGAATGGCCTGTACGTGAAGTACGCCATTCTGGCGTTTATTCTGGTGATGGCGGTTGGTTTTAATAACGTCAAAGTGTTCCCGTATTTTGAGCCCTTTGGCACGCTGTTTTTCCTGAGCGGATCGGCCATGCTGTTTGCCATTCTGGCTGCCATCCTGCTAGCTTGCGTGGTAGTACCGCGCTTTTATTGCCGATATGTGTGTCCGCTGGGTGCTGCGCTCGGCGTGGTATCACTGGTCAGCCCACTGCGTATCAAACGGGTGAAACAGTGCACGGTGTGCACGGTATGCGAACATGCCTGCCCGACCGGCGCCATACAGCGCGAAAAAATTGACTTCAAAGAGTGTGTGCGGTGTGATGTGTGTGAAGACAAGCTGATCAAAAAGGCCGGCTCCTGTCGTCATGACATGGATCGCATTATCATCCGCCACAAAGAGCTGAGTGCGCAGTAAGCCTATTTACTTGATAAACATTAATCGACAACAGGGAGTAACATGAAAAGATTACACATGATGATCACGGCAACTGCGGTAGGTGCAGCGCTGGCACTGGCGGGCGCTGCACAACTTAAAGCCCAGTCCGATCAGCTGATCGCCGTGGATGAGAACACGTTTGAATGTATTACCGAGATGACCCCGGTCAGGGGCTTTTTTGTAGACAACCTGCTGGGTAATCTGGACGCCACACTGGCGGTGGCTAACTCCGCCAACGGCGGCACCTGGCCCACCGGTTCCATGGTACAACTGGTGCCCACCGAAGTGATGATCAAGCAACCGGAAGGTACCAGTCCGGCCACCAATGACTGGGAGTTTTTTGAGCTGGCGGTCAGCGCTGAGGGGTCGGAAATTGTGACACGTGGCTTCACCGACGTGGTGAACCGTTTTGGTGGAAATTGCCTGGGCTGTCACGTCAAGGCTGAACCACAGTGGGACATGATCTGTGAGACCGGGCACGGCTGTGATCCTATCCCACTGACGCGTGAGATGCTGACAGCCATTCAGCAGAACGATCCGCGTTGCAGTCGCCCGGATTAATCCGGGCAACTATTAATCCGGGCGACTATTGATCCGGACAACTGCAGACGAATCTACTGGTTATGCAAGACTGATTGCTGCAGGGCCTGTTTGCTGCAGGGCTTTTGTCCCTGCAGCAAGCTGTTTCCGGAGCAGTCTATTCCTGCAGCAACAGCGTGACCAGATTCGGATCTGCCGCAATATCCTCTTCATAAAACGGCAGGCTGACCCACTGACTGTCTGCGTATAAACGCGTCTGATCGGCAAAATGCGCCGAACGCGGGTCCTCGGATTGTGAATAGGTCAGTATTGCCTTGGCATCCACACGACCATCTGTCTGCCAGCCCACTGCCTGAATGTAACTATTGCCATGCACAATCGGGCTGTATCCGACACCGGGACGGAATTGCGAGGTGATCACGCTCCACATGCCGGCACCCCCGTCACCCCCGGGAATCGCGATCATTTCTGTACCGCGCGGTTCAAACTGCAGCGTGCCCAGCGGCGCATCAAGCGCCACCTGATTATCGGTAAACAGTTTCTGTGATGTTGCCAGCGCCTGACGCAGCGCTTGCTTCACTGTCTCATTGTCCAGCGCCAGCGTTCGGGGTGTGTTCACCGGATCATTGTTATCAAAAGGCACAGCAAACAGATCTGCCGTGCGCCCGGCCTGCCGCCAGAATTCACGCCAGACGTGGGCACCACGGCTGTCAACATCTTCACGCCGGTCCCACGCCGCTAAGGCTGTGCACGCTGCGCTGATATCCACGATAGCGGACTCCAGCGTGACCTGGGTATCGCCGGCACACAGCGTTAGCACTTCGTCCAGAAACAACTCGGCACCAAAGTGACGATGACTGAACAACATATCCTGCAGATCCTGCGCCTGCATCTTACGGCCACTGGCCAATGCGGCTTCGATAAAAGTCAGACCGGCGCGGGTACGCAGGCTCACCGCGGCATTTTCAGCGCCGATGATGGGTGAGAAACCTTCCAGTGGCTGGCGCGGCGTGGACAACCAATAACTGTCGTTGGCATTGTGTACATAGTCATCACGACGGATACGCGGCATGTTGTCTGCCGGCATGGCGCCCGGGATGTGGCTGGCCGGGGCTTCCTGCCATTCGCAGTCCGGCCGGCTGCCATCCAGAATCACCAGGTTGCGCGAAGCTCCTTCCACCGGCACCCGGCAACGACCGATCAACTCGGCGTCGACGTTGGGCACCACGCTGATGTCTGCATAAAACGCCGTGCCATCACTGTCAGCAGCAATGGTATTTGTCCAGGAGACACCTTGCAGACTTAGAGCAGCTTCGACCTGGTCGATATTGGCCGCTTTGTTGAGCGCGTCATAGGTCACCGCAGCCCTGTCGTTGTAAAGGTTGGCATCGCGGATGGCATAGGCACGCTCGGGTGTCCACGGCAGCTGATTGGATACCAGCAGCGGGCCGTAATGGGTCATGTAAACGGTATGCGACTGCGTGGTTGCGCCACCTTCCTGATTAAGCACCGGCACGTCAATGGTGACCGGCTGCATGTCGCGGTAATCATCACCGTAGCGATAACGGGTGGGATTGGCCGGATCAAGTTCCAGCGCATAAATGGTCGAGCGCAGGCCGGTGGACACCGTGTGGGTCCACGCCACATCTTTGTTAAACCCGATGGCGATGCGGTTGGTGGTGTACAGACTGACACCCATCACATCCAGTTCACCGGGGATGGTGGTGTGGATCATGTGAAAACGTGAGGAGCCCTGCCAGGGATAATGCGGGTTGCCGAGCAGCAGACCGCGCCCGCTTTGCGTGACCTCGCGGCCCATCGCCACCGCATTGCTGCCAATGCCGGCAGGCAGTTCAAAATCACTGTCAAGACTGGCCACCGGTTGACCTGGTGGCGCAGCGTTGGCCATCTCGCGCTGGAAGCGCCCCAACCCATAACGGATGCCCACACCAATGGTGAGTTTATCGAGATCACGTTCGGTGATGCTGCTCACCCAGGTTGCCCCGGCACAACTCTCGGGCAGATCCTGCCGGTGATCGTTGATATAGCGGTTGTAACCGGCAATATACCCGGCTGAAAATTCGTTGGCCCTGTCGGTCTGACTGGCGCGGAAGCCGGCAATCATGGTGTCATCAAGCACCGCACGGTGGAAAATGTCGCTCTGCAGATTGCCCTGCTCTGCACCGAAATGCTGGGACATCTCACCATTGACCATCAGCACGTCGCGAGCGATGGTGCACACTGCATCTTTGGCGGTGGCATAGGCAAATCCGTATCCCAGACTGGCCCAGTCATCGGCCTTGACGTGCGGAATGCCGTAACTGGTCCAGCGAATCTCTGTACTGAAGCGATGTTCCGGGGCGGCTGCGGTGTTTTCTGCAGCCATGTCTGCGCCCGGGGCCGCCGGATCAGAGCAGGCTGCCAATAATACCAGCAAGCTGGCGAGTGTGGTTTTGATTGCGGTGCTTTTGACCAAGGTGCTTTTTAATCCATCCCGCGGCGGGGCAGATGCCGGAATGGGGTGACAATCGGGGTAACGCATGGTATCTCTCCGTTATTGTTGTTGCGTAAAAATTGTTGATCAGTGACTTTTGTCAGCAGATATTTGATATCCCACTTTTTGAGGACCTTTATATGAACACGTTTATTCTTGCTGTTACACGTCTTTCTGCTACACGTCTTTCAGCCACACGTCTTGCTGCCACACGCGCCCGCCCGTGGCTGACTGCTATCACTGTTGCTGCCTTGTCAGCCTGCGGCGGCGCTGAGCAGAGCACCTCTGCCACAACAGACTCCGGCGCCGCAGCCGATCAATTTATGGCTGCCTTTGAGCAACACTGCGGACTTTCCTATGAGGGCAGCATTGCTGCCAATACGCCCGTCAACCCCGACGATGCCTTTGCCGGCCAAACACTGGTGATGCATGTGCGTGAGTGTCTCGACGGTGAACTGCGTATTCCGTTTCATGTCGGTGACGATCACAGCCGCACCTGGATCATTACCCGCACTGACGCTGGTCTGCGCCTGAAGCATGATCATCGCCACAAAGACGGCTCCGAAGACATTCTCACCCAGTATGGTGGCGACACCAGCACTGACGGCAGTGCATCACGACAGGAGTTCCCGGTGGATCAGTTCTCGATCGACCTGTTCCTGCGCGAAGGCTCGGCGGCGTCGGTGACCAATGTCTGGGCCATGGAAATAGTTCCCGGCCAGCAGTTCGTGTATGAACTATCACGTCCGGGTTCCGACCGCATGTTTCGCGTGGCCTTTGATCTGAGCACGCCGGTCGCCACACCGCCCACGCCCTGGGGACATCCTGAGCTGAACTGAACAACTGTCGCCTGCGTGCCGGCCTGTTCAAAGCCGGCCTTGTCAGCACTGGCCCTTTTTACTGACCGCAGGGTCGACGCCGGCCAGTTCAGCGCCGGCATCAATTCTGTTGCAGCTGGCGGAAAAATGCCCGTATATCTGCCAGCAGCAGGTCGGTTTCCTCCAGCGCCGCAAAATGGCCACCCTGCGGCATCTCTGTCCAGCGCACAATATTGTAAGACTGCTCGGCCCACAATCGTGGGGTCAGGTAAATCTCTTTGGGGAAAATTGCTCCAGCCGTAGGTACGCTCACAAAACCCAAGGGTTCGCTCATCGGCACCGCACGATTTTCATAATAAATACGCGATGAAGAAGTGATGCTGCCGGTAAACCAATACACGCTGATATTGGTCAGCAACTCATCTTTGCTGAATTTGTCTTCCGGATGATTGTTGGGCAAATCACTCCAGCCATGAAATTTCTCAACAATCCACGCAGCAAGACCCGCCGGGGAATCGTTTAAACCCACGCCCAAGCTTTGTGGTTTGCTGCCCTGAATTTGCTGATAGGCGGTTTCGTTGGCCATAAATGCCTGACGTTGATCGCGCCGTGCCAGATCGGCAGCAGGCGTCTGCGCACGCAGTTCCGCATCCGCCGGCGGGTTGGCCAACACAAAATTGGAATGTAAACCAATCAGCCGCTCCGGATAGCGTGCAGCCAATATACGATTGATGATGCCGCCCCAGTCGCCGCCCTGCGCGCCATACTTTTCATACCCCAGGCGTTGCATCAGTGCTGCCAGCATATGCGCCATTTTTTCCGGGTTGTAACCGGCTTGCGAGGGTTTTTCCGAAAACGCAAAACCGGGCAGCGACGGTGCCACCACGTGGAAAGCATCTTCCACTGAGCCGCCATGGAGTTCCGGGCGCGTCAGTGGCTCAATAATCTTGTAGAACTCAACAATTGAGCCGGGCCAACCGTGTGTCAGTAACAGCGGTGTCGCATTGGCATGCGGAGAACGCTGATGAATAAAATGCATCTGCAGTCCGTCAATGTCGGTGACAAACTGATCAAACTCATTCAGACGCCGCTCCTGCGCACGCCAGTCGAACTGATGTTGCCAGTAGTCCAGCAACTCAGCGAGGTAAGCCGTGTCAGTCCCGTAACGCCAGTCAACATCCTGCAACTGTTCCGGCAGCCGTGCGCTTGCCAGACGTTGCTGCAGGTCGGCAATCTCCTCATCCGCGATGTGAATGGTATACGGGCGAATGGAGGGATCCGCCGAGGGGCTAACAGGAGTGGCAGCCATCACGGTCTCCGCAGGCAACAACAGGTTTACGGCCAGCACCATACCGGCCAGTGCCATCAAGCTCAGCGAGTGCTTCGTGTCGGCCACAGCCGACAGGCACTGCGAGCTCATGGTGATTAACACAGCCGGCATCATCCTTGTCATCACTCAGATTCCTCGCCATCCAGCGCCCCGTCGACAGGACCTTGCTGTCCAAGCTCTTCCAGTTTGCGCGCACCCGCCAGAATGCCGGAGAACGCATAGTTGCCTTCATGACAGGCGTATTCGTACATCATTTCACCTGCCGGTCGGCGCTGCATGGGGATCTCGGCTGTCCACGGCTGGCGGAACACTGTCGGATCTTGCAGCGTTACGCTGTAAACAATTTTGCCCGGTGACTCCAGCCAGAATTTTTCAGTGATGGTCAGGTGTTCACTGGCGCCACGGAAGGCCTGCTGCGGATGAAAGTGTTTTGTTTCTACCACCAGTGTGTCGCCCTCCCAACGCCCGACTGACTGCCCCATCCACTGCTCGGTGTCATAGGCCGTGTGCGGCTTGTCCAGGGGAATAATACGCGCGTCGTGCACCATCTCCACCAGAATCATCACATGATCCGGCGTCTGCACTATCTGGTAGTTATTGTTGTACATCACCGGCAGCATGGGCGGCCCTGAACTGGAACTGAAGGCCAGCAGACAACGCTCACCCATTGGGCGCAGCTCGGGGCCATCAAAAGGTTCAACACCCGGTCGCGCCCGCCATTCAGCAATCAGGCCCTGCGGGCGATCACCGTCTACAAAGGGTATCTGGCCATCGGGCGGTTCCACGATCAATGACGTGCGGTATTCGCCATTCACCACGGCCACATTGGTACCTCTGTCCAGCCAGAACAGGTTGTAACCGGCATCGGTATTGCCATCAGTGGGCGGTGGGCGGTTGGGGTCACTGGGCTGATTGGATTGCTCAACGCGACGACGCGCTGTGGCCTCAAACTCGCGGGCCTGGTCGGCCGTGAGGAATCCCTGAAGCCCCAACTGTGCAGGGCGCTCCAACGGTGTTTGTGTCTGATTGGTCCACAAACCCTGTAGATCAGGCTTGCCATCTGCGGTGCGCGGTAAAATCTGCTCGCTGCCTGCTGACTGGGCAAACACCCCGGTTGCAGGCGCAAATGCCAACATGCCTGCAGCGGTTAAACGGTAAATCGTCTTGCGGAGTATTGTCATTTTTAGTGCCGCCTTGTGGTCGATTCGCCTACATAGTAGACCGCTCGATTGCCCGACACAATGCCTGCGAGAGAGGCGGTCAAACGACACTTGATGCGGCTCTTGATGCGGCTCTTGATGCTGCACTTGAGTCACCACTTGAGTCACCACAGCAAATCAGGTTTACTGCTGCCCTGAACAAAAACAAAGAGGAAACCATGATGTCACTGCGCAACAGCCAACCGAGCCTGATGCCCACGCGTTATTCCCGCATCGCAGCCAGCGTTTTGAGCGTGCTTTTGATTGCACCATTTACCGCGTCGCTGCACGCACAAACCAACACCGCGCCGCCAACTCAGGCCACGGTTGCCGCCCAGCAGGCACTGCGCGCCAGCTTGCCTTTTGAGGATGAGCGCGATCGCGAAGAGTCGCAGCGTGGTTTTATTGCTGCACCGGATTACCGGCAGATTCTGGGGGCGGCCGGCAATGTGGTCTGGGACATGGGCCGTTACGATTTCCTGCTGGATGGCACTGACTACGACAGCATCCACCCGTCATTGCAGCGCCAGGCCACCTTGAATATGAACTATGGTTTGTATGAAGTGGTGCCCGACTTTATCTATCAGATCCGCGGTTACGATCTGGCCAATATGACACTGATCCGCGGCGAGCGCGGCTGGATCCTGTTTGACGTGCTGCTGACGCTGGAAACCGCTCAGGCAGCCCTGCAGTTTGCCAATGAGCAGCTCGGTGAGCGCCCGGTGACCGCCATTGTGTATTCACACTCACACATTGATCACTTTGGCGGCGTGCGTGGTGTAGTGGATGAAGCCGATGTGATTGCTGGCAACGTCGACATTTATGCGCCGGTGGGTTTTATGGAAGAAGCCATTTCTGAAAACGTCTATGCGGGCAATGCCATGAGCCGACGGGCATCTTACCAGTATGGCAACCCGCTGCCTGCAGGCCCTTTTGGGCAGGTGGATTCCGCCATTGGCAAAGCACTGGCGCGTGGCACCAGCGGTCTGATTGCGCCTACCATTGTGGTCAGCGAAGCGTTTGAAGAACATGTGATTGATGGCGTGACCATCGTGTTTCAGAACACCCCGGGTACTGAAGCCCCGGCCGAAATGAATGCCTGGTTCCCCGATCAGAAAGTATTCTGGGCCGCTGAAAACATTACTGCCACCATCCACAATATTTATACCCTGCGTGGCGCACTGGTGCGTGATGCCTTAGCCTGGTCAGAGCAAATCAACGAAGCACTGTATCGTTTTGGGCAAGACGCTGAGGTGATGGTGGCCTCGCATAACTGGCCGCGTTGGGGCAATGAGCGAATCCAGGAGGTGATGCGTGATCAGCGCGATGCGTACGCCAACCTCAATAATCAGGTGTTAAATCTGGCCAATCGCGGCGTCACCATCAATCAGATTCACAATGTGTACCAGGTACCTGAATCCCTGCAGCAAAGCTGGAGTGTCCGCCAGTATCATGGCTCTGAGTTTCATAATTCCCGCGCCGTTATCAATCGGTATCTGGGTTACTGGGACGGCAATCCTGCCACATTGGCACCACTGTCTCCGGAAGACTCAGCACCACTTTACGTAGAGATGATGGGCGGCGCAGCCGCCATCCTGCCACGCGCACAAGCATTGTTTGATGCCGGTGATTACCGCCTTGCCATGGAGATTCTCAACAAACTGGTATACGCCGAGCCTGACAATACCGCTGCCAGCGACATGCTGGCAGCCACCTTTGAACAACTTGGCTATCAGTATGAAAGTTCGAGCATGCGTAATGCATTTCTCACCGCAGCCATGGAGCTCAGACAGGGCGTTGGCCCTGCCGCCGCAGCACGCAGCACTGGCCCTGACCTGGCACGCGCGATGTCCACAGCACAGTGGTGGGATGCTGTTGCCACGCGCGTCGATAGCCAACGCGCTGAGGGCATGCAATTTGTGATTAATTTTGTAAGCCCGGATACCGGCGAAACCATGATTATCGAGATGAGCAACAGCACGCTGACGCACATTTCCGGCTATCAGGCAGATAATGCTGACGCCACCATCCGCATGAACCGCAGCGATCTGATCGCGGTGATTGCCGGTCAGGCAACACTGGCAAGTCAACTGATGGCAGGCAATGGTGAAGTGAGCGGCAATGCCGGTGTGTTACAGCAACTGGCCTCTGTGCTGGTGGAATTTGACCCGGTGTTTGAAATCATGCCCGGCACCCGATAATCCAACTCGGGCAGCCTGCACACTGTCGCTTAGACACTGTCGCATGCACACTCGTGCATCATCACTAGTGCATATAGGTGACGTGTGACGCCATCTCGATACTGAGCAGGCGGTAACCAGACATGGTCAATGAACCGGGGTAGCGCTCCACCCCGGTTGATGAAAATTCAAAGCGGTATTCGCGCCACCACTGCGGCATGCCGCCATCGCCGCGCTTCAGGCGGATCTTGTGCAGCACGATACTCTGATCCAGCAATTGGAGATCAAGCTCCTGACAGCGCTGCGCTGCGTACAGCAGCGCAAACGCCTTGGCATCACGCGAGCGCCACCAGTGATTCAGCAGCACTGCCAACAATGCAAGTCCAAGCAAATCCAATAGGGTAACCATGTGGCAGTACTTCTGATGAAAATTTTGTTGTAAGCTCGGCGGCATGATACCCCATTAACCGGCACTCCGGCACAGGATCAAAATTCACATGAAAAACAACATAATAGGCCTGGCACTAGCCTTTTTTTTGCTTGCAGGCTGCGGAGATTCACTTATGAACGAAACCTCACCTGTTGATGGCATCAGCTTGCGTTTTGTGGAATCCAACGGCATCCGCATGCGCGTGGCCACCATGGGTGACAGCGGCCCGCTGGTGATTATGGCGCATGGCTGGCCAGAGTCGTGGTACTCCTGGCGACATCAGATTGTCGCCGTTGCCAATGCGGGCTATCGGGTAGTGGCGCCAGATATGCGCGGCTATGGCGCTACTGATGCGCCTGAGGCGGTTGAGGATTACAACATCACTGAAATTGCCGCAGACATGGTGGGTCTGGTTGATGCGTTTGGTGAGGAAAAGGCCATCATTATTGGCCATGACTGGGGCTCGATTGTGGCGTGGAACACCGTCTTGCTGCATCCCGAGCGATTCTCGGCACTGGTTGCCATGAGTGTGCCGTACAGCGGCCGGCCGGCGCAGTCGCCACTGTTGAGCTGGCAGGAAAGTTATGGCGACAATTTTTACTACATTCTCTACCACCAGGAGCCCGGCGTAGCGGAAGCGGAGTACGACGCCGATCCTGAAGGCCTGCTCAGCCGTCTGTATTTGTCACCGGATTCCCCGCGAGAACCGGCCACTATCACTGACCGCAAGCGTAGCGCCGGTGGCTGGATTGGCCGCATGGGCAAACCCACTGCCTTGCCGGACTGGCTGACACGCGACGATCTGGATTATGTGGTGAACCAGTTCAAATCCGCCGGTTTCCGTGGTGGCATTAACTACTACCGCAATTTTCATCGCAATTGGGAAATAACGCCGCAACTGGCTGACGCACGTGTCACCGTGCCAACGCTGTTTATTGCCGGTGAAAAAGATGTGGTGATCGGCGGCGCGCCGCAAGGCCGCCTTGAAGGCGCCATGCGCAGGGTGGTAGATGACCTGCGCGGGGTCATTCTGATTCCGGAGGCCGGCCACTGGATACAGCAGGAACGTCCCGAACAGACCAATGCCGCGGTGCTGGAGTTCCTGGGCAGTTTATAAGCAACTCACGATAAGCAACTCAGTCGATACCCGTGGGCTTGCCATCAAGGCTGCGGGTATTTTTATCTTTCCAGTATTGTTCAATACCATCGCGACCTTTGTTAAGCGCCCATTTGTCCAGCGTCGGCCGCTGACCTGTGAACTCATAATAGGGCACCGCAAAACCGCAGGAGGTTTGCACCATCTGCACGTCCTGCACAAAAATCTGCCGCGCACCGGTGTAATCAGGGAACTGGCTGATCAGTTTATTCCAGGCCTCGTCGCGCGAGTGAATGACACGGGCAGTGCCGTACAGGCGCATAATCAGCGGCTGTTTATCGAAGGAGCAGAACATCACTGTCATGCGGCCATTGTCCAGCACATGCGCTGCTGTTTCATTGCCACTGCCGGTCAGATTTAACCACATGATCTGCGAGTGGCTGATCACACGGAAACTGTCCATACCTTTGGGGGATACGTTGATCAGGCTGTCTTCACCCGCGGTGCCAACAAAAAACATTTTCTGTTGCCCGATAAATTCAATGTGTTCGTCTTTTAACGCGTTAAACCGTTCACCCATGAAAATCATCCTTTAAAAAATCAGCCCGGGGCCGCCCGGGCCGGTGCCACCCGGGCAGTCTATGCCATCAGCTGACTTACATCATCGATTGGTGGTAATTCTCAATACCGACTGCCTCGATGAGTTTGAGCTGGGTTTGTAGCCAATCAACATGCTCTTCTTCACTTTCCAGGATATAGACCAGCAATTCACGGCTGACATAATCCTGAATGGACTCTGCGTAAGCGATGCCTTCACGCAGATCTGGCAAGGCAATCATCTCCAGCTTGAGATCACATTCCAGCATCTCTTTGGTGTGTTCGCCGATAAACAACTTGCCGAGGCTCTGCAGGTTGGGCAGCCCTTCCAGAAATAAAACGCGCTCGATCAGCTTGTCAGCATGTTTCATTTCGTCGATGGACTCTTCATATTCTTTGGCGGCCAGTTTGCTGAGACCGCGATCCTTGAACATACGTGAGTGCAAAAAGTACTGATTGATGGCAACGAGCTCGTTGCCCAGTGCTTTATTCAGATGCTTGATCATGGTTTTGTCGGATTTCATAAAAACTCCTACCCATGTCTGACAGCAGACATGCAAACGGCGTGTGGTGGGTTAGCGTGCTGACGGGGAGAGAGTGCCTTGAAGAGCGGGTAAAAGTCAAGCAGCGGAGCAGCTTAACTAATTGACAAACAAGGAAAAGTTATTGATAACAAGAATGCTTATAGTTTGCGCTTACACCCGGGAACCAAGCGGTTCAGGCAGCGTATGACATGTCCCGGCACTTTGCGGCGGAAGCGATTTCAGCAATGATTTCACGGGCATAATGCCCACAACGCCCACAATCGCTCGCCAATCCGAGTTCGGCACGCAGTTCAGAGAAGGTGGATACACCCTCTGCACAACGTTTGCGAATCTGGGAATCAGTAATCTGGCGGCAAATGCACACGTACATAATCAAGTTCCGACAATCAGTGCTGACCGGTTGGCTGCGTTGCCAACCTCGAACATGGCGCGAGATTAAATCGTAATGGGAATGATTGTCAATACCATAACCGTTTACAGCAAATCTATCCTTGCAACTATTCTTGCAACTGTCCTTGCAACTGTCCTTGCAACTGTCCTTGCAACTACCCTGGCATCCGCCCTTGCATGAACCTCACTGCAATCCACCCGGCGGCTGGCTCCCGCAGCGCAGTCTCAGGTATAGTGCTGCTCAATGCGCGTGTGAGCCCAGACATCAACAAGAAGACGAGGCCATGAACACAAAAAACATCTCTTTGATCATGATGACACTCTGCCTGCTTAGCAGCTGGGCAGCCGCTCAGCAGTCAACGACCGTCGAACTGCCTCGCACACCCGACGGCAAACCCGACCTGCAGGGTATCTGGACCAACGCCACGCAGACAACGCTGGAGCGCCCGGCTCGTTTTGGTGACCGGCGCTTTATGACAGCCGAGGAAGCGCAGCAGATGCAACAGGATGCACAGGGCCGCGAGGTCGCGTCAGATGCACCCAGCGACCCCAATCGTGCACCGCCCAGCGATGGCAATACCGCGGCAGCCTACAACACCTTCTGGCTGGACCGAGGCACTCAGGTCACGCAGATTGACGGTGAATACCGCACTTCAATGATCATCGATCCACCCGATGGCAAAATCCCTTTCCGGACCGATGCTCCGGAACAGAACTTTATGGAGGCGCTGCGCGACATTCATGGGGCCGAAGCCTTTCTTGGCCCCGAAATGACCACCATCGGTGAACGCTGCCTGCTGTTTTATGACTTCCGCACCTCCAATTCCAGTGCCGGTCCGCCCATGATGCCCATCATCTATAACAACAACTACCAGATTGTGCAGACTGATGCACATGTGGTGATTATGGCGGAGATGATGCACGACGCCCGCATCCTGCGCCTGAATTCCGAGCATCTGCCGCCGGAAGTGCATAAATGGATGGGGGATTCAGTGGCTGAGTGGCAGGGCGACACGCTGGTGGTCAACACCCGCAATATGCACCCGCAGCAATCACACTACGGATCAGGCACCGGACTGCAGGTCACCGAAAGCTTCCGCATGGTGTCCGATGATGAAATTGTCTACCGGTTTACCATGAACGATGAAGTGGCCTACACGCAGCCATGGACAGCAGAAATGGTGCTGTATCGTCGGCCGCCGGCTGACCGCATCTATGAGTTTGCCTGTCATGAAGGCAACTATGCGTTGCCCGGCATACTGGCAGGCGCGCGCAGACTGGAAACCCAGTAACTGCGCGAAGTAAGAGTGCCGCCTGGGGAAGCGGGAAAATAGGAAAGCGGCAGGGTCAGACTGGCCCGCGCTCCCAAGGGCCCCAGATAGCAAACGTCACGCCGGGTATCTGGATGTTCACGAACATGATTTCGCCCTGGGGATCAAAACACACACCGGCAATTTCCCGGTCACGGTAGTCACCGGGATCACAGGTTTTACCAGCAGCGGTGATCTGTTCCTGCGTCAGGACAATATTATTCTTGGCAAAAATATAACTCTCACCGGCGGTAGTCAGCCCCAGAATGCGTTCGCCAAACCCAAAATCATCCTCAGCACCACCTCCGTCTTCACACATCATCAAACCACCGCGTGGGCTGATGGCGATGTTGTCGGGGTTATTGGCCATGCGCGGATCCGTGGATGCAAACAGGCAGCGCAAAGAGCTGGATACCGGATCAAGCATCCATACCGCGCCGTCACCATACCCTGCGCTGCCCTCATTGTTGGTGCCAGCACTGGTGTCAACGATGTAAATCATGCCCTCATGATACACAATGCCTTCGCCACGGCTCAGGGACAGCGCACCGGCGTCACGCGCCTGCAAGAACGGACCACTGACCTCACCCTCAGGATCCATATCCGGGTTGGCAATATCCACCCACTCAATCTGATGAGTTTCACCCGGCACCGGGGCAAACAATTCGGTAAAACCTCTGCCAACGATCTTGGCAGCCTGCAGACGGCCACCTTTTTCCAGTGCGCCCGGGGTCTGTGAGTCATCACGGGGGATAAAGCGGTAGATGGGTGAGTGATTGCGATTGTCTTCGGTCAGGTATACATAACTGTCGCGGGGATCAACTGCCGCGGCTTCATGGTCATAACGACCCATATCCACAATTGGCATGGCGGTGGTCTGCAATGGGTCTACACGCACCTCAAAGACATAACCATGTTTCAGGCCGCCTTCCGCAGTCATGTCGGTCCTTGTTTCCTCGCAGGACAACCATGTTCCCCACGGCGTCACGCCACCCGCACAATTGACCAGGGTGCCACCCAGGCTGGGGGTCGTAGAGATTTCGCGCTTGGCCTGTCTCGAAAAGCGGATAGTGGTATTGCCACCTGCCGCAAAGGTACCGTCCGGACGCGCGCTTTTGCTGTAACAGGCGCTGGCTGGAATAAGCTTGCCAGTGCCTACCTCGTGGTTGCGGATGAGAATAATCTCATTGTCTTCCAGTGCCACGACGCCCATGCCGTCCAGACGCTCGGGCACCGGATTGCCATCACTCATCAGGTCACCAACCCAGGACAAGGTGGCATACGAAAAACCTTCAGGCAGCTGCAGCAAAGGCAAACCGGTTACTTCGTCGTTTACCGGACCAATCGGGCCGTAAGGACTGTCGGCGAGACGGGACGCTGTCGCAGCGCCACCGGACTGGCTGGCAGCCAGTGATTGCAACGCCATGGCGACCGGGCTAAGGCCTGCAGCCAAAGCGATAGCGCTGCCTTTTAACAATCCCCGGCGGGTCAATCGTGTATCAGTGGCCATACTCATTTAAATGACTCCAGAATGCTGACAAATTGTGGCTTAGCGAAATATCACCGCGTACCTGATGTGGGTGATCATAATGCAAGTTGATTATCGAATTGTGACAAAACAGTAACATGACACTGACAACACCTAGCTTTATGAACTGTTGGCCTGACCGCAGCGTAACAAGGGTTCTGAATGACATGCGTGAGGAATGAGTCAATGTCCGCTTTACGGGTTTATTACGATGGCCTTTGCCCATTGTGTACCAGAGAAATCAACCATATCAAACGCCTGGACAAACAGGGTCTCGTGGATATGCAGGACATTAACGCCGCTGACTTCGAGCAGCGCTTTCCACACATCGACCGTGTGCAGGCCGATCGTATACTGCATGGTGAATTACCCGATGGCCGCATTATTCTGGGGCTCGATGTTACCTGTATGGCCTGGTCGCTGGTCGGTAAAGGCCACTGGTTTGCGTTTATGCGCTGGCCGCTGATCAAGCCCGTTGCCGATCGTGTGTATCTGTATTTTGCCCGCCATCGCCACCGTATTTCAGGCTGGTTCGGCCGCCCGAACACCTGCGATGAACGATGTCAGCCTAAACTGTGAACGTCGCTCTGATATTGGGCGACCAGCTCACCACCGATCTGTCCAGCTTGCAGCACCTTGAAAAACACCGCGACTGGATTGTCATGGCCGAAGTGGGCACTGAAGCCCACTATGTCGCGCACCATCAGCAGAAGATCGCGTTGATTTTCAGCGCCATGCGCCACTTCGCTGCTGCCCTGCGCAAAAACGGCTGGCAAGTGCATTACCATCATTACGATCCCACTCGCCCGCAACTCGGATTGCACGATGTGCTGCAGGCATTCCTCGCCCACACACCCGCCAGCCAGCTGATTGTCACGGAGTGCGGCGAATACCGCCTGCATCGGCAGATGCTGGAGATATGGCCAGCGCAGTTGGGAATACCACTGACCATCGTCGATGACAGTCGGTTTATCTGCTCAAAGGCCGAGTTTGCGCACTGGGCGCAGGGCCGCAAGCAGCTGCGCATGGAATACTTTTATCGGGACATGCGCCGAAAAACCGGCCTATTGATGGAAGCTGACCAACCCGTTGGCGACCAATGGAATTTTGACAGCAGTAACCGCGAACCCTATCGGGGTGATCCGGTGGTGCCAATACAGATGCCGTTTACCCGTGACGACATCGACAAAGAAGTGCTCAGCCTGGTGGCCCGCGAATTCTCCAGCCACCCGGGCACGCTGACACATTTCAACTGGCCCACCACCCGCGAGCAGGCCCTGCAGGCGCTGGACTCTTTTATTAACACACGACTGCGCTGGTATGGTGACTATCAGGATGCCATGCAACAGTCGCAGCACTTTATGTTTCACAGTCTGATTTCCACCAGTCTGAATTGCGGATTACTGACACCACTGGAGGTCTGCCAGGCCGCGCAGCAGGCATGGCAGGACAATAAAGCACCGCTGAATGCGGTGGAAGGATTTATCCGTCAGATCATTGGCTGGAGAGAATTTATCCGCGGCATCTACTGGCTGACCATGCCCGACTATGCCGCAAAAAACTTCCTCAACAATACCCGTGACTTGCCTGAGTTTTACTGGACGGGTGATACGCGCATGGCGTGTATGAAAGCCTGCTTCAAAAACACCTTTGATCATGCTTATGCCCACCATATCCAGCGATTGATGGTGACCGGCAACTTTGCTTTACTCGCGGGCATCACGCCGTCGCAGGTCTGCGACTGGTATCTGGCGGTGTATGCCGACGCCTACGACTGGGTCGAGTTGCCCAACACACTGGGCATGGTGATGCACGCTGATGGCGGTTTTCTGGCCAGTAAACCCTACGCCGCCTCCGGCAGTTACATTCACAAAATGTCAGACTACTGCCGCCACTGCGAGTATCAGGTGAAAACCGCGACTGACCACAACAGCTGTCCGTTTAACAGCCTGTACTGGGACTTTGTATCGCGCCATGCTGATCAGTTCCGCAAAAATCCGCGCATGGCAATGATTTATCGCAGCTATGAACGCATGAGCGACGACAAAAAGCAGGCTTTGCAAGCACGATCTGCTTACGTACTGGAGCATCTCAATGAACTCTGAACACTTGTCTGATGACGTGGCTAAACACTTGCCTGAAGAATCCATCAAATCACCTGGTACCCATGTAAAGGCGCAGGCATTGGTGATTGGCGCCGGCAGTGCCATCGCCGCTGCATTGATCAACGAAATGAGCCAACAACACAGCGTGAGTGGCATTATTGCCGTCAGCCGTCAGCCGCCAGAGCGCGCCGGTTTAGCGCGGGACAGCCACGATGTGCCCGTCAGTTATCTGCGCTGTGATTACACTGCAGCTGGAATCAGCGACGTGGCAGGACAATTAAACGGGCCGTTCAGTCACGTGTTTATCTGCACCGGTGTGCTGCACAACGACCACATCAAACCGGAAAAACGCATCGAAGACATCGATGCCGGGCAGATGGCGGAACTCTTGCACATCAACAGCATTCTGCCGGCACTGTGGCTGCAGGCACTGCTGCCGGTGTTAAAAAGTTCACCGCGCTGCATATTCACTGTATTCAGCGCGCGCGTTGGCAGTATCAGCGACAACCAAAAGGGTGGCTGGTACAGCTACCGGGCATCCAAGGCTGCACTGAACATGATTGTCAAAACGGCGGCGATTGAGTACGCCCGGCGGGCACCGGGCATCAAGTTGCTTGCGTTTCACCCGGGAACAGTGGATACCTTGTTATCGCGTCCGTTTCAAAAAAATGTGCCGGCCGAAAAACTCTTCACCCCTGAGTTTGTTGCGCAGCAGTTACTGACGATCTGCGCAGCACTGCCGGTTGATGCCGAGGCATCTTACCTGGACTGGGCTGGCGAACCGATTACCTGGTAGACGCATTCTGAACCCCCCCTCATCATGGAAACCTGACATCATGTTGATGAACAAACCAATCAAAATACTACTGACACTGTGTGCGCTGCTGCTGGCCTCTTGCACCGGAGGCCCGCCAGGTGGTTTAAAGGTTATTCAGAACTTTGAGCTTGAGCGTTATCAGGGCATCTGGTTTGAGATCGCCAGACTTGATCACCGTTTTGAGCGCGGCTTGTCACAGGTCAGCGCCGAGTATCGAATCCAGGCAGACAACACAGTGCAAGTAATCAACCGTGGTTTTGATGAGGATTCCGGTGAGTGGGAGCAGGCTGTTGGCAAAGCCCGCTTTATCGACGCGACGGATCAGGGCGCATTAAAAGTGTCTTTTTTTGGCCCTTTTTATGGTGCTTACAATATCGTTGCGCTGGATCAGGAAAACTATCAGTGGGTGATGGTGACCGGACCTTCGTATGACTACCTTTGGATTCTGGCACGCCAGCCTGCACTTGAAGCTGACATCTACAACCAGTTGCTGGAGATAGCGGCAGGCGCTGGTTTTGCAGTAAACGAACTGATTGTGGTGTCACATACCCCCTCAACGTGACCTACAAGGTTGAGCTCACAGATTATGTTCAATAAACAACCCCGCATTGCAATCATTGGCGCAGGTCTGTCCGGGCTTGCCTGTGCACAACAATTGCAGCAGGCCGGCTACGCAGTCACTGTCTTTGAAAAATCCCGTGGTGTTGGCGGGCGCATGAGCACGCGTCGTGTTAGTGACGAGCCAGACAACGAAGAGGCAGACTATTGGCAATGTGATCATGGCGCGCAGTATTTCACCGCACGTGATCCGCAATTTGTCCGGCAGACAAACCAATGGCTGGCGGCGGGTGTGATCAGCGTCTGGTCACCCACATTGCATAGTTTTGGTATTAAACCTGACAGGCAGTCGCAGCAAAGCGCTGGTGTCACTCGCTTTGTGGGTGTACCGGGCATGACCGCACCCGTGCAGCACCTTGCCAACGATTTGTC
>JBFZEG010000062.1:0-6274 GCA_041306975.1 Gammaproteobacteria bacterium | reverse complement strand
CTTATCCGGATGGCAGCAGTGAGGAGCTGATCAATATCGCCAATTACAACTACAACTGGCAGCTGCGTTATCAGTTGCGTGAGCCGAAGCTGGTGCCAGCGGGTACGGTGATTACGGCGGTAGGCGCGTTTGACAACTCGTCGCAGAACAAGATGAACCCGGATCCAAATCGTCTGGTACCGTGGGGTCTGCAGAGCTGGGATGAAATGTTCTTCGGATCAGTGAGCTGGCAGTTTGTTGAGCCAGAGCCCGTCGCCGTTGAGACTGCGTCGGTTCAGTGAGTAAAGCGATAATCAACAAAGTTTAATCAATCAGGGTGCGGGGGATGCGAGCGACGCGAACAGCGGAGGCGCTTCCCCCGCACCCTGATTGCTTTTGGTGAAGAATCAATTCATCTGCAATTCGTATCCGCTACCAACGCCTGGGCCCAGCGGCAATCCCAGTGCTATCCATACCATGGCCAAGACCATTCCCGTGATCAGCATCCAGATACTGTAGGGAATCATGGTCGCTGCCAGTGAACCCAGGCCAAACTCTTTGTTCCAACGCTGGCAAAACGCCAGTATCAGCGGAAAGTAAGGCATCAGCGGAGTAATGATATTGGTTGCGCCGTCGCCAACCCGATAAGCAGCGGTGGTCATCTCCGGGCTGACGCCCAGCAGCATCATCATCGGCACCAGTACCGGTGCCAGCAACGCCCACTTGGCACTGGCCGAGCCGATAAACAGATTGATCGATGCTGTCAGCATAATAATCAGCGCAATTAGCACCGGCATCGGCAATTCCGCAGTGCGAATTGTGTCAGCACCGTTAATCGCAAAAATCAACCCGAGGTTTGACCAGTTAAACATCGCTACAAAGTGTGCCGCCGCAAAGGCGAGTACCAGATAGTAAGCAAGGTCGGCCATTGCAGCCGACATCATGGTAACCACGTCCCGGTGGCTTTTAATCGTGCCGACAGCGGATCCATAAGCCCAGCCGGTGGCCAGGAACAACAGGAAAAATGCAGCGACCAGTGACTGGTAAAACGGCTGCAGGCTAGCAGCACCAGCCTCTTCGTTGATCAGTGGTGTCCCCGGTGCAAAACATAACACCAGCCACAAACCGACAATTCCCAGCGCCGCCCAGCCAGCCCTGCGCAAACCAGCGCGCTCGGCGCCGGTCAGGGTGCTGTCTTCACGTGTGCTCAGGCCAACGCTGTTATTGGCAATGATGGCTTTGGCAGAACCCAGGCGCGGTTCAATAATTTTGTCAGTGACGTACCAGATCACCGGCAGATAAACGAACAACATTGAGGCAATAAAAAACCAGTTGCCGGCAATATTCATCACCCAGCTCTGCTCGAGGGTAACAACAGCCGCTTCGGTAATACCAAACAACAAGGCATCGAGCTGGCCTGGAATCAGGTTGGCTGAAAATCCGCCTGACACACCGGCGAAAGCGGCTGCAATGCCGGCAATCGGATGGCGACCGGCGGCGGCATACACCACACCTGCCAGCGGTATCAGCACAACGTAAGCAGCATCAGCCGCCAGGTTGCCCATCATTGCCAGAAATGCCACCACCGGAGTGAGCAAAGAAATGGGAGCCTTTTTGACAGCACTGCTCATGGCGGTGGCAAATAGACCGCTACGCTCGGCGACACCAGCGCCCAGCATCACCAGCAAGACATATCCCAGCGGATGAAAGTGTGCAAACGTGGTTGGCATCTGCGTCAACAGCCGCTGCAGATTTTCAGCCGATAACAGACTGGCAGACATTACAATCACCGGGCTGCCATCCGCCTGCAATTGAGTCGGATGAACCGCCGAGACACCCAGCAGCGAGGCAATCACACTGACCAGAATGACACCACCGATCAGCCAGAAAAATATAAAAACCGGATCGGGAAGTTGGTTACCTGTGTCTTCAATCCAGCCAAGGATACCCCTGGGTTTATCGCTGGAGCCGGGACTTGATGCCATGGTGAGGTCCTTTTTTTGTATTGGGATAGGGTGCTGCAACACAGTGCGCGACTGAATTCGCGATGTGACGCAAGCATAATGCAGGCATGGCCGTGCGGCAAACCTCGAATTCAGCGTGGTTGCTGATGAGTTGCCGGGATTTATTGCGGAGGTGGTCGGGGGAATGCAGCCCACGCAGCTTTTTTAAGGCAACGTGCGCTGCATTCCCCTGCCGTCCGACCGGACCGTTGCTTCCTGCTGGCAGATTCGTATAACGCGTTTGAACCGCTTGTGGTTCGTTATCAGAAGTATAAACCATGTATGGTTCACTTGCGTTCAAGATTAGCATCATTTATCCGGCATCGGCGCGGCAGCATGCCACAGCGTACTTTCGCCCGAAAAACCGGCCTGGCGCAGTCGTCTATTATGCGTATTGAAAATGAAGACCAGAATGTCACGCTGGAGACTCTGGAGATACTGTGCAAGACCTTCCATGTGGACGTGGCAGAGTTGTTTCCGCCAGTTGACACTCTTCGTGTGTACCCGCCGCCGGTGCGCGGCAGCGCGGGTTTGCCAATGATTCACGAGAGCAGCGTGCTCGAATCATCGGCGGCTATTGCAAAAAAGACGGGTAAAAAACTCAGATAAAACTTAATGCGGCCAGTGCGTTGGTCATCACCAACAACAAAAACAGCATGGCAATTCGCCCCAACGCTTTACCGGGGTCATCACCTTTAAAACCCCGTTGAACCCCAGCCAATAACAGAAAAGTCCATGCCAGCATCGCGCCCAAGGCAATCAGGTAGCGTGGCCAATCCTCAGCAGCCACAGCTGCGCTGCCGAAGACAAAAAATACCAGCGATGCACTGATGAACAGTGTCCAGTAGGTTAACGCCAACCCGAAATGCCCCCCAATCAGACGTTGAAAGAAAGAATGCGGGTGTTGCTCGGCTGATTTCTTCATGGTCTGTCAGGACTCGAATGCTGCGGTCGTCAGAGTGTCTACGCGTGGCGCGCTGTTGATCCGATAGTATCAGTGCTGCTGCAATCATCCAAGTCAGCGTGTCCCCGCAGTGTGTCAGAGGTTGACTCCTCCCGGGCGCGGATTGAGAATGCCATCAGTTGTTTCAGCGCGGAGTGCTCCCCCCTCATGACGGTATCTGTCCGAAGTCATTTTTATGCCTACATCAGCAAGCTGCGCTGGTTACAGCGTTGGGGCATGAAGCGTAACGTCATCACCGAAAATGTGATGGAGCACAGCTGGGAAGTCGCCACCATCGCACATGTGCTAGCGTTGGCTAAGAACCGCTATTTCGGCGGGCAAATGGACGTCAACGCGGTGGTGGTCGCCGCGCTTTACCACGACTGCAGTGAAGTGATCACCGGCGATATGCCGTCACCGATCAAGTACCACTCTCCGGAAATCACCCTGGCCTACAAAGCCATTGAGCAACAGGCTGGCCATGAATTACTGAATCTGCTGCCTGCGGATCTGCGCGAAGACTTTCGCAAAGTGCTGATCGAAGAAGAGCTTGCCGAGGACGTGCACACAATTATCAAGGCCGCTGATACCATCTGTGCCTGGCTAAAATGCAAGACCGAAGTTCAGGCAGGTAACACTGAATTCTCCAAAGCAGAGGAGGACGTGCGCCGACGTCTAGAGCGTATCAACAGCCCGGAAGTGCGTTATTTTATGGAAACCTTTGCGCCGAGCTACGGATTGACGCTGGATGAGCTGTTAAAAAATCCCCGGGGAGTTGTATGACTGATCAGGCCGCACGACTGTTTGAAGAGCTGGTAGAGCTAAATTTTCAACTGTACAGCAGCTTGTTTCTGACCTTGCCGCTCGATGCCATCGAGCAGACGGGCACCGTGTTGCCACTGTTAAATGAATCCTGCGCCGACGGTTTACTGCAAGGGCATTCGCCGGTCACCATCATCAACGAGTTCTTTGCGCAGCACCGTGCACATTTCACCGAACACGACCGCATACAGTTCATGTTCAAAATTGTGCAGTATGTTGAGCGTCAGGTAGTACTGATTGACGCGCTGGAAGATGCGGCTTACAGCCGCGTCCACCAACTGGGCAACAAAAGCTCGCTGATGCGCCTGAGTGACCGTGCGGCTGATGAAGGACACAGCGATAAACTGGCCAAGCTGCTGCAAACCTTTGGTGTGCGTGTGGTGCTGACGGCACACCCAACCCAGTTTTATCCGGGACAGGTGCTGGCGATCATTTCCGATCTCACCGATGCCATTTCCAACGCGCGTGCCGGTGCAGTACGCGATTTATTGCAGCAGCTTGGCAACACGCCGTTTTTCCAGAAAAAGAAACCCACGCCTTTTGATGAGGCCGTGCTGCTGACCTGGTACCTGGGCAATATTTTCTATCCGGCAATTGGTGACCTGGTGGATCCGCTGGCTGCGCGTTTCCCCGCGCAGGTTAATGCCAACAGTGAGCTGGTGAGTATCGGTTTCTGGCCAGGCGGCGATCGTGATGGCAATCCGTTTGTCACCACGGCAACAACCTTAAAAGTGGCGGCCAAGCTGCGTTACACCATTTTGCAGTGTTATCACCATGATTTACGCCTGATCAAACGCCGGCTGACCTTTGCCGGTGTCTACGACATGCTCGACCGGCTGGAAAAACGCATTCACGACGAATTGATTGAAAAAGCTGATCGCACCGAGGTCAGCCTTGGGGACATCTTTGACACTCTGGATCGCGCTGAAGAGTTAGTCAAAACACATTTCCAGTCGATGTTTATCGAACAACTGCAGTCATTCCGGCGCAAGGTCACACTGTTTGGTATGCACTTTGCGAGCATTGATATCCGCCAGGACAGCCGCGTGATTGCGCAGACACTGAATGCCGTGCTGGCCCAGTGTCCGGGTGCACTGCCTGCAGACTTTGACCGCTTACCTGTTGAGCAGCAACTGGATTGTCTGTTTAGCTGCAGCACGACAACCGTCAACCTGACGTCCGACGATGCAGTCATCCGCGATACCATTGAATCGATGCAGGTGATCCGCCAGATCCAGGCAGTGAACGGTGAACGCGGCGCGCATCGCTACATCATCAGCAACTGCCGGGGGCCGCTGGATGTGGCGCGGGTGTTTGCGCTGTTCAGGCTTTGCGGCTGGGCAGACCAGCCCATCACGGTGGATGTAGTACCCTTGTTTGAAACGGTCAGTGATTTACGCGGTGGTGGCGAATCGATGGCCAGCCTTTATGGCAATAGTCACTATCAGGCGCACCTGACACAGCGCCGTCGCCGCCAGACGGTGATGCTGGGCTTTTCCGATGGCACCAAAGATGGTGGTTATATGATGGCGAACTGGGCGATTTACTCAGCCAAGGAAACCATCACCACCATGTCACGCCAGGTGGGTGTTGAGGTGATCTTCTTTGATGGCCGCGGTGGTCCGCCCGCGCGAGGCGGCGGAGACTCTTATCTGTTTTATGCAGCCCACGGCAAAAACATCGAGAGCAACCAGATTCAGATGACGGTGCAGGGGCAGACCATCAGTTCACACTATGGCATCAAAGCGGCAGCCGGGCACAATCTGGGGCAGTTGATGACCGCAGGGCTGGAGAATAACCTGATTGATCGCGCTGATCGTGAACTCGATGACGCACAACGAGGTCTGCTGCAAACCCTGGCCAACGTCAGTTACGAAAAATACGAGGCCTTTAAGCAACACCCGCTGTTCCTGCCCTATCTTCAGGAAATGAGTACTCTGAATTACTACGCCATGGCCAATATCGGCAGCCGGCCTTCTAAGCGCGGTGCCGGGGCCATGCGTTTTGAGGACCTGCGCGCCATCCCGTTTGTGGGCGCCTGGAGTCAGCTCAAGCAGAATGTACCGGGTTTTTATGGGCTTGGAACTGCGTTGAAGGCTGAAGAAGATCAGGGGCGGCTGGAGCAGTGCAAGGACTTGTATCAACGCTCGCGCTTTTTCCGCGCGCTGATCTCCAACAGCATGCAGAGCATGAGCAAAACCAATTTTGAGCTCACCCGCTACATGCAGAGTGATCCGCGCTTCGGGGCGTTCTGGCAGGACATTTACGATGAGTACTGCCTCAGCCGCGAAATGGTGCTCAAAGTTGCCGGGCAGACACAGCTGCTGGATGATAATCCGCGCACACGCCTGAGTATTCAGTTGCGCGAGCGCGTGGTGTTACCGCTGTTGATGATTCAGCAATATGCCTTGATACGCGTTCGCCAGACCCGTGAGCAAAATGACCCGGAGCAATTGGCGTTGTATGAAAAAATGGTGGTACGAACGTTGTTTGGCAACATCAATGCCGCACGAAATTCAGCGTGATT
>JBFZEG010000051.1:0-6394 GCA_041306975.1 Gammaproteobacteria bacterium | reverse complement strand
CACCCATCGAGCGCGTTGTGGGTACGCCGGGCAGCATGCGCATCACTGACCGTAGCTGCAGATCCATGCCCTTGAGTGACGTGCGCCGTCGCATCGTGGATACCGCCGTGCAGGAATGGGCCTATTTTGGTTTTAGTGTGGATGATCAGCTGCAGGCGCAGCCGTTCCCGTCATCGGTCTCTCAGCAAACTCCTTCTCAGCAAACTCCTTCTCAGCAAATGCAGCGCAGCACATTTCCCCGCATGAACGCAGGTGAGGGCGCGCGAGCGGCCAGTTCAATTGCCGGCTATTGGGCGGCAACACCCGACAGCGACTGGATATTGCAGCGTCAGAATGCCAACTGGAATGCTGAAGGCGCCGGCGCACGCTGGCGACATGCCTGGTCCGCCGCGTTTATTTCCTGGGTCATGTGTGAGAGCGGTTTGGCAGAACCTGCGCAATTCCGCCGCGCCATTGCCCACCATACCTATATTGATCAGGCTATCCGTGCCACGGATGGTCTTGATAACAGAGCAGTTTTTACCGCCTACGATCCGGGGCAGGCCGCGATTGAACCGGGAGATCTGCTGTGCAGAGGCAGTCGGCCCAACTACCGTACTCTGGCAGAACGGCGCTCTCAACTGGGTGACGGCGCGCGCACGCATTGTGACATTGTGGTCAAAGTGGATACACAGGCACAGAAAATTATGGTTATCGGCGGCAATGTCCGCGGATCAGTGCGCATGAAAGTCATGCCGGCGGCACAGGACATTGGTCAGGCGTTACGCCCGCTATCCGACAATGGCCGCGCGCTGTTTGCACACCTTAAGCTGCAAGCCCCATCGATTGCACTAAATGCGCTGGACGAGACGCCCACATTGCAAGCATTTCCGAGCGCGCGCCGTTAATCTCAGTTGATCACAACCTCGTCTGACCGTACCTTTATACAGACGATAATCCAAGCCATCGGGATGCTTACGAGTCATTAATGTCAACACAAAAACCTTTGTACATCGCTTACGCCGGCCCTACCTTGCTGGAAACTCCCTTGTTGAATAAAGGGGGCGCCTTTACCGAGAAAGAGCGACGCACCTTTAATCTGATGGGTCTGCTGCCGCCCCGTCATGAAACAATTGAAGGGCAGGTTGAGCGTGCTTATGGGCAATATCGCAGTTTTGAGGAACCCATCAACAAACATATCTATTTGCGGGCTGTGCAGGACACCAACGAAACGCTGTTTTATCGTTTGATCAGTGAACATCTGGTTGAGATGTTGCCCATCATTTACACGCCGACGGTGGGGGATGCCTGTGAACATTTCTCCGATATCTACCGCAGGGCGCGCGGGCTGTTTTTGTCCTACGAAGAGCGCGAGTTCATGGGCGATATCATGCAAAGCGTCACCAAGGAAAAGGTCAAAGTCATTGTGGTGACTGACGGTGAGCGCGTGCTGGGCCTGGGCGATCAGGGCATCGGCGGAATGGGTATCACCATTGGCAAGTTATCAATTTACACCGCCTGTGGTGGCGTCAGCCCCGCCTACACGCTGCCCGTGGCGCTGGATGTGGGCACCAATAATCAAAAACTCCTCGATGACCCAATGTACATGGGACTGCGCCATCCGCGCATTACCGGCGACGACTATAACGCCTTTGTTGACCGGTTTGTTGGCGCAGCGCAGGAGCGCTGGCCGGGTGTGCTGATTCAGTTTGAAGACTTTGCACAGCCCAATGCGATGCCGATCCTGCAACGCCACCGTCACCGGTTGTGTTGCTTCAATGATGACATTCAAGGCACCGCGGCCGTTACTCTGGGCACGCTGTTGGCCGCTTGCCGTAAAAAGGGCGAAAAACTCAGTGCTCAGCGTATTGTGTTTGTGGGGGCCGGCTCTGCCGGGTGCGGCATTGCAGAGCTGATCATCAGCGCCATGGTGACCGAAGGTTTAAGTGATGCACAGGCGCGGGCACAGATTTTTATGGTGGATCGCTTCGGGCTGCTGACTGAAGGCATGCACAATCTGATGGATTTTCAACACAAGCTGATGCAACCCCTGTCGGCAATAAAGGATTGGAATCTTCAGCAAGACAGCGAATATGCGACGCTGTTTGATGTCATCAACAATGTGAACGCCGGCGTGCTTATCGGTGTTTCCGGCAAGCCGGGTTTATTCACCGAAGGCGTTGTGCGCCGCATGCACGAAACCTGTCCGCGCCCGATTATTCTGCCCTTGAGCAATCCCTCGCGTCAGGTTGAGGCGCATCCGGCTCAGGTACTGCAATGGACTGATGGCAACGCGATTGTCGCCACGGGCAGTCCGTTTGGTAATGTGGATTGCAATGGCAAAACCTATGCAATCGCCCAGTGCAACAACAGTTACATTTTCCCCGGTATCGGACTCGGTGTGATTGCCTGCAAGTCGGCGCGTGTGACCGATGAAATGCTGATGATCGCCAGCATTACCTTGTCTGAGAATGCTCCGCAGGTTGATGACAACAGCGCCTCCATTTTGCCGCCGCTGACGGATTTGCCGCAAATCAGCCGCAAGATTGCGTTTGCGGTTGCAAAGATGGCAATGAGCCAGGGCCATGCCCGTGAAATTCCGGATGAAGAGTTGCTGGAAATCATTGAGCACAATTTCTGGACACCGGCGTATCGTGAGTACCGGCGGATTGCGGCGCGTGCGCGCTGACATGACCTTTTGCACTCAGTGAAGTGCTTTGATTGTCTAATCAGCGCAACTAGGCCAAAATACGCGCCTTTTAAACACGACCCCAGCCTATGTCCAATCTAGAGCTTGAACACGAAATTGCCACGCGGCGCACTTTTGCGATCATTTCGCACCCTGATGCCGGTAAAACCACCATTACCGAAAAACTGCTGTTGTTTGGTCGTCTGATTCAGCGCGCGGGCACGGTCAAAGGCAAAAAAAGCGATAAACATGCGACCTCCGACTGGATGGCCATGGAGCAGCAGCGCGGAATTTCGGTGACTTCGTCGGTCATGCAATTCCCCTATGGTGATGCCATCGTAAATCTGCTGGATACCCCCGGTCACGAAGACTTTTCGGAAGATACCTACCGGGTACTGACCGCGGTGGACTCGGCGTTGATGGTGGTTGATGGCGCCAAAGGTGTTGAAGAGCGCACCATTAAACTGATGGAAGTCTGTCGCCTGCGCGACACGCCTATTTTTACCTTCGTCAATAAGCTTGATCGCGATACCCGCGAACCCATCGAAGTACTCGACGAAATCGAAACCGTATTAAAAATCCGCTGCGCGCCAATTTACTGGCCGCTGGGCAATGGCCGCGGATTTAAAGGCGTCTACAACCTCTACACCGATACCGTACATATCTATCAGCAAGGGCAGGGTGACAGGATTCCGGATGACATTCGTGTCAAAGGGTTGCGCAGTGCAGAAGCCAAAGCTTTGCTGGGCATTTACGCCGATGAGTTTGCTGATGAAATTGATCTGGTGCGTGGGGCCAGTAATGAGTTTGATCTGGATGAGTATCTTGCCGGTCGCATGACGCCGGTGTTTTTTGGCACGGCACTGGGCAATTTTGGTGTGCGTGAGATGTTGGACGACTTTGTACAATGGGCGCCATCTCCCCGCGCACGCGAGACCGAAACGCGCCTGATTGCGCCGCTTGAACCCGTATTCACTGCCTTCGTTTTTAAAATACAAGCCAACATGGATCCCAACCACCGTGATCGCATTGCCTTTCTGCGCATTTGCTCCGGGGCTTATGAAAAAGGCAAAAAACTGCAGCATTGCCGTCTGAACAAAGAGGTGCGCATCAGCGATGCAGTCACCTTTATGGCGGGAGAACGCGAGCAGGCTGAATACGCGGTGTCAGGAGACATCATTGGTTTTCATAACCACGGTACTATTCAGATTGGTGATACCTTCTCGGAGGGAGAAATCCTGCAGTTCACGGGCATCCCGCACTTTGCACCAGAGCTGTTCCGGCGCATCCGTTTGAAGGACCCATTGAAGGCCAAAGCCCTGCAAAAGGGCTTAAAACAATTGGCGGAAGAAGGCTCTGTGCAGGTGTTTATGCCCATGCGCAACAATGATCTGATTGTCGGCGCGGTGGGTGTGTTGCAGTTTGAAGTGGTCGCCTACCGTTTGCTTGACGAATACAAGGTTGACTGCATTTATGAGCCGGTCAATGTGTTCAGCGCACGGTGGATTGAGTGCAATGATGCCAAGAAGCTCGATGAATTCAAGAAAAAAGCTTACGAGAATCTGGCGTTGGACGGCGGCGATCATCTGACGTATTTGCCGCCGACGCGGGTCAATCTTGCGTTGATGCAGGAGCGCTGGCCTGAGGTCAAGTTTCACGCGACTCGCGAGCACTGATTTATTTGTGATTGCGGCAGTTGATTTACGCGTGGCGGCAGGAACAGCGGGACATTCCTCAGAACGACGCTGCGCGTCTGATTGTTCTTCGCTCATGTCCCGCTGCTCCAGCCACCAGGCTGATTCAGTGCCGCCTTTTGTCGTGCGCAGCTCTCCGTAAGCGGGTGGCGTGAAAGGTTGGAGTTTTGTGCTCTGGCCCGCGCTGGTAACGGGCTGTGCGCCCTTGATGGCAGCTGTCGGCGCGGAGCTGTAGAGTTGAAAATCGGGAGTGCGCTATGTCGGCAACGCTATTTCGGCAAGAAGAGCGCTGAACTGAATTGCTGACTGCGCACCTGATTACGGGGTGCATAACTTGAACGGCCGTGGCACCGACTCAGCGCCTGCTGGCGGAGTGGGAGGAGAGCGAAGCATAAAAAATTGCCGGGAGCAATTTTTGGCGCTGCGCAAGCGGCGCCCCGAAGGGTGGCGGCCATGGATGGCCAGCCACAATAGGGCGCGAAGCGCCGTGCTGAGGAACCTCCCACTTTGGCGGCAGGCGCGCATTCATGGCGCGGCTACGCGGGTATACAGGTAGCCTCGCGATACGAGGTAAAGATCACTTAAACAAGATCACTTATATAGATCAGTAGAATCATGGAATTTAAAGTACACAACACCGACGGCCTGGCACGACGCGCCACCCTCAGCTTCCCACGGGGCGACGTGCAAACGCCGGCATTTATGCCGGTCGGCACCTATGGCACTGTCAAGGGCATGACCCCACAGCAGATCAAAGAGATTGGCGCCGAGATTATTCTGGGCAACACCTTTCACCTGATGCTACGCCCTGGTACTGACATCATTCAAAAACACGGCGACCTGCATGACTTTATGGGGTGGGACAAACCCATACTCACTGACTCCGGCGGATTTCAGGTATTCAGTCTGGGTGAAATGCGCAAAATCAAAGAAGAGGGCGTGACCTTCCGCTCACCGGTTGATGGCTCCAAAGTATTTCTGGGACCAGAGTCCGCCATCGAAGTTCAGCAGAAACTGGGCTCCGACATCATCATGATTTTTGATGAGTGTACGCCGTATCCAGCGTCCGAACAGGCTGCTCAAACCTCCATGGAACTGTCACTGCGCTGGGCTAAACGCTGCAAAGATGCTCATGGTGATCATCCGTCAGCGCTGTTTGGCATCGTGCAGGGCGGCATGTATGAGCATCTGCGTCAACGCTCGTTGGATGGGCTGGTAGCCTTGGACTTCGACGGATATGCCATTGGTGGCTTGTCCGTGGGCGAACCCAAAGACGAAATGATCAAGGTGCTGGACTACGTTGCTCACCAGATGCCGGCAGACAAGCCCCGTTACCTGATGGGTGTGGGTACTCCGGCCGATATCATCGACGCCGTGAGCCGCGGCATCGATATGTTTGATTGTGTCATGCCGACCCGCAATGCCCGCAACGCGCATATTTTCACTAGCCAGGGTGTATTGAAGTTGCGTAACGCGCGCTTTAAAGATGACACGCGCCCATTGGATCCCGCTTGCAGCTGTTATACCTGCCGCAACTTCAGCCGTGCTTACCTGCATCACCTGGACAAATGTAACGAGATGCTCGGCGCGCAGCTGAACACTATTCACAACCTGCACTTCTATCAACAGTTGATGCAAGGTTTGCGTAAGGCATTGGAACAAGGTAGATTTACCGCCTTTGTTGAGCAGTTCTCCCAGTCTCAAACAGTGCTGGAGACTGATACCAACGCCTGAGTCGGGTATTTTTAGACCGGTACTCTTGAATACATGCGGCTTGACCTCATGAACACTACCCATCACACACAACAAAACCGGTACTGACAGCGCAGTGCCGGTCCGCAGGAGAAAATCATCATGGATTTTTTTATCAGCAGCGCTTACGCCCAGACAGCAGCCGCGTCACCGAACGCCGGCCTTTTTAATTTACTGTTTATTGGCGGTATGTTTGTCCTGTTTTACCTGATCCTGTGGCGACCACAATCCAAGCGTGCCAAAGAACATCGTGAGTTGGTCAGCGCGCTGGGCAAAGGCG
>JBFZEG010000004.1:0-4671 GCA_041306975.1 Gammaproteobacteria bacterium | reverse complement strand
TTTTGTGCGAACTGGGGATGCGCGCTGCACCACAGTTAAAATACAGGTGTGGTTCATCATCGAATTTGCAGATCTGCGGGTTGCCAATCTCGTCAATCAATGTGCCATGACGCACGGTCATAATCCGGCCACCACACCGATGTGAGGATTCAAGTACGGTGCAGTTATAACCGGCCTTGGTGAGTTCATAGGCGGCTGTCAAACCTGATATCCCACCACCCAGAATAACAATGCGGCGCTGCTGGCCGGCAAGTGGCATCAAGGAGGGAACGCTCGCGGCGGAGCTGGCCGGAATAAGTCCAAGCGCCCCACCGACACCCAGCACTGCTGCGGTTCCGCCGGTAGCAGCGATTAAATTCAGAAATTCACGACGGGTTACTGGTTTTGACACGGACATCATCCTCTGCAATTACTCTTTCGTATAAACCGGCTCTAACTCCCGGACTGCTTATGTGAGGACATTATCTACCGAGAACCACAAAAAAGTCCTGCCGGAATCATCCCCGAAACCTACTAAAACTGCTAAAACAGGCTGCAAACAAGCACCTGCTTGGTGCGCCGTGTTGATTTGGGCACCAGCATAGCGCCAAAAAAGCTCGCATCCTATCCAGTTACATCATTAAAGTTGCAAAAAAGCACTGGCCTCTATTTTGCATGTATTATCCATACCTGAATTGTCTTAAACGAGTGATTTGCTGTTGACCGCGTCTCATAAAGCCTTAACAAGCTTGACCTTTGTGAGTGTTTTTGGTTGCATATCGTCAAACAAGAAGCCAGCAAGATGACAAACCAATCGAATATAGAGCTCGACAACAGTCCGGTCAGAATCGGTCAATGGATTGTCAGTCCGGGGACCTGCACGATTATCAATAATGACCGTGAGATCAAGATCACTCCACGCAGCATGGACGTACTGCGTCTGCTTATCGAAAACGCAGGTAATGTTGTAAGCCCCGCGAATTTTCTGGACACCATCTGGCGTTCGCCCATTGCAACTGACCATGCGGTGCATAAGGCGATTGCTGAATTGCGTAGCGCGCTGGAAGACGATGCTCATCACCCTCTGTACATTAAAACAGTCCCCAAACGTGGCTACACGCTGATCGCGGAACTTAGCCGCGAAGATGTGCGCAGGGATGTGAATGGTGCCTCAGATAGGCCGGATGCTGTTGAATCTGTTCCGGTTACACAGGTTCCCTTCCGTGACGGCCTCAATCCACCACCGGAATTGCTGTGGCGTCGCGGGTTTCTGGCAGCGGTCCTGTGTGCACTAGTTGTGATAGTTCCGCTGACTTGGCGCTCACCGGTCAATACGCCTGAGGCCGAGGGCGTAGTAAAGCTTGCGGTACTGCCTTTCGAAGCGCGTGACTTTACTGATGAAAATCAGATTCTTGCTGAAGGCATCAGAGACTCGCTGATACATGGACTTTCCAAGGTAGGACATCTTCAGGTGTTGTCGGCTGCCACCTCAGGCGACATGACACCAGCGGGGGCAGCCTCGGAAAGAGCATACCTGGCTGAAGCGGATCATATTCTGCAGGGCAGCGTGATGATCGCTGACGATAAACTGCGTGTCTTCGTGCAGATGGCCAGGTCTGGCGATGGACTAAGGGAGTATTCCGAGCAGTTTGATCTGCCGATGAATGACATATTTGCAGTACAGGATCAAATCGCCAGCAATGTGGTCAGTGCGCTGAGTATCTTTCTGAACGATGTCGAACGTTCGCAGATGCTTGATTGGGGGACCACCAATCCACTGGCATATGAGCGCTTTTTACGCGGAGAGTTTTACAACAACCAGTTTAATCCAGCCGACTGGGAACGCGCCATCAGTGATCATCAGGCAGCCATTGAGCTCGATCCCAATTTTATGAATGCCTATCACGGCCTTGCCACAGCAGCCAACAATCTGGCTGTGTACAGCGGTACTGAAAAAATAAACCAGATGTATGAGCTTGTGCTGGGAGTGCATCGTGAGGTATCCCGCATTGATCCGGACAGCTCTATCCTCGATTCCATTCATGCGATTAAGTTACGGATGCGGGGCTCGAGTTACATTCAACAGGAAATCCAGCTTCGCGAGCAGATTCTGTCCGGCAACCCGCCGCATTTTGCCATGGCGCACTACGCCCTGTTGTTGATTGGTGCGCGAATGTATAAAGAAGCGGCAGAACTTCTGAACCTTGCCTCAGAGACCGGCCCCTATGAAATCTCCCCTGACGAAGTTTGGAGTTACCGGATTGATGTACTCACCCCTTCAGAGGCGATTCTTGCCCGTAAGAACCAGCTGCAACAGCGGCCGTATCATGTCAGCTTCCTGGGCTCTGTGGCTGTAAACCTGGCCATGCTGGGTGATTTCAGGCAAGCACAAATCTATCTTAATCAACAGCGTGAAGTGGATATCGAAGGTATTCTCGAGCATTACACAGACATCACCATGAGTTTCCTAGCGGGTGATATACAGCCTGGATCTGCGGAATTTTTTGCAGCCCTGCGGGAGCATCCGGACTTTTATTACAATAACGGAATGTTGTCTTTTATGACCGGTGATATTGCACGTGGAATTCAATACTGGCAGAACTTGCAGCCCGAACAGTTGCGCAGATTGTTTAACGTGACACATGCCGCAGAAAAATATTTTCCCGACTATGTGCTTGCCTCTGCGGACTATCAAGGACTTCTCGAAACGCTGGGTGCTGGCGTTAGCTGGCAGCACCGATTAATGGAAGGTGTCATGCAAATGGAAGAGATAACGGGTGTTGCCTTGAGTCGCCAGTCCATCGAAGCCTATGAACGCGGCGAATTAATGACTCTGAACAACCTCTGGTCCGAGCAGCAGTGGGCCGAATTCAACCATCACAAAACTCAGCGCACCAACCAGGCATCAACGCTGAGTGCCAACAGGATTCACTGACAGGTAGTATTTTACGGCCTTTGCTACGACTTTTAGCCTAAAAAGCGACAATCATGTTCCAGATCAAACCCTTACTATTCTAATCCCGTGCAAACTCGGTTATGCTCGCGTAAGTCATGCATAAACCGGGCATGGTGTAATACAAAAACGAACAGACCTCGCGTATTACCTGACCTTCAGGACTATTTAGTAGGTATTAAGAAGGTTTCAGGGAGGACTTTGACGAGGCCATGTTCACATAATCGAGTTAGCCGTATAGCTGAGATTTTTAGAATACAGATGACAACGGTCAGCTCTTAATCGGTTCATGAACAAGACGCACTTACTACAGTAAAAGGATAAATCAATGAATAGAACTCCAAAACTCTGCACTCTCTCGTCAGCGCTCGTATTGCTCGGGTCCATGGCGGCAGTTGCTCCCGGTGCATACGCACAACAAGGCGGAGCCGCACCAGAGCTTGAAGAAGTTGTTGTTGTAGGTTCTCGCGCTGCGCCACGTACCGCGATGGATTCCGCTGCACCAGTTGATGTATTTTCAGCTCAGGACTTTCAGGATCAGGGTACTTCTGACATTAACGACCTGATGCGTAACCTGGTACCCACGTTCAACGTTCAGGCTCAGGATATTAACGACGGTTCCTCTCTGGTTCGTCCAACCACCTTACGTGGTCTGCCAGCTGACAACACTCTGGTTCTGATCAACGGCAAACGTCGTCACCGTTCTGCGGTGATTCAATACGGTCGTTCAGGCACTCACTTCCCCGACATCCAGATGATTCCGGCAGTTGCCCTGCAACAGGTTGAAGTGCTGCGTGACGGCGCATCTGCACAATACGGTTCGGACGCGGTTGCGGGTGTATTCAACTTCCGTCTGAAAGAAAACACCGAAGGTATTTCTCTGGAATACAAGACCGGTCAATACACACGTACGAAAGATGGCACCTTGCAGTATGTTGCGGGTAACGTTGGTTTGCCACTCGGCGCTGATGGTTTTGCCAGCTTGAGCTTTGATGTTACCAATCAGATGAAAAGCGACCGTTCTGTTCAGCGTCTGGATGCTCAAGCGATCATCAATGCGGGTAACCGAGCTGTACCCGTGAACGCGCAGATGCAGGGTCTTCCTGATGTAGAAAATTTCAATCTGTTTATGAACTCGGGTATTCAGTTGTCTGCCAACCAGGAGCTCTACTCCTTCGGTGGTTACAGTGAAAAGCGTAACGAGCTTGGATTCTTCTACCGTCCTGCCGAAAACCGCGCTGGCTTGTTCACCTCCGGTGCTAACCAGCTGATTCTGGACACTACTCCGAATCGTACTGGCAACTGCCCGCGAGTTCCGCGCAGTGTTTACCCGAACGCAGGCAGCTCGCTGGAAGTGCTGCGTCAGGTTGGTGCAAACCCCAACTGTTTCAGTTTCCTGGAATGGTTCCCGGGCGGATACACACCTGAGTTTGGTGGCGAGATTGTTGATTTCTCTAACGTAACCGGTGTTCGTGGTGAACTGTCTGACGGTACCCGTTATGACGTCAGCGTCAACAACGGCTTCTCTGAAGTGGATTTTTTCATCTACAACACTACTAACCCGTCCATGGGTCCGCTGTCTCCGACTTCATTCAGACCGGGCATGTATACAACGATTGAAAATAACCTCAACGTTGATTTTGTAAAACCCATTCAGGTTGATGGTTTTGCCGGACCCTTGAGTTTTGCTTACGGTGCTGAGTGGCGTCGTGAAATATTCCAGGTTTCCAACCAGGATG
>JBFZEG010000188.1:0-3516 GCA_041306975.1 Gammaproteobacteria bacterium | reverse complement strand
CGCGCCAATGAGCGCCCTGCAGAGCTTGACCAATGGTTTGGCGATTCACGTGGCTGGTTTGAGGGTGAGTGGCTGGTGGTTGAAACCGTGAATATCAGTTCACAGCAAATGGCTGAAAGTTCAGTACCCATAACGCCGGACGGCAAGATTACCGAGCGTTTTATGCGTTATTCCGATACCGAAGTGGTTTACCAGTTCACTGTCGAAGATGCCAACCTGTACAGCCAGCCGTGGACTGCCGAACTGAGTTACCACGCCACTGAAGGCCCCATGTACGAATACGCCTGCCACGAAGGCAACTATGCAATGCCCGGCATTCTGGCCGGCGCGCGTCGTGCCGAAGCTGAGGCAGCCACTCAATAATAGTTATCCCTGCTTAATCAGGGCCTCCTCCCGTGATCTGCGGGCGGAGGCCACGTTGATACCGCCCTCACCCGTGCAGGCCTGTCATGACTCAAGCTGATACGAACACCCTGTTTGGCCATCCCCGCGGCCTGGTGATCCTGTTCCTGACAGAAATGTGGGAACGCTTCTCCTACTACGGTATGCGTGGGCTGCTGATTCTGTACCTCACGCAACACTTCCTGTTTTCCGATGAACGCTCGACGGTGTTGTATGGCGCGTATACCGCGCTGGTGTATGTGATGACCATTATCGGCGGTGTACTTGCCGACCGTTATCTGGGATCGCGCAAAGCGGTGACCTTTGGTGCCATTCTGCTGGTGCTGGGCCATCTGGGCATGGCCTTTGAAGGCAGCGGCTCGCGGCAAATCATGAGCTTTAATGGTGCTGAGTATCAGTTGACACTGGACGGGCGCGGCGGAGATGCCAACCAGATCGTGATTGCGCTGGACCAGCCAGAACAACCGTCGTCACGGATTGCTTTTAACGACGGCGGTTCCGCCATGCTGGTGGCGGAGCCTGCAGCGGTGGGCCTGCCTGCCACCATCAATGTTTCTGAATACACCCTGCGCACCGAAACCCAGTCGCTGTATTTGAACATCCTGTATCTGTCGCTGGCGCTGATCATCACCGGGGTCGGTTTCCTGAAGGCCAATATCTCTACCATGGTGGGTGATCTTTACGGATTCGGGGATACCCGCCGCGACTCAGGATTTACCATTTTTTATATGGGCATCAATCTGGGGTCGTTCCTGGCGTCGATTTTTTGCGGCTATCTGGGCATTGTGTATGGCTGGAAATACGGTTTTGGCCTGGCCGGCATCGGCATGCTTGCGGGGCTGGTGATTTTCCTGCGCTATCAGAGCTGGCTGGAAGGCCGCGGTGAACCGCCCGATCCGCTCAAACTGCAGGAAAAAGTGTTAGGCCCGCTGACCGTGGAAAATCTGTGTTATCTCACCGGGCTGGGCATTATCGCGGTGTCCATGCTGCTGGTGATGAACGCACATCTGGTGCATCAGGGTTATGTGGGCATGCTGGGCGTCATCATTCTGGTGGTGCTGCTGGGCTATACGTTTATTGCCCTGCAGGGCATTGAGCGCAATCGCATGCTCGCCGCGCTGTACTTTATTCTGGCGCAGATTCCGTTCTGGGCCTTGTTTGAACAAGGCGGGTCTTCGCTGAATTTGTTTACTGACCGGCTGGTCGATCGCACTCTGTTCGGCTTTTCAGTGCCGGCTCCGGTGTTTCAGTCGTTAAACGCCGCCTTTATTGTGATTTTTGCGCCCTTGCTGGCCTGGTGCTGGGTCATTCTTGCACGCCGCGGTTTGAATCCATCGACACCGGTGAAATTTGCGCTGGGTGTGTTTATGGCGGGACTGGGTTTTCTGGCGCTGGTTGGCGGTATGAGAGTATCCGGGGCCGCGGGCATGACTGCGGTGTATTTCATTTTCCTGATCTACTGGATACACACCATTGGCGAGCTGATGCTGTCACCCGTAGGTTTATCTGCGGTCACTAAACTTGCACCCGCACGCGCAGTGGGCATGACCATGGGCGCGTGGTTCCTGTACAGTGGTCTGTCCAACTATCTCGCCGGCATCATCGCCGCAGGCACCGGCGCCGACACCATTGGTGGTCAGCTAACGGATACAGCAGCCGCCAAAGCAACGTATATAGAGGTCTACACCAATGTCGGTTATGTCGCCATGGCAATTGCGCTGGTGATGTTATTGGTCTCCCCCGTCATCAAGCGCTTGATGCAGGACGCCGACTGATCGTTTTAAACATGAGTTAACCATCAGGAGTCAGATGTGAAATATAAAATTCTTATCCCCGTACTGGGGCTTTCCGCGGTACTGGGTGCCTGTTCACAAGAGTCAGCAAATCAGGACGCCCCTTCAGCAAATCAGGACACTCCTTCTCAAGACGCTCGTTCAGCAGAACAGGACACTATGAGTAATCCACTGTTTGCACAAAGCACGTTGGCGTTTGGTTTGCCAGCGTTTGACCAGATTCGTGATGAACACTTTGCGCCGGCATTACAGCGCGGCATGGACCTGGAAATGGCTGAAGTCAACGCCATTATCAGCAACACTGAAACCGCCAACTTTGAAAACACCATCATTGCACTGGAGCGCACCGGCGACGATCTGCGGCGCGTACAACGCGTGTTCAGCAATATCACCGGCACCCACACCAACCCGACACTGCAGGCAGTGCAACGCGAATTTTCACCCCTGTTAGCCGCCCATGGCGATGCGATCAGTCTGAATGCTGACCTGTTTGCACGCATCAATCATGTTTATCAACAGCGCAGCGAGCTCGGACTTGACCCTGAATCACTGCGTCTGCTCGAGCGCTACCACACCAATTTTGTGCGCTCGGGAGCCTTACTGTCGGTGACTGAAAAAGACCGTCTGCGCGAAATCAATGGCGAACTGGCGCGCATGGGCACGCTGTTTAATCAACATGTGTTGGCTGAAGTGAATGACTCTGCCGTGCTGGTTGATAGCGCCGAAGAACTGGCCGGCCTGACGCCCGCACAGATACAAGCGGCTGCAAACCGTGCCAGCGCAAACGGCCAGGAAGGCAAATATCTGCTGGCGCTGTTAAACACCAGCGGACAGCCCATTCTCAGCTCTCTGGAAAATCGCGCTTTGCGAGAGCGCATTCACAACATCTCTCTGGCGCGTGGCACCCGTGGCAATGAATACGATACCCGTGCATTGGTTGCAGATACAGCCCGCCTGCGCGCTGAACGCGCACAACTGCTGGGTTACGATACACATGCGGACTTCAGTCTTGAACTGACCACCGCGGGCAATAAAGAAGCGGTGAATACCATGCTGGCAGACATTGCCCCGGTCGCCGTCGTCAATGCACAGCGTGAAGCCGCGGATATTCAGCAGCTGATCAACAACACTGAAGCTGAACCCTTCGAAATGGCGGCCTGGGACTGGTCGTTTTATGCTGAAAAGGTGCGGCGTGAGCGCTATGCCTTTGATGACGCGGAAGTGCGCCCGTATTTTGAACTCAATAATGTATTAACCAAAGGCGTGTTCTACGCAGCTAATCAAATTTTTGGCATCAGTTTTACAGCACGCCCAGACCTGC
>JBFZEG010000178.1:0-17690 GCA_041306975.1 Gammaproteobacteria bacterium | reverse complement strand
TATTACCACCGCCGTGTTGACGACAGACTTGGCAGAGGCAGCGGCGATTATCATGTGCCCGGCCGTTGGCAGTTTGTCGCTAACTGGGAAACAGATCCGTCCAAAGTTATTCGTTATACCTTTGGTGTGGATGCCAACACAGAAGATCTGGGTGAGAAGTGGTTAACATCAACAGCGGGCATCAATTACCGACCAGTTGACAATTTTTCTCTGAGTGCGGAAATGTCCTATGCCGAGCGTGATGGCCTGCTTGTGTACCGTGGCAATGGCCGTTACACCAGTTTTGAGGCGACACAGTGGTCCCCAAAATTCACGCTGGACTATTTTATCAATGCCAGACAACAACTGCGCTTTGGTATGCAATGGACCGGCCTAAAGGCTTATGAAAACAAGTTCTTGCAGGTTAATCCTAACAGAATAGAACCGCTGCGCGAAGTCGCCAAACCCAATCTGACCAGTGACAATTTCACCATCAGCCGCATGTCTTTCCAGGCACGTTACCGCTGGGAAATTGCCCCGCTGTCAGACTTGTTTATCGTCTATACGCGCGGGGGCAATCTACCCGGCAATACCTTTGATGACTACACAGGGCTGTTGACTGAAGCCTGGTCAGAGCCAGTGGTGGATACACTGGTCATCAAACTGCGTTATCGATTGGGCTCCTAAGCCTGAACTGGATCAATAAAGACGGCGGCGCGTTTTTCGAAATGCGCCGCTACGGCTTCTTTCTGGTTGGGTGATCCCATCAAGGCAAAAATCTGCTGCCTTTCAGCGGCAAATTGCTCTGCAGCACCAGCATTGGCCTGCAAGTTCAACAGGTGTTTAGCCGCACGCACTGCATGTGGATTGCGACTGGCGATCTCGGCAGCCACTGCCATAGCAGCCATGTATGGCTCATCCGAGAGATGCGTTGCCAGGCCTATCGCGAAAGCTTCGCGACCATCGATAATTTTTCCGGTGAACACCAGTTCTTTGGCGATATCCGGGCGCACCAGTCGCGACAGGGTCAGAGTACCAGTCATATCGGGGATGATACCCCAGTAAATCTCGCGCACAGACAGGTGTGTGTCCGGATGTACAAAACGAATATCACTGCCCAGCGCCAATTGAATACCACCGCCCAAGGCATGACCATGAATCGCTGCAATCACCGGTACAGGAATCTGTTGCCAGATCCAGCAGATTTTTTGTGCAAGATGCGTTAGGCCATCATCACTGATCGAGCCAGCGTTAAATTGCCCATCTTTCTTGAACCCGGTGGCTGAGCCACCAGCCGCCATGGCATGGAAAGAAGCAAAGTCCAGACCGGCGCAAAACGACGCACCGTTACCGGATAAAACTACTACCCGCACATTGTCCAGCGTGCTGATGTGCTCACCCATCGCTGCGATTGAGCTGAACATCTCGCTGTCCAATGCGTTACGTTTGTCCTCTCGTGTCAACCGGACATCTGCGATCCCGTCTTTCACGGTTAATAAAATGCGGTCAGGGTTAGTGCCCGGAACGTTCATGTGTGTTGTCTCCGTGGGTGTAAAAACAAGACTATACAGGCTGATCTGAGGGCTTGGATAGCCAGCCAACATCTGGCCAATGCTTTGATTTTCTGATTTACTGCGGCAATAACCATAAGATCATGAGATATCCGATGCGTATTTTTTCGCGAGTCCCCGCACGATTAACCGCGAGTGTCGTTGGCCTGCTGTTTTGGTCTTCAGTGATGGCTCAGACTTCTTCCTCTGTAAACTCTCCAGCATCAACACAAACTGAGCAAACTGCGCATCCGGGTGAACTGGTTTATCAGACCTACTGCGCAGCATGCCATGCCGGCGGTGATGCCCGCGCCGCCAGTTTGCGCACCTTGCAGAACATGACGGCCGAGGCATTAAACTACACGCTTACCGAGGGACTGATGTCGGCTCAGGCCAGTGCACTCAGCGAAGAACAGCGGGCGGATGTGATTGAGTATCTGGCGGCTACCCGCCCGGATGATCGCTGGATTACCAGTAACCTGTGCAGCGATGAACGGCGTGCGGTGTCATTACAGAATATTGACTTTACGGGGGCGGGTGTTGATCGCGCTTTTACGCGTAATTTGAGCGCGGCGCAGGCAGGGCTCGACAAAGCTGGCGTTGAAAATCTCGAACTGGCGTGGGCCATGGGTTTTCCCAACGTGTCAGGACTACGATCATCACCCGTCATTAGTGATAACACCTTGTTTTATCCGGCTGCGTCGACCGGTTATGTGCTGGCACTGGACACCGTGAGTGGCTGCGTTAAATGGTCATATGACGCGGGTGCTGCATTGAGGGCGCCGGCCTCCATTTCAGATGCACAGGAAGATGGACAGCGATATCTGATCGTGACAGATGAACAAGCCAGGCTGCATGCCTTGGATCCTGAGTCTGGCGAGTTGTTATGGCAAGTGTCCGGTGAGGTTGATCAGGGCGTTGCAACACGTCTCACGGGGGCCCCTGTACACTTTGAAGACCGGATTTATGTACCGGTGTCGGCTTCGGGTGTGGCACGCGGTGCCGATCCTGAACACGAGTGTTGTGACGGACGCGGCGCGGTGATTGCACTGGATGTCACAAACGGCGAATTGTTATGGACTTATGTCACCATGCCGCCAGCCTCGTATACAGGTGCCGTAAACTCCGTGGGCGCGCGTTTACGCGGTCCCTCCGGTGCTCCCATCTGGTCAAGTCCGAGTCTGGATGAAAAGCGTCGATTGTTGTATGTCACTACGGGCGAGAACACATCGTTGCCTGCAACGGATACCAGCAACGCCATTATTGCTCTGGAGATTGACAGCGGCAACGTGCGCTGGCAATTCCAGGCCATTGCTGACGATGTCTGGAACATGGCTTGTTCCGGCCGCAATCCCGGACCCAATTGCCCGGCAGCGCAAGACAGTATTCGTAAAGACTGGGACTTTGGTAGTGCAGCGACCTTGGTGACTCTTGTCGATGGTACTGACAGATTGCTGGCAGGCCAGAAGTCCGGTCATCTGTGGGCACTGAATCCTGAAGATGGCACTGTTGTCTGGCAGCAACGGGTAGGCGAGGGCGGAGCACTCGGCGGCAATCATTGGGGTATTGCAGTCGATGGTAACAAGGTGTTGTTGCCCATCAGTGACCCCAATGGCGGCAACCGTCCAGACGATGTCATTCATTCCGGGATGTATGCATTTAACATCAGTAACGGCGAACCTGACTGGGAGTATCGATCCAGACCGGATTGTGAAAATGGACGCTCTGACAGGGTCGCAGGCTGCGCACAGCGTTACGGTTTTTCAGCAGTGCCGTTAGTGATTGATGGCGCGCTGGTCGCCGGCAACATTGACGGTCGTCTGTTTGTGTTTGATAACACCGATGGTCGTATTTTGTTTGAATTTGATACGGCTGATTACTTTGCAACCATTAACGGCACTGAAGCGCGGGGCGGATCAATCGACGCGCATTCAATTGCGGCTGGCGCCGGGATGATTTTTGTTGGCTCTGGTTATGAACGCTTCAGTCAACAAGCGGGCAATGTGCTGCTGGCTTTCAGAGTCAGGCAAGCAGCACAGTAGAGGCACATAATTGATGCGTTCGTCATGCAGAAGCGTCTTTAATGCTTCTGTGACCTTCTGATCGCAAAAAACAGTACCATTTGCGCAACAATCAACGCGCCCAGTACCCAGGCTGACGACAGCGTTCCTGCCACCAGAAAACCTGCGATGCAGAGCACTCCATTACTGAGCGCGTAGGGCAGTTGGGTCTGAAAGTGTTCAAACTGATCGCACCCTGCTCCGGTTGCTGCAAGAATGGTGGTTTCTGAAATCGGTGAGCAGTGATCACCAAATAAGCCGCCGGACAGAATTGCACCAATACACACATCCAGTGGCGCGCCCACGGCAACTGCGGCTGGTAACGACAGCGGGATCATAATGGCGTAGGTGCCCCATGACGAACCGGTGGCAAATGAAATTAGACAGGACACCATAAAAATCATCGCCGGCAAAAACACAGGATTGATCGTTTGTGAAGCGACCTGGGCAACATAAACATCAGTGCCCAGCACCGCCAGCAGATCACCTAATGCCCATGCCAGCAGCAGCATGATGGCGACTTGTGTCATACGGCCAACGCCTTCAAGATACTGACGTACACTGTCCATGATTTTTCGTGACCCATAGTATGCCATCAGCGCTACTAGGCTGAGACCTGCCGCAATATATGCTGTTGACAGGCCTGCCCTGAAATCTGAACCGCTCACGCGTCCAAATGGAAAACCCAATGGCACCAGCATCCAGGCCAGTACAGCGCCGAGGACCAACAAAGGCAGCCACACATAAGAAGCGCGCGCATTGGGCACTTCCTTCAAAACACTGCGAGGTTCGTCAATGATCTCAGTAACGGCCTCGCCCTCTTGAGCACGCACCTCAGCCCTGCGCATCGGTCCGAAATCAACTTTCATCATTGCCATCACCGGGATGGAAAAAACCGCTAGCCACGCATAAAACTGGAACGGCAGTGCGGAAATCAGCGCTCCGAAATCGGTGGTATCGATTTGCAGTGCCTGTACTTGTTGTTCCAGCAAACTCATGATGTAGACCCCCCAGCCAATAAAAGGCACAAGGACTGCGACCGGAGAGGCTGTGGAGTCAATAATGAAGGCAAGTTTTGCGCGAGAAAGCCTCATGGTATCTGCCAACGGCCTAAACGCCGGGCCAACAATCAGCGGGGTCCCCAGATCTGAAAAAAAGATCATCACGCCGCCAGTCCAGATGGACAGCTGCAACTTGATGCGATTGGTGATGTAGCGGGTCACTTTGTGCGCAAAGGCAGCGCCGCCGCCAGATCCTTCCATCAGTGCAACAAACCCGCCGATAAATCCCAGCAATACCAGTACACCAGCGTTATAGCTGTCGGTTACCTGAGGCACCAGATGATCCTTGACCAGGATACCCGCAGCAGCAAAGGGGTAAAGACCGTTTATCTGCAACACGCCAACAAATAATCCTATAAAAAGTCCAACGATCACGTTACGGAGGGTAATAGAGATCGCCAGCGCAGTCAGAATCGGGATCAAACTAGTGATATCAGGGGATAATTCAGGCATGTGTTTGTTGTCCTTGTTAGTGTGCGCGCATTCTTGCTGTGTTAGGGCAAAAGGTAAAGCGGCTGTTCAGACAAAATCTTCTTGGCAGATCGGAGCAGGCAGCACGCTGTTGTTCGCTACGTATTTTAACTTACAGAATCCAAAGACACTTGATGTTACAAATGATATCGTTAGTTCTTAAGTGCACAAACCTGCCGTGCCTGATAACGATAACCTGAAAAAAATGGAGTGTCAGATGTTGCAACGCAAACTCTTGGTCCTGGGGCTCTTGTTGAGCAGCGGGGCAGCTAACGCGCAGTGGGATAGCATTGTCGGAAGCGTGACCTCTATCGGCGAACCGACGGAGAGTTGGGTGTCAGTACGAGGCGGTAATACTGCCTATCTGGTGGATGTGGCAATCGGTGAGGTGAAGGGTACTCTGCCATTATCGCGATTTTCTCCTGCTATCAGCCCGCATGTATCAGCCGGAAAAATCTATACCTACGGCAGTTTTTACAAGCGTGACGTGTATGGGGATCTTGAAAATATAGTGATCACTTTTGATATCGCGTCTGCGACTCCGACTGGAGAAATTCCGTTGCCCGTGCTGCCCGCGGGCATTGGACACAGCGGGATGATAGGACTCATCGATGAAAATTTCCTGGGTATCTGGAACATCACACCCGCAATGTCCGTCAGCCTGGTCGATATCAGGAACAATCAGTTTGTGAGCGAGATCGCAACACCCGGCTGCGCGGCTGTTTATCCGTTAGGCCGGGGTTTTATGATGCCTTGTGGTGACGGCACTATTCAGTACATCACGCTTGGAACCAATGGTGAAGAAACTGGCCGATCGCGCAGCCCGGCATTCTTTGATGTGATGGAAGATCCGGTTTACGACTATGCGGTGCCCAGCGCCGAGGGTTGGATGTTTGTGTCTCTTGAAGGTCTTGTTTACGAGGCAACCTTGAATGGCAGCGACGTAGTGATTTCCGAGGCTTGGACTATCAACCCTGAAACCAACGGCACTGCGGATGTTAACGGTGTGGAGCGGGTGAACGACGACAATTGGCGCATCAGCGGACGCCAACCCTTCGCCTTCAGCCCCGAAACCAATCTGATGATGACGGTGATGCACGACGGCGGTGGGCAGGAGATGTTTGAAAAGCCTGGTACCGAAGTATGGGCATTCAGCACCGTGACAAAAAATCGCGGTTATCGAATCAAGATGGAAGGTGACCAAACCGTCAGCTCAGTGCAAGTGACCCCTGGTGAAGATCCTATGTTGCTGTTGATGACCAGCACCGGTCTGCAAGTTCACGATGTACATACCGGCAGGAAGATCAGGGACATCAACGTCGATGGTGGCCTGATCCAGAATCTGTTCTGATGCTGCTGATGCCTGAAGGGAGAACATGATGATTGATCCTCTACTGCCACTGGTCATCTCAACCTCGCTGGCACTGATGTTTTTTATGGCTGCGCGGCACAAACTGGGAGACAACCAACGCTTTGAAGCTCAACTAGGGGCTTATCAGATTGTTCCCGCCCCGTTACTGCGAATCAGCGCCAGAACATTACCCTGGATTGAAATGAGTCTGGTGGTTTTGTTACTGATTCCCTTTACCCGTTCTTTTGCAGCGTCGATTGCCGCGACCTTGCTGGTGGTGTACGCGCTGGCGATGGCGGTGAATATCAGTCGCGGCCGCAGCGAGATTGATTGTGGTTGTGGCGATAAACCACAAACCCTGTCAGTGATGTTATTGGTCCGTAACGCAGTACTGGCTTCGGGATCTCTGCTATTGGTAATGCCTGTCATTGAACGCGCAATGACGACAACAGACCTGGTTTTTGTAGTGTTGTTTACCGCTGTGCTGGCGATGGCCTACCTGATGGTTGATCTGCTGGTCAGAAATCATTCGCTGCTTAAAAACTTTGGTCTCAGTAAATAGGAGTTACCCTCATGGGAGATAGTTTGTTTGCCATTGTGATGTTGCTGGCACTGGTGGTGCTGGTACTCATTTTTGCTGTGATCGCACTGGCTCGTCAGATCGGTATTCTGCATACCCGTCTGGCTCCGGCGGGTGCGTTGATGACAAACGCTGGCCCTAAGGTCGGACAAAAAGCACCAGAGTTAGCGCTGGTTGATATTAAAGGTATGCCACTGACAATCGGCGGCCCCACCAAAAAATCAAAGCTGATTATGTTTGTCTCGCCGACCTGCCCAATCTGCAAAGAACTGGTGCCGATGGCGGTTAGTATGGCTAGAAGTGAGAAGCTGGAACTGGTTTTTGGCAGTGATGGTGGGCAAAGCGCAAAACATGAAGACTACATCAAGCGAATGAAAATTGAAGACTATCCCTACGTGGTGTCTATGGATCTGGGTATGAAGTTTGAAGTGGGCAAGCTGCCCTATGCCGTGTTGCTGGACGACAAGGGCGTTCTGCGCTCTAAAGGTCTGGTCAACAGCCGCGAACACCTGGAGTCGTTGGTGAACGCCATGCTGAGCGGTTATGAATCTGTCCAGGATTACCTGGTAAAAGAAGAACATATTTTTGAAGAAGCAGTTATCAGCAAAAAGCCGGTGATTGGCCAACAAGCAGTTATAGGAGAAAAGGCATGAGCGACAGAGAACAACTGATCCAACAGCTGTTAAAGGATCTGGATGCCAGAACTACCGGCGCTATCAGATTTCTGGCCGGGCACACTTCGCGCCGTTCGTTTTTGGGCAAAATGGGCATGTTTATGGCCGGTATGGGGGCGTTCCCGTTGTTGCCCGTCCTGCGAGAGGCGAATGCACAGGGCATCACAGCCCGTTCTGAGGTTAATGGTGTAGCTGATATCGTCGAGATGGGCGATCCACAGGAATGCGAATACTGGCGCTACTGTGGTATGAGCGGAACGCTGTGTACGTGCTGTGGTGGCACCAAGACGCAATGTCCTGCAGGTTCGCAGACTGCGACAGTGGCTTGGGTCGGTACATGTCATAACCCAGCTGACGGACGAGATTACCTGATTTCATACAACGACTGTTGTGGCAAAACCAGTTGTGGCAGCTGCGGATGCTCGCGAGGTGAAGGAGATAAACCTGTTTATTTCCCCTCAAAATCCAATAGTGTTCTGTGGTGTTTTGGTTCCACTAGTCACGCCTATCACTGCACACTCGCGTTGGTAATTGGTCATGGCGACAGCAACAGCATGCGTTAAGAGGGCTGTTGCGGCCGGCTTGTGTGTGGTGTCATTGATGAGTACCGCAAACGCCTTTGCTCAAGGGTCTGAGTACAACTATCTGTTGCACTGTGGGGGTTGTCACATCGAAGACGGTTCCGGAATGCCTCCCCATATTCCGGATCTGCGTGTAGAAATGCCGCTTTTTGCGGCATTTACCGAAGGGCGCGCCTATATCGCCAGAGTTCCGGGTGTAATTCAGGCTCCAATGGACACTCAACAATTGACCGATGTTCTGAACCTGCTACTGAGTCGTTTTGCACCTGAAGGATCCAATCTGCAGCCGTTTACTGAGGATGAAATAACTCGGTACCAGCAGGAAGCGTTATTGGATCCCAAGAAACTGCGCGACCAACTTCTTGCACAAATGACTGGAACCACTCAAAGCAGCGATCACCTAAATCCGGGTAACTAGCGTGGCGTTTCCCTACCGGCCGATAACTTTTTTCCTTAGCAGCAGCGCATTGACGCTGGGCTTGCTGGTCGGTGGTCTTCATGCTCAAACACCTGAAGGTACACGATCGGATGTCAGTCTGGCTGAACTGGGGCAGCAGTTATTTTTTGATACCGATCTCTCTTTTAGCCGCTCACAATCCTGTGCCAGCTGTCACAACCCTGAGCGAGCGTTTACCGATACCCGAGACAATGGCGTCAACGCAGCAGCGTCGCTGGGAGCTGATGGTGTGTCATTAGGCGATCGACAGGCTCCTAGCCTCACCTACGCAGACTCTGTTCCAACTTTCCATGAAGTGGAAGAGGGCAGGTTTACGGGGGGTTTTTTTTGGGATGGTAGAGCGACCACCTTCGAACATCAGGCCACGTCACCACTGTACAGCAAAATAGAAATGGCGCTGCCAGACGCGGCGACATTGACCCAGCGTTTACTTGAAAAGGAATTTTATCAACAGGCCTTTTCTAAACTGTTTTCTGCTGATGTTTTTGAAACCCCTGATGCCATCAACAATGCGTTTTCAACAGCAGTGGCTGCCTTTCAACGCACTGATCTTTTCTCTCCCTTTGATTCACGTTATGACCGGTACCTTCGCGGGGAGTATCAACCGACTATTCAGGAAATGATTGGCATGGGTCTGTTTTTTTCAAAGGACTTTGCCAACTGCAGCCATTGTCACCAGTTAAACAGTTTGCCTAACAGCGTGGGTGAGACGTTCTCAAATTATCAGTACGAGAATATTGGCTTGCCGGTGAATGCATCGCTGCGTAGCGCCAATGGCAAAGGCTCTAACTTTGTAGATATGGGATTTAAGGAGCAGGGGCGATTCAGAGTACCGAGTTTGCGCAATGTCGCGGTCACTGCACCTTACATGCATAACGGAATTTTTAACGAGCTGAAAACCGTGTTGCTGTTCTACAACAAATTCAACACCACCGGTGGAACCAGTCAGACTAACCCTGAGACCGGCAAAGACTGGGGTGAACCTGAAATTGATGGCCATCGGGATATGGAAAAACTCAACGCCGGCATACCCATGTCCGGGCGCCAGATGGATGCTCTGGAAGCATTTATGCGTATGCTGACGGATCAACGCTACGAGCATCTTCTGCAATAGCTCGCATCGTCAGTCAGACTTGCTTGTGTTGATCTGACTCTGCACACTAGGCACTTCTCAGGTGCGCAGTCTTAACTCAGCCATGATTCATAACGGCAATCTCTACACCAATCTTTCAGCCTACTACGATTTGTTCTGCGCTGACGTTGAATATGCCGGGCAATGTGCATTTGCCAGTCGGGTATTTGAGTGTTTTGCTCAAACTGACGGGCGTCAGTATCTTGATCTTGCCTGTGGAACCGGAGCGCACATTCAAATCATGCAGTCTCTGGGGTTCACTGCCACCGGTCTCGATAACAGTGCCGATATGCTGGCGCAAGCGGCACAGCGTTGCCCTGATGCGGCCTTTATCCTCAGTGATATGTCAGCGTTTGAAACGCCTGATCGCTACGACCTGATCAGTTGTTTTTTATACTCCTTACATTACAGCCACCCGGTCTCAGCATTAAAAAAAACACTGAAACGCGTCTATGATGCACTTCAACCTGGGGGCGTGTTTGTGTTTAACGCCGTCGATATCAAAGGCATTACCAGTCGCCATTTTGTCACCTCAAAGGCGGTTGCAGAACGCAGCCTGCTAACCTTTGTCTCAGGCTGGTGTTACCAGGGGGAGGGGGACACGATGGATCTGCAATTGTCTATCACTCGCGAGCCTGCGCAAGCGTCGGGTATCACTGTCAAGAAAGTTATCTGGCAGGACCAACATGCAATGACGGCACTTGAATTCAGTCATTTAAGCGCATGGTTGTCGGCCGTCGGCTTTGAGTCTACCTTTCTCGAACATGATTATGATTGTTTGCAACCATGGAATGGCAGCAGTTTTAATGTACTGGTGGTCGCCTGCAAGCCACGTTGATTTGCTGCCTGCTTTTAAATCCGCTAGAGTCGAAGCACTCTTTTTTCCACCATTAGATCGGAACCTGTATGTGCTCAATCGGAACACCTTTATCACCTCACGCAACCCGGATTATGTTGTTAGGCAGTGGTGAACTTGGCAAAGAAGTTGTTATTGAACTCATGCGCCTCGGTTGCGAAGTCATAGCGGTTGATCGTTATGACAATGCGCCTGCCATGCAGTTGGCACATCGCCGTCATGTGATTAATATGCTTGACGGTGCTGCGCTCAGAGCGCTGATTGAGAGTGAGCAACCGGCTTTTATTATTCCTGAGATTGAGGCCATCGCCACCGACGAACTGGTGGCGTTGGAGTCCGAAGGCTGGCAGGTAATTCCCACCGCGCGTGCAGCACGCCTGACCATGAACCGTGAAGGCATCCGCCGTCTGGCGGCCGAAGAACTCGGGTTAGCGACCTCACCTTATCAATTTGCTGAAACCCGCGAGCAGTATCTGGAAGCTGTAAAACAGATCGGCCTTCCCTGTGTTGTCAAACCCATTATGTCTTCCTCGGGTAAAGGTCAAAGCACGGTGAGAACTGACGCCGATGTGCTTCTGGCCTGGGATTACGCTCAGTCTGGCGGCCGCACCGGCAAAGGCAAAGTGATTGTGGAAGGGTTTATCAATTTTGATTATGAAATCACGCTGTTAACGGTTCGCCACAGTCACGGCACCAGTTTCTGTGCTCCGATTGGTCATCGTCAGGAGCGTGGTGACTATCGGGAATCATGGCAGCCGCAACGTATGTCGGAAGCCGCGTTAGCCGAGGCGCAGCGCATTGCAGCGGCTGTCACTGAATCACTGGGCGGTCGCGGGATATTTGGCGTGGAGTTATTTGTTAAGGGAGATACAGTTTATTTCAGCGAAGTCTCGCCACGGCCGCACGATACCGGGCTGGTAACCCTGATATCGCAGAACCTGTCCGAGTTTGCGCTGCACGCCAGAGCCATACTCGGCTTGCCGGTACCGGTGATCAGGCAAACAGGCCCATCTGCTTCTGCTGTGCTGTTGGTGGCAGGCACCTCGCGCGACATGCAATACGGAAATCTTCACGAGGCGCTGACTGAACCTGACACAGAACTGCGCCTGTTTGGCAAGCCCGAGGTGAACGGGGAGCGTCGCCTCGGTGTTGCACTAGCCAAAGATGACAATACTGAACTAGCGGTTCAAAAAGCTCTGAGAGTAATCAGCAAAATAATTGTTACTCTCTGATTCAAGGGATTACAGTCATCAACTCAGTAATGTTTAAATCGCCGCTGATGAATTTGCCCTGTGCGTAGGAACCCACCCAGATATCGTAGCGGCCAGCGCCCGGGTTGCTGATAGTGACTCCGGGATTAAGGGAAGTCTCTGAGTCATCGTTGCATAACCATGCACCATCCGGGTTGTTGATAATCAGCGTCGCGTCATCTGTGATACTGGCCATGCTGGCTGCTACAAAATAAATTTGCAGGTGCGAGCTGTTTCCACTCCAGTTCAATTGATAGTCTGGGGCGCTGGAAGCATAACCGTTGCACTCGTTGCCATACTGCGCCGAACTAACATCAACTGAACCGCCTGCACTGATCGTCACAGTGTGGGGATCTGGGGTAAAACCTGCGCTGAGTTCAGCAGAACCATAGTAGGGAGATGCTGCAATGTCGAGTCCATCACCAAGGCCAGTTATCTGTGGTGCCGCCATATCAAATCCGCTGCCATCAATAAGGGCCAGCACCCCTGACACAGAATCATTCCTGTTGTAACTGCCGACCCAGACATCATACTGCCCGGCTGGTGCAATATCTAACATCATGCCTGGGTCAAGGGAGTCCAGATCAAGGTCATCATTGCAATGCCATTCACCGTCCGGTGCATTAACAATCAAAGTGGTATCCGAGTTCTCATCGCCTGCAAAAAACAGGATATTCAAACTTGTCATATCTTCACTGAGCTGAATTCTGAAATCCGGGTTGGTTGCCGCAAAACCGACACAGTTCTCGCCAAGATAGGTGACATCAACACTGCCGCCGGAAGTCATTTCTGTGAAGTACGGCTCACTCAATTCATCCGGGGTAACTGTCACAGAACCAAAGCCGGGTTCCTGCAAAAAATCCAGTTCAGCGTCTGCCAGAGACGAATCAACTCCTGCCCACGACGCAACCAGCCCATCTTCGTCCTCCAGAATGGCCAGCACAAAAGGAACTGCCAACAGACTGCCCAGTCGCCCTCCGGTCACATTTTCAGTGATAACGCTGGTAGGTATCCCAATGAACTCCCCGCGGGCGTTCAAAGCCATCCCTCCGCTATTGCCGGGGGACATTTCCGCATTGGTTCTATACCTCATGGGCAGACGCTGGCCTTTATATTCACCATACTGCACCGAGGAAATTATTCCGGTGGTGTACACCAGTTCATCATCACCTATACCGGGGTAACCAAAAATACCAACACTGTCGCCCCGTCGGACATCGCTGTCTTTGTTATTGATATCCTGTACGGCCATGTCAGGGATCTGTATACCAAAAGTACCATCGCGCAACTGATCTGCTGAGATCGAGTTGCCTTGCAGATCGGACGTCAGGGTGTAGACAGCGAAGTCGTATTCCCGGGAGAACCCGACCAGGTCCGCAATAAACATGGCCTGAGCTTGCGCATTCGGGTCAGACAATACAGCAATAGTAGCCTGATCGAACCCCTCTACCACGTGACGGTTGGTAAACACTGTGGGCGTGCCGTCAATAATAATCAAGGTACCAGACCCGGTTGCGTTATCAACAATGACTTGCACAGCCGCACGCGACATCTGATCAATATCGTACGACGCTGACTGGGCTGAGGAGGTCGGGCTGACGATAAAGCCTGCGAAACACAGTAAAAAAAGATAACAGACAGAGCGAACTGACGTATGCATTTAATTGTTTCCGTGGCCGGGTAGTTGATGGCATTATCCTGTAGCCTTCTCAAAAAGCAAACCACCCGCGCGGGTGTATCAATAAATAATAAAAAAAGGAAATTTCTCATGAAAGCATCTCGTTCGAGATTCGTGCTTGTCACCATGTTGTTGCTGTGTGGTGCTGTTGTTCCGGCATTGCTCAGCGCGCAGGTTCAGCCGACTGAACCAACAGACATAACCGAGGCCGGTTTTGACCGCATACGCACAGTTAATATATTGCAGGAACCGCGGCACAGAAGCGTGCACACGGACGGTGACATACGGCTGCTTGACGTGCAAATCAACCCCGGAGACACCACCTTACCGCATACTCATGACTCTGCGATTCTGTATACCTTTATCAGTAACGGCGAAGGTCCCTTGAATGGCAGGGTGTCGAGTGTTACCACCTACGTTGACGAACACTATACTCACCGGGTAAGCAATGAAGGGCCGGGGTTATTCAGAATTATCGCCATGGCCAGTTATGCGGCGCCCTATGAACATGCAGTCATTCCAGTCATAGGTCTGAGCCAGGAGCCACAATTGGAAAATACCTGGTTTCGCTCCTTCAGGCTGGAATTAGCTGCGGGCGAATCCTCCGCCGATCTGACCCATGGGTATCCCGTTGCCATTGTGCAGGTAACTGAAGGTTTACTGCATGTGAGTCGAGCTGACGGAATTACCACTGAGTTACAGGCTGCCGGCGATTGGGCATGGCGTACAGCGGGGCAGCCATACCAGATCCACAATAAAACTGATGGCCCGGTAGTGGTGGTGATTAACGAAGGATTACGCTGAGAACAAATAATCCTGCGATCAGCTGTCAGTCAGCGAAATCCATACTGCGATCAACTTTAAGCGGGCCCCAGGCCTGACACAATGGCATGACTTCCAGTGTGTTGATGTTGACATGCGCGGGTGTGTTGCACACCCAGTGGATAATGTCCGCAATGTCCACAGCACTCAGTGGCGTGGTGCCTTCGTATACTTTATCTGCTTTATCTTGAGCTTGGTTAAAGCGAACCAGTGAAAATTCAGTCTCAGCCATTCCAGGATCAATATTGCTCACTTTGATTTTTTTTCCTAACAGGTCAGCGCGCAGTTCGCGGCTGAACATCTGAACAAACGCTTTACTGGCACCATAGACGTTTCCGCCTGGGTAGGGCCAGTGACCCGCGGTAGAACCGATGTTGATAATGTGACCAGAATTTCGCGCAACCATGCCCGGCAAGATAAATCGCGTCATTGTCACCAACGCAGTGACATTGGTGGCAATCATGGTTTGCCAGTCTGACAGTTCGGCCTCATTGGCTGCCGAAAGACCTAAGGCCAATCCGGCGTTGTTGATCAGAATGTCTACCTTGTTAAAAGGCTCAGTAAGAGTGTTCAATGATTGCTGCAAGGCGTGGGTATCGGTGACGTCCACTGCAAGCACACAGACTTCACAGTGCGAAGCAAGTTGCGAGGCAAGTTGCTCTAACCTTTCAGCGCGGCGAGCCAGCAAAATCAATCGATAGCCCGTGTGGGCAAAGCGCTGTGCGCACGCCTTTCCAAATCCTGAGGAAGCTCCTGTTATTAACACTGTTTTTGTCATCATCAATCAGTCCACACTTTAGGCAAATTAGGTAGACCTCATCATGCCATTACCCTACGCCAAATAGAACGGCAAAAAAAAACGGGGGCATTAAATGCCCCCGGAAAAAAACCGGACCAGCAGGAAGCAGTGTTGATCCGGCGCCTACCTTCCATGGCAGGACTCTAGCGTGCTTGCTAACAACTGTGTAACGTCAGCAGGCAATTGGCATCGTCCTGATGCAAAATTTATATAGATCACCCGCTGTTAAACTGCCAACAAAATGTCACAAATTTCAAGATTTTTTTTGTGCTGAACTTGAAACTATTGTTTTTGACCTTATCAACGCTTTTAGGACAAGTGCTCTTTTGAGGCTTGTTCGATTTGCCCGATCATGTTGATGGGCACTAAAACCTTTTTTAATCTAATTGCTCTACGAGGATTCGATCATGAGAAATTTTGACTTTGCCCCACTGTATCGCTCTACCATTGGCTTTGACCATTTGAGCCAGATGCTGGATTCCATCGCCCAGCGCGAACAGAATCAGCCCAGTTATCCACCCTACAATATTGAGCGTCTGGGACAGGATGATTACCGTATCACCATGGCTGTTGCCGGTTTTACCCAGGATGAACTGAGTTTGCATTCCGAGCACCAGACACTGAAAGTGCGTGCTGAAAAATCTCCGGACACTGCAGAACGTCAATACCTGCACCAAGGCATCGCCGCGCGCAATTTTGAGCGGGTATTTCAACTGGCAGACCATATCAAAGTTGTTAATGCACATCTGGAAAACGGATTGCTGCATATCGAATTGCGCCGGGAAGTGCCCGAGGCCATGAAACCAAGACAAATACCGATACAGGGCAGCCGTGACCTGTTAATTGCATCAAAGTAAACCCGCCTGGAAGGTCTTTACACAGTTATTCGACGTTAAGGCAGCCTCAACGGCTGCCTTTTTTTTGGAAAAACAGTGCTCTGACGCCCACCGTTTTCTGAAGTATACTCAGGCTCTGAAAACCAGTACGGAGTCGTCATGAAAGCAATTGGATACACCACGGGACCGCTGTTTATTTTTGACAAACCCATCCCGCCACCCGAACCACATGATCTGCTCGTGCGGGTCAGCGCTATCGCAGTGAATCCTGTCGATACCAAAATTCGTGCGCGCATCACACCACCGGCTGATCAACCCAAAGTATTGGGCTGGGATGCCGTTGGGATTGTTGAATCCGTTGGCGCAGAGGTAAGCCGTTTCAAGGCTGGTGACCGCGTCTGGTATGCCGGTGACGTTACCCGCTCCGGTTGTAACGCAGAATTTCAATGTGTGGACGAGCGCATCGCAGCACTGGCACCAGCCAGTCTGTCCGATGCCCAGGCAGCCGCGTTGCCATTAACAGCAATCACAGCCTGGGAAATGCTCTTTGAGCGTTTGCAGGTACCGCTGGGGTCTGCAGCATCGGATCGTATTGTGCTGGTGGTCGGTGCTGCTGGCGGCGTTGGATCTGTGCTGGTTCAACTGGCAAGGCAGCTGACCTCCGCCACCGTTTTAGCCACTGCTTCAAGAGCGGAAAGCAAAGCCTGGGTAAAGTCACTGGGCGCACATCATGTGCTGGATCACTCACAAAAACTGTCTGCAGAACTGGAGTCGACAGGGCTGACGGATGTGACTGATGTGGCTGGTATCAATCGGACAGGTGAGCACTATGCAGATATGGTTGCTATGTTGCGTCCGCAGGGGCGCCTGGCATTAATTGACGATCCGGCCGAACCTTTGGACATCAAACTGATGAAACAAAAAAGTCTCTCGCTGCACTGGGAGTTTATGTTCACGCGCGCTATGTTTAAAACCCGCGATATGGATCAGCAACACAAACTGCTGACCGAAGTTGCCAGACTGGTTGACAAGGGCATTATCAAAACAACGGTAGGCCAACACCTTGGCAGGATTAGTCCAGAGAATCTGGAGACCGCACATCAGCTTCTCAAATCAGAACATACCTTGGGCAAATTAGTGCTGGAAGGATTTTAAATTTTAAAAACACAGAATTCAGCAACTTGATTGTGCTGAATACCTAAATTACTGATGGGAGTATTTATGTCTCGCTTGCCTCCAATTCTTGCAAACCTACCGTTCCCCGTTGTCGGCTCTCCGCTGTTTATCATTAGCAATCCGAAGTTGGTCATCGCTCAGTGTATTAATGGCGTGGTGGGATCGATGCCAGCATTAAATGCCCGACCTGCAGAGCAACTTGAAGACTGGCTGGCAGAGATCACTGAAACGCTTGCAGCGTGGGACAAAGCCAATCCGGACAAACCAGCAGCTCCCTTCGCAATCAATCAGATTGTGCATCGCAGCAACGACCGACTCGAACATGATATGGCGATGTGTGAGAAGTTTAAGGTCCCCATTATTATCACCAGTCTCGG
>JBFZEG010000155.1:0-2955 GCA_041306975.1 Gammaproteobacteria bacterium | reverse complement strand
GTTTGTATGAAGCCATGGGGCACACCACCAGCGTGCGGGGCAATCAGGGTTCGGCCATGGGGATTTTTATAGACCGCGAAACCGGTTTGTTCCACGGCGCGGCAGACTCGCGTGCCGGTGACGGGGCGGCGGTGGGGTACTGACTGACGGGTAGTGCGTGGAATGGCTCAGCCCTTGAATCCACGCCCTACCAGATACACTTCACGCGATCTGGCGCGGGAGGCATCAGGTTTGCGTATCACGACCTTATCAAAACTGGTACGCACTTCTTTCACGTAATCATCATAGCCTTCACCGTGGAATACCTTGGTGACAAAATTGCCGCCGGGTTTTAACACCTGGCGCGCCATATCCAGGGCCAGTTCCACCAGATACATGGACGATGCTTGGTCGGCAGCATCCACACCGCTGATATTGGGTGCCATGTCCGACATCACCAGGTCGGCCTGCGCGCCGCCAAGTTTTTCCAGAATCTGGTCAAACACGGCCTGCTCAGTAAAATCGCCTTGAATAAAGTCAACATCAGCAATGGAATCCATGGGCAGGATGTCCGAGGCAATCACGCGGCCTTTGGGTTCAACCAGCGGCGCAATCACCTGCGACCAGCCACCGGGCGTTGATCCCAGATCCAGCACCAGCATGCCGCGCTGAATCAGGCGGTCTTTTTCAATAATCTCGAGGATTTTGTAACTGGCGCGCGATCGGTAACCGTCAATTTGCGCTTGTTTGACATACGGATCGTTGACGTGTTCATCCAGCCAACGTTTGCTGCTTTTGGAGCGGGCCATAGTCGGGGTTTGTCCTGGGCTTGGGTGACGGTGCGGGTGACTTTAACAGGGCGAAAGCATACCATACCGCCTTCAGACAAAAACCTTTGCCGGAGACACCGGCCGGGATCTGCACACATGATTCGCATCACTGAGCTGGCGTTGCCGCTGGACCATGCCCCCGAAGCCTTGCGCCCTGCGATCACCCGCCGGCTCGGCATCGCCGACCAGGACCTGATCGACTTTACGGTGTTCAAGCGCAGCTACGATGCGCGCAAGAAGAATACCGAAATCACCTTTGTGTACATCATTGATGTGTCTTGCCGCCACGAGCCGGCCATTCTGGCGCGTCTGGCGGGTGACGCGCATATCCGTCCGGCGCCAGACACGGGCTATTACCCGGTCGCATCAGCGCAGGAAGACCTTACCGAGCGGCCAGTGATTATTGGCTTTGGGCCCTGTGGATTGTTTGCCGCATTGACACTGGCGCAGATGGGGTTTAAGCCCATTGTGCTGGAGCGTGGCCGCGAGGTGCGGCAACGTACCAAGGACACCTGGGCGTTGTGGCGCAAGCATGTGCTCACCGACGAGTCCAATGTGCAGTTTGGTGAAGGCGGCGCCGGACTGTTTTCAGACGGCAAACTCTACAGCCAGATCAAAGACCCGAAATTTTACGGCCGCAAGGTCATGCAGGAGTTTGTGCGTGCGGGTGCGCCCGAAGAGATCCTCTATGTCAGCAAGCCGCACATTGGTACCTTCCGCCTGACCGGTGTGGTGTCTGCCATGCGGGAAGAAATCCGCGCGTTGGGCGGCGAAGTCCGATTTGAAAGCCGGGTCAGTGACTTTCTGATTCAGGATGGCCGCATTGAAGGTGTCGCGCTGGCAGACGGCTCGCAAATACAAAGCCGCTACGTGGTACTGGCGCTGGGACACAGTTCACGTGATACCTTCCGTCAACTTCATGCACGTGGTGTGTTTATGGAGGCCAAACCCTTTGCCTTGGGCTTTCGTATCGAACACCCGCAGTCTTTGATTGATAAAGCCCGGCTGGGTAAATACGCGGGACACCCGGCGCTGGGGGCAGCAGATTACAAACTGGTGCATCACGCCAAAAATGGCCGTGCGGTTTACAGCTTCTGTATGTGCCCGGGCGGCACCGTGGTGGCCGCAACCTCTGAAGCGGGGCGAGTTGTCACCAACGGGATGAGCCAGTATTCGCGTAATGAACGCAATGCCAATGCCGGCATTGTGGTGGGTATCAGCCCTGAACAGGATTTCCCGGGTGGTCCGTTAGCAGGGTTGGCGTTGCAGGAGTCACTGGAGTCACATGCCTATGTGTTGGGAGGCAGTGACTACTGCGCGCCGGGACAATTGGTGGGTGACTTTATTCGCGCGCAAGCATCCAGCGAATTTGGCGATGTCGAGCCTTCTTATAAACCGGGAGTAAAACTGGGCGACCTGGCGACAGCGCTGCCCGCCTACGCCATTGATGCCATCCGCGAAGCGCTGCCGGTGTTTGGTCGGCAGATCCGTGGCTTTGACCGCGACGATGCGGTGTTAACTGGCATTGAATCGCGCACCTCGTCGCCGCTGCGCATCACCCGCGACAATCAGCACCTGCAAAGCCTGAATACGCGCGGTCTGTATCCCGCCGGTGAAGGTGCCGGTTATGCCGGTGGTATCTTGTCGGCAGGTGTCGATGGCATCAAAGTCGCTGAGGCACTGGCAATCGCCATGCTGGCAGACCGGGCCGAAACGCCCGGCAAGCTGCGGGGTTGACACGGATGCAGCGCATGAAAATCGATGACGTTAAAAAGCTGCATCAAAAAAAGTACCGCGAGGAGTTTGGGTGTTTTCTGGCGGAAGGTGAACATCTGGTGCTGGAACTGGAAAAAGCAGCCATCAACAATAAAGCGCTGCAGGCCAGTGAGTTGTATGTCACTGATGACTACGCCGACCGCGAAACCCGATTCCACAAACATGTGGTCTCTGAGCGAGTTATGCAGCACTTGAGTGACACCCCGTCACCCCAGGGCATTGTGGCGCGGGTGCCCATCAGCGCCTTGCTGCAGTTGTCGCGTCTGCCGCGGGCGGTGTTTTTGTACGAAGTTCAGGACCCCGGCAATCTGGGCGCCATCTTGCGCACACTGGGCTGGTTTGGCGGATTTGAATGTCTGCTCAGCCCGGG
>JBFZEG010000039.1:0-8140 GCA_041306975.1 Gammaproteobacteria bacterium | reverse complement strand
ACCATCATGGATGAAACCTACAAAATCGCCATCACCCGTTTTAACGACCGTATCCGTGTGGGCGGCATGGCAGAACTGGCTGGGTTCGACACCAAACTGCGCGTGCGGCCGCAAGGCACTTTGCGCATGGTGCTGGATGATTTGTTCCCCGGCGCTGGCGACATTAAAAACGCCAGTTACTGGACAGGTTTACGCCCGATGACCCCGGATGGCACGCCGGTGGTGGGTGCCACAAAACTGGCCAACCTGTTCCTGAATACCGGACACGGTACACTCGGCTGGACCATGTCCTGCGGTTCAGGCCAGTTACTGGCGGACCTGATCAGCGGCCAGAAGACTGCCATCAGTGCGGATGGTTATGGTATTGATCGTTATCTGAGCAGCAGTAACCGCAGCAAGGGATTTAAACCTGTGCCGGTGCATTAAAAAATTCTGAAACTGACTGGGCCTGACATCGCGAGAGCGGTTACAGGCCCAGAAATTTTGGGGAGTTACCAACACGTTTCAATTGTCGTAACGGCGAGCAGATTTGAATCGGCCGTGACCAAACAAGCGCGATGGACAAGCGATGTTGCAACAATAATACGGTCAGCAGGATCCTGCTTAATTCCATCAGAAAATCCGACTGACACCTCGGCAATCTCCGGGGAGATTGCCGCCACCGTAATGTTTCTGAACTGAAGGTACAGCGCGATGAAGCTGGTAGTCTGGGTATCCAGCTTCAACCGGCCCTTTTTTACCAGCATCGCGATTTCCCAAAAGGAAATATCAGAGACAATCAGACAATTCTCATGATCGGCCTTGTTTATGGCCTGTAAAGCACGCTTGGTCAGTTTGTCTTGTTGCAACGCGTCCCAAATGATTGCGCAGGTATCCAGCACAATCATGAATTTGCTTCCCACGTGGCATTGACCGGACTGACAATGTCATACACTTCTGCTGTCTCAGCCAGGGCGTGTAATTTTTTCTGCGCCTGTTCTTTTAGATTTAAAGGCGCAGAGATTGTTGCCAGCACACGACCATGACTGGTAACGGTAATTTGCTCCCCTGAATTTGCTTTTTCCATGTACATCAAGAGATTAGCTCTTAACTCACTGACGCTGACAGTTTCCATTTTGACAATTTCTCCTACATTGTGCGGCCTGTTCAGGCAACCTATTTATGTACAAGTAATTTGTACATATTTATAGCAGAGAAATTGATTGATTGCAGATTTTTTTCAGATACGGGCAAGAATAGCTTCCCACTCGCCATCTCTGACCGGCATCACCGACAGACGACTGCCTTTTTGCACCAGTGACAGCGACATCAGCTCAGGCATGGTTTTTAGCTGATCCAGCGAGATGATGTCGGCGAACTTGCTGACAAAGACCATGTCTACCGCGCTCCAGCGCGGGTTGTCCGGCGGGCTTTTGGAGTCATGATACGCAGATGCAGGATCAAACTGCGCAGGGTCTGGATACGCCTCACGCACAACCCTGACGACGCCGGCAATGCCGATGTGTTTGCAGCTGGAGTGATAGATAAAAATCTCATCACCGGCTGTCATGTCGCGCAAAAAATTGCGTGCCTGATAATTGCGAACGCCTTCCCAGACAATGGATTTATCCGGGTGATGTGCAAAATCATCAATGCTGCATTCTGAAGGTTCAGTTTTGGCGAGCCACTTGGCCATGAGTCAACTCCTTCAAGCAATAACCGTTCTGAGCATCTGCAACGCCAGCACAATAATCAGCGCCGCGAACATTTTTTTAAGGGTGGCTACCGGCAGTTTATGCGCGAGTTTTGCCCCCATGGGCGCGGAGAACAAACTGGCGGCAGCCATCGCCAACACCGCCGGCCAGTAGACAAATCCCAGTGTATTGTCCGGCATCCCTGCCGTGCCCCAGCCATTAATCAGATATCCCGTCGCACCCGCCAAGGCAATGGGTAAACCCACCGCAGCCGAGGTGCCAATCGCGGTTTGCAGACGCACATTACACCAGGTCAGAAATGGCACTGTCATGGTGCCGCCACCAATGGCAACCAGCGCAGAGATACTGCCAATACCCGCACCGACTGACGCCAGCCCGATGGCGCCGGGCAGTTGTCGTGAGGGATTGGGTTTACGGTTCAGAATCATCTGCGCCGCCACATAACTCATAAAAATGCAGAAAAAGATCGCCAGCGGACGCGGCGATAACATTGCCGCCAGAAATGTCGCCGCAAAGGTTCCCAGTAAAATGCCCGGTGCCAATCCACGCACTGCTGACCACAAGACGGCGCCGTGTTTGTGATGGGCGTTCAGACTGGAGAGCGACGTGGGAATAATCGTCGCCATGGATGTGCCGAGCGCGAGGTGCACAACATAGTCAGGCGCAAAGCCTTGAGCGGCAAACATAACGGTGAGCACTGGCACCATGACGGCGCCACCACCAATGCCAAACAGGCCGGCCAGCAATCCGGTAAGCAGACCAAGGGCGAGGTATGCAATTAACCAAAGATCGAACATCACATATTACGCCGATACTGGCCGCCCACCTCAAAAAACGCATGGGTGATCTGTCCCAATGAACAGCTTTGCACTGCGTCCATCAGCACTTCAAACACATTGTCGTTGTTGATGGCCGCCTGTTTCAGGCGCTGAATAGCCAGTTCCGACGCAGACTCGTGACGTCGGTGGAAAGCGCGCAGGCGGCGGATCTGGCTTTGTTTTTCCTCATCGGTGGAACGCGCCAGCGCCAGTGAGAACTCGCCGGTGTTGTCCTCGCCATTGGGATTGAGGTAGGTGTTGACGCCCACAATAGGCAATGACCCGTCGTGTTTTTTATGTTCGTAGAACATCGACTCATCCTGAATGCGGCCACGCTGATAACCGGTTTCCATGGCGCCCAACACCCCGCCGCGCTCGGCAATCTTTTCAAACTCCAACATCACCGCTTCTTCCAGCAGATCGGTCAACTCATCAATGATAAAAGCGCCCTGATTGGGGTTTTCGTTTTTGGCCAGGCCCCATTCCTTGTTGATGATCAACTGGATGGCCATCGCGCGACGCACAGATTCTTCGGTGGGGGTGGTCACTGCTTCATCATAGGCATTGGTATGCAGGCTGTTGCAGTTGTCGTAAATAGCGATCAATGCCTGCAGCGTGGTGCGTATGTCGTTGAAGGACATTTCCTGCGCGTGTAAAGAGCGCCCGGAGGTTTGAATGTGGTACTTGAGTTTCTGGCTACGCTCATTCGCGCCGTATTTTTCACGCATTGTTGTGGACCAGATACGTCGCGCAACACGACCCAGTACTGTGTACTCAGGGTCCATGCCGTTGGAGAAAAAGAACGACAAGTTCTGCGCAAAATCATCAATGTTCATACCCCGCGCCAGCCAGGCTTCCACAAAGGTAAAACCATTGGACAGTGTGAAGGCCAACTGGGAAATGGGATTGGCGCCGGCTTCCGCAATGTGGTAACCGGAAATCGATACCGAATAAAAATTGCGTACTTTATTGGCAATAAAATATTCTTGGATATCACCCATCAGTTTTAAGCTGAACTCGGTGGAGAAGATACACGTGTTCTGTCCCTGATCTTCTTTGAGGATGTCGGCCTGCACCGTGCCGCGCACCGATTCCAGGGTTTTTGCCTTGATTTGCAATGCTTCAGCTGCATCCGGTTCACGATCCTGCTGTGCACGGAACACTGACATCTGCTGGGCAATCGCCGTATTCAAAAACATCGCCAGAATAGTTGGCGCTGGTCCATTGATGGTCATGGACACCGAGGTGGACGGGTGGCACAGATCAAAACCATCGTACAAGGCTTTCATGTCATCCAGCGTGGCGATTGACACACCGGAGTTGCCGACCTTGCCATAAATATCCGGACGCTCATCCGGATCAAAACCATACAAGGTTACTGAATCAAACGCCGTTGACAGACGCTTGGCGTCAGAATGTTCTGACAGCGCTTTAAACCGACGGTTAGTGCGGAATGCATCACCCTCACCGGCGAACATACGCGTGGGATCTTCGCCTTCGCGCTTGAAGGGAAAAACACCCGCGGTATAAGGGAAGCGACCCGGCACGTTCTCCAGCATCAGGTAACGCAGCACATCACCATGATCATTAAAGCGCGGCAGTGACACCTTGGGCACACGTGTTCCTGACATGCTGGTCCACGTCAATTCAGTGCGCAGTTGCTTGCCACGAATTTCTGTAACCAATTCATCAGCGGCGTATTCCGCTTGCAGCTGCGGCCATTGCTGCAACAGCGTTTTGCACTCGCCGTGCTGCAGGGCTTCGCGCTGTTTGATCAAGGCCTGCACACTGTCGGTTGCCTGGCCGTTTTTGTTTAACATCTGCGCGGCGCCGTGCAACTGTTGTAGCTCACGCGCCAGTACTGCCTGCTGCTCGACATGACGGCGATAGGCGCGCACGCTTTCCGCAATCTCTGCCAGATACCGCTGACGCTGCGGCGGCACAATCGCGGATTGTCGTGTTGATGTGCGAGTAGAGACGCGCGCCAGTTTACCGTCAAAAACCATTAAACCTTTCTCTCGCAGAACGGGCAGCAAACCCTGATACAAGGCCGTCACCCCGTCATCATTAAAGCGCGAAGCAATAGAGCCATACACAGGCATCGCCTCGGTGGGTTTATCAAAGGCCATGCGATTGCGTTGCACTTGTTTGCTGACATCGCGCAGCGCGTCCTCGCCACCTTTGCGATCAAATTTATTGATGGCAATAACGTCGGCGTAATCCAGCATGTCGATTTTTTCCAGCTGACTGGCAGCACCAAACTCCGGAGTCATCACATACAACGAGGCATCCACGTAGGGCACTATGCCGGCATCGCCTTGTCCGATTCCCGGAGTTTCCACAATCACCAGATCAAAGCCGCTCACACGCACGGCCGCAATAATATCGCGCATGTAGGCCGGCACTTCGGTTTCAGAACGACGGGTTGCAATCGACCGCATATACACCGAGGCATGATAAATCGCGTTCATACGCACACGGTCGCCCAGCAACGCACCACCGGTGCGACGCCGTGTCGGATCGATCGCCAACACGGCGATTTTCAGAGAATCACCGCTGTCCTGACGGAAACGCAGAATCAGCTCATCCGTCAGCGATGATTTACCCGCGCCCCCGGTTCCGGTAATACCCAACACCGGCACAGACGCTGCGACTTTTTGCGCCATGCTATGCAGTTGCATTTTGCCCGCCTCGTCCACCCGATTATTTTCCAGCGCACTGATCAAGCGCGACAATTGCAGGCGATCACCACCGGCAAGCTCCTCTGCCGCTCTGACTTGCGGACCACGCGACCCGGTTGCCACACGCTGCATGATGTCGTCAATCATGCCTTGCAAGCCCATGGTCTGACCGTCTTCCGGCGAATACAGCCGGCTGACACCATAGGCATGTAATTCTTTTAACTCACTGGGGATAATGACCCCGCCGCCGCCGCCAAACACCTGGATGTGACCGGCGCCACGCTCGCGCAGCATGTCCACCATGTATTTGAAGTATTCGATATGCCCGCCCTGATAAGAGCTGATGGCAATCGCCTGCGCATCTTCCTGCAAGGCAGCTTCCACCACTTCCTGAACAGAGCGGTTGTGCGCCAGATGAATCACCTCCGCGCCCGAGGCCTGCAGCATACGACGCATGATATTGATGGCGGCATCGTGGCCGTCAAACAGACTGGCTGCGGTAACAAACCGCGGGTATTGCGCAGTTTGCTGCTGAACACTGGAGTCGCTGTGTGAGGGGACCGGGCTTATATCAGGCCGAATGGAAACAACTGAAGACACATAAACTCCCGGGCTCACCATGAGCGTCAAAACCAAAAATTGAACTGAGTGCGATGCTGGATTATTATATTGACGTTAACGTCAACGTCAATCGAAGACTCACCTGCATTGAAGACCATCCTATGTCAGATTTAAGCCAGATACTCAGCGACAGCTTCCTGCGCAGCAATGCACTGGACCCGCGCGACAACCATGGCCACAAACTCTACACCATTTCTGAACTGGCCAAAGAGTTTGATATCACCACCCGCGCCATCCGTTTTTACGAAAGCGAAGGTCTTCTGAACCCTGAACGCGACGGCCGAAACCGGCTGTACAGTCAGCGCGATCACACGCGTCTTAAACTGATTTTGCGCGGCAAACGCCTCGGTTTTGCCCTGGAAGAAATCCGCGAAATGTTTGAGTTGTACGACTCAGCCACTGGCGAACTGGCGCAGCTGCGCCATGTGCTGGACACAGTTGAAGCGCGCAAACTGGTGCTGCGCCAGCAGATGGAAGATATACAGCTCAGCCTTCATGAGTTAAAAGAATTCGAAACGCAGTGTCGGACACGTCTGCGTCAGATGCGCAACAACCACTAAAGAGCTCGCTCTTTCAGAACACTTTACAGGTATGGTTTTAATAAATGAGCAAAAATTCAGTTGTTATTCTGGGCGGCGCACGCACACCCATTGGTGGATTTCAGGGTGTCTTTAATGGCGTCACCGCGCCGGCGCTGGGTGTGCTGGCCGCACGTGCCGCGCTGGAACGCGCTGGCATACAGCCCGATAAACAAGACCATGTCATTGATGATGTATTGATGGGGTGTGTATTACCTGCGGGTCTTGCTCAGGCACCGGCGCGTCAGGTGGCGTTGGGAGCGGGCTTGCCCGTCACCACGCCCTGCACCACCGTCAACAAGATGTGTGGCTCGGGCATGAAAACCGTGATGATGGGCTGCGACCAGATTCTTGCCGGCCACGCCGATACCGTGCTGGCGGGCGGCATCGAGAACATGACACAAGCCCCCTATCTGATCCCCAAAGCCCGCGGCGGCCTGCGCCTTGGCCATGGCGAACTCAAGGACCACATGTTTATGGATGGCCTGGAAGATGCCTACACCGGCAGACTGATGGGCAGTTTTGCGCAGGAAACAGCTGACAAACATGGCGTGACACGCAAAGACATGGACGACTACGCCATCGCCTCACTTACCCGTGCCCAGGATGCAATCAAACACGGCTGGTTTGATGCCGAGTCAGTGGGGGTGCCGGTCAAAGCCGGTAAAACAGATACCGTCATTCTGCACGACGAACAACCCGGCAAAGCCAGCGTCGACAAAATCCCGCAATTGCGCCCGGCGTTTTCGGCTGATGGCACAGTCACCGCAGCTAACTCATCGTCAATCTCTGACGGTGCGGCCGCGGTGGTGTTGATGCGCGAAAGCACCGCACAAGAAAAAGGCTTAACGCCGATGGCACGTATCATCGCGCAGGCCAGTCACGCGCGTCACCCCAGTGAATTCACCATTGCGCCCATTGGTGCGATTGAAAAAGTATTGGCCCGTGCCGGCTGGACCACGACCGATGTTGACCTGTGGGAAATCAATGAAGCCTTTGCCATGGTACCGATACTGGCCATGCGTGAGCTGCAGCTCGATCACAGCAAAGTGAATATCCACGGCGGCGCCTGTGCGCTCGGACACCCGGTGGGGGCATCCGGCACACGTATTATTGTGACGCTGATGTATGCGCTGAAAAAGCTCGGTAAAACCAAGGGCATCGCCAGTTTGTGTATTGGCGGTGGTGAAGCGGTTGCGGTGGCGATTGAGATGATGTGATTTAGATAGGAGCGATGAGCTGAGCCTCTCAATCACATCCATCAATTACCGCAGCCAAAAATAAACTGATCTCGTTATACAATTCCTGCTTGGCAGGACTTTCAAGCGGCAGATGGGAGCCGTTGGTAAGCTCTCTGAACTGCTTGCTACCCTGAACAAGTTCGTATGTTGAGCGACTTAAATCAGTGGGTGTCCACGCGTCGGCGCCTGGGTGAGCTAACAATAACGGGCAACCCGTTTTAATGGCAGTCAGTTTCAGCGAATGCATTGTCCTGAAAAAGCGCGAAGGGATTCGCATACCGCCAAGTAAAGGATCTCTGGCAAAGTAGTGACTCATGTCTTCATCACTACTCATTTTGTTCATGGGTGCGGCCAGTCGCAACGGCAATGCCATACGATCAGTAAGCCAAGGGATGAGGCGAAAGCCAGCTAGCGAGACAGCACCCAGCCATCGCCAGCGCGCTGCCTGCACGAATACTGAAGGCTTACCCACATCCAGCAGTGTTGTAACAATAACACCTGCTACCT
>JBFZEG010000144.1:0-7007 GCA_041306975.1 Gammaproteobacteria bacterium | reverse complement strand
CGCCATATTGATGCCGGCGTGACCGCCATATTCTTCAACCCTGCCTTGATTCGGAAAAGTGATTGTAACCTTTCAGTGACAACGAATGTTGCTGACCTGATGATGTTTTTATACGAATCCCTTCACCCTCATCGATGAAACCTATACGCGTGAAGCGAACGCCCAGACCTTTTAATGCGGCGATCGCAGCGTTTTCGTTGGCAACAGGCACCGTGACGCATAACTCATAGTCATCGCCACCTGACAGTGCCAGCGCCACTTGCTCAGTTACCGGAATACAACGTCGGAACGTGCTTGACAACGGCAGGGCATCGGCCTCAATCACTGCACCCAGTGCAGAACATGCGCTGGCCTCCAGTATGTGTTGCAGATCAGACGCCAACCCGTCAGAAATATCCAGCGCCGCTGAGGCCAGCCCACGCAGCGCGATACCGGCATCAATACGCGCATGGGGCTGGTAAAACGCCTGTTGCAGGGCATCAATGCTGCGGGAATCCAGTGCAGAACGATCCAGCCGGGCATCATCAAGCAACCACCATAAGGCAGCAGCGGCATCGCCCAGATCACCCGTGACATACACCGCATCACCTGCCGACGCACCCGAGCGCAGCAATGCATTGCCGGCTGGTACTTTGCCATGAACCTGAATGGTGATAGACAATGGACCGCGTGTAGTATCCCCGCCAATCAACGGACAGTGATACGCCTGTGCAATTTTTGCCAACCCACGACTGAACGCTGCCAACCATGATTCATCTGCCGATGGCAGGCTGATGGCCAAGGTGAACGCCACGGGCTCTGCGCCCATCGCCGCAAGATCACTCAGATTTACCAGCAGGCAACGTTGTGCCAGCGCAAAGGGGTCGGCGTTGACGGGAAAGTGAATGGTCTCGTTCAGGGTATCAATGGACATCACCAGCTGAAAGCCGGGCGGCAAGGTCAGAATTGCTCCGTCGTCACCCACACCAGCCACCACATCAGCATGCGCAAAGGCCAGCTCAGGCGACGCAAAATAGCGCCTGATCAGTTCAAATTCGCCCAGCGCCACTTTGCTCCAGTACCCGCAAGGTTTTTGACGCGCGATCAAGCACGCCGTTGATGTACTTGTGACTGTCTGTCGCCCCAAAGACTTTGGCCAGTTCTACCGCTTCGTTGATCACTACTTTGTAGGGCACATCAATACGTTGTTGCAATTCATACAGACCCAGACGCAGCAGTGACAATTCAATCGGATCCAGCGCGGACATCTCCCGGTCCAGCCAGTGTGCCATCATGGCGTCCAGGCTGGCAGCATTAGCCACCACTTGCGGAAACACTTCTCTGAAAAAATCTCTGTCGATTTTGCCCTGATAATAAACCAGAAACTCAGCGAGAATGTCGTTGACCGGCGCGCGTGCCATTTCCCATTGATACAGCGCCTGCAACAGCATGCGTCTGGCTTTCTGACGCTCACTGAGCTTTTTCTTTTTACCTTCGCCATCGAGTTCGCGGCTGCCTTTGTCGGCAGACTCGGAGAAAGCTTTGGCGCTTGCGAGATCAATCACGCTGTCAGGCTCCCAGCTTGTTGATGACGCTGACCATTTCCAACGCACCCAGCGCAGCTTCCGCGCCTTTGTTGCCCGCCTTAGTGCCAGCGCGCTCGATGGCCTGCTCGATAGAATCCACGGTCAGGACGCCAAATGTGATCGGGATGCCGCTCTCCAGACTGACGTGCGCCAGGCCTTTCACACACTCGCCAGCAACATAATCAAAGTGTGGAGTACCGCCACGAATCACCGCGCCAATCGCAATCATGGCGTCGCATGAATGTTTGGCCAGTACCCGTTTGGCCAACACCGGCAGCTCATAGGCGCCAGGTGCCATTACTATAGTGATGTTGTCTTCAGCTACGCCGTGACGACGCAGCGCATCCACCGCACCATCGACCAGCTTCTCGACAATAAACCAGTTGAAACGTGATGCCACGATCACAAAACGTCCGTTACCGGGGAGAAAATCCCCTTCGATTGTGCGGATTCCGCTCATGCTGCTTTCCTCTTTTTCAAAAACACAATTCTGTAAAAACCACGCTGGTCACTCTGCGGTGTTAGTCTGCGGTGTTACTCTGCATTGTCGAACTGAACAAACTCGACAACCTGAAGATCAAATCCACTAACGGCATTAAATTTAGCCGGGTAGCTGAGCAGACGCATCTTGCCAACACCCAGATCTCTCAGAATCTGCGACCCGGTACCAATGGTGATATCACTACCGGCATGACGATGACGTCGTGGAATGATTTTACGGTGCCCGACCACACTGGCGATGCTCTCGTTGATATCTTCATCATAATCATCACCGCTGAGCAACACTGCAACGCCTTTGCCTTCAGCAGCAATGCGTTGCAGCGCGCGGCTGAATGACCAACTGGTACCGCCCGGCACAATCACATTGCAGATATCACGCAAGGTGCTGGCAATGTGCACGCGCACCAGTGTCGGATCATCCTTGCTGATATCACCCATGGCAAATGCCAGGTGTGTACCGCCGGAGATGGTGTCTTCAAAGGTATGCAGGTTAAAGCTGCCGTATTCGGTGGTCAGCACATTGCTGCTTTTTTTAACAACCGTGTGTTCGTTAGCGATCCTGTAATGAATCAGATCCACAATCGTGCCGATTTTTAAACCGTGCTTTTCAGCAAATATTTCCAGATCAGGACGACGCGCCATGGTGCCATCTTCGTTCATGATCTCCACAATGGCTGCTGCAGGCGTATAGCCGGCAAGCCGTGCCAGATCACAACCGGCTTCCGTGTGACCGGCGCGGCGCAATACGCCACCGGGCTGCGCCATGATCGGGAATATATGACCAGGTTGCACAATATCGTCCGGGCGTGCATCACGCGCCACCGCAACCTGAATGGTGCGCGCACGATCAGCGGCTGAAATACCAGTGGTCACACCGGTGGCCGCTTCGATGGACACGGTAAAGTTGGTGTTGTACGGCGTGTTGTTTTTGCTGACCATCAAACCGAGATCCAGCTGCTCACAGCGCTGACGCGTCAGGGTCAGACACACCAGACCCCGCGCGTATTTGGCCATAAAATTGATATCTTCAGCGCTGACGCGCTCGGCAGCAATAATCAGATCGCCTTCGTTCTCGCGATCCTCGTCATCCATGAGGATAACCATTTTGCCCTGACGGATATCATCAATCAGCTCTTCAATTGTGTTCAGTTTCATAACGTGTGCTTGTTAACCTGCTCTCTGTCAATTAAAACCATGCGCTTAATTAAAACCATGTTCAGCCAAAAACGCCTGTGTAAGACCCGCTCCCGAGGACGGATGCGCGGTTTTGTCTCCAAGAATCAGCCGTTCCAGATAACGACTGATCAGATCCACTTCAATATTGACCTGATGCCCGACGCGATAGGTATGAATTATCGTGGCATTTTGTGTGTGGGGAATGATGTTAACACCGAACACAGCGCCCGACACAGCGTTGACTGTCAGGCTGGTGCCATCGATACACACAGAGCCTTTCTGGGCGATGTATTTGGCCAGATCATCCGGCACCCGCACCTCAATGCGCCAGCTGCCGCCATCCTCGCTCAGACTGATTATCTCGCCAACACCATCCACATGGCCGCTGACCAGATGACCGCCCAGGCGAGTGCGCGGTGTCAGTGCCTTCTCAAGATTCACTTTCGATCCGGACTTGAGAAAACGAAATGTTGTCAGGCTGATAGTCTCGTTTGATACGTCTGCGCTGAATCCTTGCAGATCAAATTCTGTGACTGTCAGGCAGCAACCATTGACCGCGATACTGTCACCGAGTTTGACGTCGGAAAAATCCAGCGCCGGGCAGCTGACACGCAGGCGCCACTCTTTACTGCGCAGACTCAGTTCGCTGACCTGGCCCAATGCTTCGATAATGCCGGTAAACATGTGTTTAACTCTCCTGCCTTTAACGGTCGTCTGACCGCGCGGATGATGGGTCGGTGCCAGATACTCGCGTTGGCACAGCAATCAAACGGCAATCATCGCCCAGCTGTTCGACCTCAATTATTTTTAGCCCGATCTGATCCTGCATACGTGTCAATCCATCCAGTTTGAACAAGGGCATGGCATCATTGCCCAGCAACTTGGCACCCATGTAGATGACCAGTTCATCGACCAGACCGGCCTGCATCATGGCGCCAGACAACGTTGGTCCAGCCTCGAGCAACACATCGTTGCAATCAAAGTCCAGTGCCAGCATGCTGAGAGTGGCGCGCAGGTCTACCTCGCCGCGATCGGTCATGGGCATAGAGCGCACCAGCACCCCGGCGCGCTGATAACGCGCATCATCGGCCAGAGCGGAGGAGGCGCACAATAACAGTACATCGCCCGGTGATTCAAAAATGCGTGCATCCATCGGTGTACGCAAGGCGGAGTCCAGCACCACGCGTAGCGGCTGTTTTCCGGCCAGGTGCAGGGCACGCGGATCGTTCAGTTGCTCCGGACGGACATTCAGTGAAGGGTTATCGACCAGGACGGTATTCACACCCGTCAGCACCGCACAACTGGTAGCACGCAGACGCTGCACATCGGCGCGCGCCGCTGGCCCGGTGATCCATTTGCTCTCACCACTAGCCATCGCAGTTCGACCATCCAGACTCATCGCCATCTTGCAGCGCACCCACGGCAAACCGGTTTTCATGCGCTTGATAAATCCGGGATTGATGGCATCGGCCTGTTCGGGCAGCACCGGCCCGGTGACTTTAATGCCAGCCTCGCGCATCCGCGTCAAACCGCGGCCGGATACTTTGGGATTGGGATCAGCGCCGGCAAAAATCACTTGCGCAACACCGGCGTGAATCAAGGCGTCAGAACAAGGAGGTGTGCGGCCGGTGTGAGAACAGGGCTCCAGCGATACATACACGGTAGCACCCCGTGCGCGCTCGCCCGCCTGGCGCAAGGCATTGGCTTCCGCATGCGGATCACCCGCGCGCGCGTGAAACCCTTCACCCACAATTTCGCCATCGCGCACTATTACGCAACCAACCCGGGGGTTGGGGCCGGCCGTCAATACCGACTGGGCGAGGGCCATCGCCCTCTGCATAGCTTGTTCAGCGATCAACGATACATAACTCCAGCAGGCCCGCAAGATTCGCCAGTCAATACTGACGATCCACGTCGAATGATCAGGGATTGTCTACAACATCAGCCCTGATCAGAAGTTTTTGGTACAGGCACCTGATCATCATTGGATAGACGATCAATCTCGGCGCGGAATTCATTCAGATCTTTGAAACTGCGATATACCGATGCAAAGCGCACAAACGCCACCTCATCGAGCTGCCGCAGCTCCCGCATCACCGCCTCACCCACCAACCCGGACGGCACTTCGCGCTCACCGGTGGCTCTGATGTGATGCTTGATACGGTTAACGGCCGATTCTACTGCCTCCACACTCACAGGACGTTTTTCCAGCGCTTTGTTGAGGCCGGAATACAACTTGTTCTCGTCAAAAGGTTCACGATGACCGTTCTGTTTGATGATGCGCGGCATCACCAGTTCGGCGGTTTCGTAGGTCGTGAACCGTTCTTCACAGGTGATACATTCACGACGACGACGCACCTGGTCGCCTTCAGCGACCAGCCGCGAGTCAATCACCTTGGTATCCAGCGCGCCACAAAAGGGACAATGCATGGTCAGGCGTCTCGGAAGCGCTTAATTACGCGCTTTTGTACACAGGAAAGCGCGCACACAGCGCTTTGACTTTTTCACGTACCGCATCAATCACCGACTCGTTTTTGATGTCGTCCAGAATGTCACACATCCACTCAGTCAACTGCGCGACTTCGGCTTCTTTAAATCCACGACGGGTCACGGCCGGTGAGCCGATACGCAGGCCGCTGGTTACAAACGGCGGACGCGGATCGTTAGGCACTGCGTTTTTGTTCACCGTAATGTAGGCGCGACCCAATGCCGCATCGGCGTCTTTACCGGTGATTTCCTGTTTCACCAGACTGAGCAGGAACAGGTGGTCATCGGTACCGCCAGACACCACTTCATAACCACGCTTGATAAAACCTTCCGCCATCACGCGGGCGTTTTTAACCACCTGCTGCTGATAGGTTTTAAATTCTTCACTCATGGCTTCTTTAAAACACACGGCTTTGGCAGCAATAATGTGCATCAGCGGGCCGCCCTGACTTTCCGGGAACACCGCAAAGTTCAGTTTTTTCTCCAGCTCGGGATTCGCCTTGGCCAGAATAATGCCACCACGCGGGCCACCCAGGGTTTTGTGCGTCGTGCTGGTGGTGACGTCAGCGATCTGCACCGGACTTGGATAGACACCGGCGGCAACCAGACCCGCAATATGCGCCATATCCACCAGCAGGTAAGCGCCGACTTTGTCAGCAATATCACGAAATTTCTGCCAGTCAATGATGCGCGAGTACGCCGAGAAACCCGCGACAATCAATTTGGGTTTGTGCTCAACGGCCAGCGCCTCCACTTCCGCGTAGTCGATCTCGCCGGTCTGGTCATTGATACCGTACTGAACAGCGTTATAGATACGGCCGGAAAAATTCACGCTGGCACCGTGGGTGAGGTGACCACCATGCGCCAGACTCATGCCCAATATAGTGTCGCCCGGCTTCAGCAGCGCAAAAAACACCGCAGTATTGGCCTGTGAGCCGGAATGAGGCTGCACGTTGGCGTAGTCCGCACCAAACAATTGTTTGGCACGCTCAATGGCCAGTGTTTCCACCACATCAACAAATTCACACCCGCCGTAATAACGCTTGCCCGGATAACCTTCGGCGTATTTGTTGGTCAACACACTACCCTGCGCTTCCATCACGCGCGGGCTGGTGTAGTTTTCAGAGGCGATCAGCTCAATGTGCTCTTCCTGACGCTGACGCTCGCTTTCCATGGCGGCAAACAGATCCGCATCAAAATCTTTAATAGTCATGCTGGTGGTAAACATGCAATTCCCCGCTAAGTGGTAAGTCAGAAGCTGGTTCGCGGCCGGAGCGT
>JBFZEG010000128.1:0-6727 GCA_041306975.1 Gammaproteobacteria bacterium | reverse complement strand
GGCCATCAGGCTGGCGGTGCGTTGTTGGTAGCGCTCAGCGCCCATGTCGCCGCCGGTGAAACCTTCGGCGCGTAGTTGGTTGACCAGTTGTTGGTTGTTCTGTACGCGTTCTTGTGAGGCGGGGTGGCTGGAGAACAGGCCTTCCAGCCAGCCGGGGGCGTTGCCTTCGGAGAGTCTGACAAAGGCTTCCTGTAGGCCAACAGCGCCTTGTGGGTCGTAGCCGGCCTGGGCCATGTAGCGGGTGCCGTAGAGGTCGGATTCGCGTTCGGCGTCGCGGCCGTAGCGGGTTGAAATCAGCTGTGCGCCCAGCTGTGCGCCGCCGACGATGGCGCCGGCGTATTCGTTGTCGGACAGGGCAACGGCGGTGACCACCAGTGCGCCTTGCAGGAGCATGCCGCGTTCGACGGATTGTGCGCCGTGGCGGGCGGCGGAGTGGACAACTTCGTGGCCGAGCACGGCGGCGAGTTCGGCTTCGGTGTTGAGTTCGTACAACAGGCCGCGGTTGATGGCGATTTTGCCGCCGGGCAAGGCCCAGGCGTTGGGGACGGAGTTGTTGAGTACCACAAATTCGTAGGGCAGTTTGCGGGGGCTTAAGGCCGCGACGCGTTGGCCAACTTCGTTGACGTAGGCGGTGAGCTCGGGGTCAACCTTGAATTGTCCGCCCTGGCTTTGTTGGGAGGGTACGTATTGTTCGGCGCCGATGGCGATCTCTTGGCGTTCGGAGATGATGGACAGTTCGCGGTCGCCGGTGACGGGGTTGACGCTGCAGGTGAGCAGCACTACCGCCACGCTGGGCACCGTGATGATCCGCATGAGTTTGCGCAATAGTGTGTTCATTGACAGGACTCCTGAACTGGTTTGGATCAAAACTCGTATCAGATTCTAATGCGAGGACAGCTGCGTGGACAGCCGCTTGCAAGACACGTTCTGTTGCAGACCGGCGCTTTAACAGTGCCAGGCAACGCGGTACTATCGCCGGACGGATTCAGACGCTCTGTGCGCAGTCGCACGCCGTCACACACAATAAGAAAAAATTCAGAATACGCCACCCAATCTACACCATTTGCAAAGGAGAAACCGCGTGATCAGAGCGCTTCTGTTCATGTCTTTGTCGTTTTTGGCGTTTACCAGTGCCCAGGCTCAGAATGCCTCGGCTGAGCGTGGCGCGACCCTGTTCCAGTCTGAATGTGCGCGCTGCCATGTGCAGGCGGATATTGAGATGCGTATCAGCACCAACTGGCTGGGCAAACCGGCCAATGAGCTGCATCAGGAAATCATGAGCACTATGCCGGCAGAAACGCCGGGGTCGCTGAGTCCGGCGCAGTATCTGGATTTGACGGCGTATGTGTTGCAGTTGGCGGGGACCACGGGGTCTGTGGAAAACCTGACAATTGCCCAGCTAGCGGACTTTACTATCAATCAGGGTGAAGCCGCAGGCGGGCCGGATTATCTGCCGTGGGCCAACATCAATGGGGGTCTGAATGCCAACCGTTATTCGCCGCTGGAGCAAATTAATGCCAGCAATGTCAAAGACCTGCAGATAGCCTGGCGCTGGAAGGCGGATAACTTTGGTCCGCGTCCGGAAGGCTTGAATGTCACCTCGCCGATCATGGTGGACGGTGTGTTGTATGCCACTGCCGGTACCACGCGTAACGTGGTAGCGATTGACGCGGAATCCGGTCAGACGCTGTGGATGTGGCGTCCGATTGAAGGCGAGCGTTTTGAAGGCTCTCCGCGCAAGAACTCCGGTAAAGGCGTAGCCTACTGGACCGATGGTGAGCAGAAAGTCATTTTTGTGGTGACACCGGGTTATTTTATGGCGGCACTGGATGCCAATACCGGTTTGCCGGTGGAGAGTTTTGCCGATGGCGGCATTCTGGATCTGACGCTGGGGCTGCGCTTGAGCCCGGTGCGTGACGATCTGGATGTGACACTGACTTTTCCGCCAACCATTGTGGGTGATGTGATTGTGGTGGGTGCGGCGCATCAGGTGAGTATGCGTCCGCCGCATGCCGATAATATCAAGGGCGATGTGCGTGCTTTTGATGCGCGCACCGGTGAACTGCTGTGGACTCACCGCAATATTCCCGGCCCCGGTGACAAGGGTTACGAGACCTGGCTGAATGATTCGGCGCTGACCACCGGCAACGGTGGTGTGTGGACAGCGATGTCGGCCGATCCGGAACTGGGGCTGATTTACCTGCCGGTGGAATCCGGTACTGGCGACCGCTACGGCGGCGACCGCCCCGGCAGCAACCTGTTCACCACCTCGATTGTGGCGCTGGATTACCGTACCGGCGAGTACCAGTGGCACTTCCAGCACATTCACCATGACATCTGGGACTATGACACGCCGTCTACGCCGATTCTGGCGGATCTGCCCGATGGCAAAAAAGTGCTGGTGCAGCTGACCAAACAGGCGTTTGCGTTTGTGCTGGACCGCGCCACCGGCGAGCCGATCTGGGAAATTAAGGAGCGTGCGGTACCGCAAACCGATGTGCCCGGTGAGTGGACCTCCCCGACCCAGCCACATCCAACACGGCCGGCTGCCTATGACCGTCAGGGCGTCAGTGATGCCGATCTGGTGAACTTTACCCCGGAGATTCTGGCCAAGGCGCGTGAAGCGGTGAAGCCGTATCGTATGGGTGAGTTTTTTGCCCCGCCGTCGCTGGCCACTGCCGCTGATGGCACTGCCGGTACCTTGAGCCTGCCCGGCACGCTGGGTGGTTCCAACTGGGAAGGTGGCGCTTACGATCCTGACACTGGCATGTTGTACATCCCGTCACGCACGGAAGTCGCGGTGTTGTCGTTAGTTCCTGGTGCGGAGTTTTCTACCGTGGACTGGATTCAGGGCCCGGCGCGCACACCGACCGTGGATGGTATTCCCATCATAATGCCGCCGTGGGGTCGCATTACCGCCATGAATCTAAATACCGGTGACATTGACTGGACCATGGCCAATGCCGATACCCCGGAGCGTGTGGCCAATCACCCGCTGCTGCAGGGTGTGGATATTCCCCGTACTGGCATCCCGACACGTGCGGGACTGTTGGTGACCCAATCGTTGTTGTTTGCCGGTGAAGGCCAAGGTGGCAATCCGGTGTTCCGCGCACACGATAAAACTACGGGCGAAATTCTGGCAGAGATTGCCCTGCCCGCGTCACAAACCGGTCTGCCGATGACGTACACACAAAACGGCAAGCAGTACATTGTGATGGCAGTCAGTGGTAACGGCCCGGCGGAAATTATTGCGCTGGCATTGCCGAACTAAGCAGGGTTGCTGGCCGGCAGAATTGCTGGCCAGCGGCCATACTGGACACAAGAATCAGACCTCTTCACTCTCGTTGGCGTATTGTTCCTTGGCAAACAACAAGCGAGCGCGCTGATTGAGCTCAATTGGATTGTTTTTCTCCAGCAGTTCCACCATCAACGGCAGCAGGTAGTCTTTAAAGGTATCGATATGCAGATAGGCCACCACACCAGCTTCCAGCGCGCGTTGTTTCAGATCCGGGCGGTGATCTTCGGTGATGATAATCACCGATGTCGGGCGGCGCAGCGGACTTTTGCTCTCCATCTCGCGCATCAGATAGAGAAACTGGTCGCGCGGCTTTTTGTGGCTGTTCCAGCCCGTAATCACACAACTGAGTTTGTTGGTGAGCAGGCCAAAGCCGCGATTGTATTGCTCTAGAACTTCAGTTGCATTGCCTTCATTGTAGGTGTTGATGGTGGTCAACAATCCACTGCTACTTAATACGTGTGCCACTGCATCAACGAGTTTGGTGTTGATGTCATAAATAAGGACTACCGGTTTTCTCGCTTTCATACGTCACCTGAACAGAACGCTGGTCGATACCGGATCGCGGGTGGTGCGGGTTTTGTTGGCTGGGACGGCAGTGTCTTCATAACCAAATGCAAGACCGAAGAGGATGCGATTTTCCTCTCCTAGGTCAAACGCCTCGCGCACCAGATCAGGATAGTTCCGCATGGTACCCATGGGGCAACTATGCAGTCCATGTGCCACCAGTAACAACATCAGATTCTGCGCGTACATGCCCACATCAATGGCCACCGTGGTGCCAAACGCTTTGTCCATGCCGATAAACGCCATGTACGGCGCGTCGAAAAATTCAAAGTTACGCAAAATGGCGCGTTCGCGGCCGGGTTTGTCATGACGCTCGATGCCCATCTCGTTATAAAGAGCCACCGCGCACTCGACCTGGCGGGTGCGATACTCACCCAGAAAATCACCGCGGTAGTCATAGTCAGGATTCGGTGCCACGCCTTCGCGAATACGTCGCTGCATTTCTGTGCTCAGACTATCGCGCAGCGCACCGCTGGCAACGTAGACCTTCCAGGGCTGCACGTTGCAGTTAGAGGGCGCCAGCTGCGCCAGTTCAAAAATGTTCTGCAGCACCGCCTCCGGCACCCGATCCGGCAGGTAACCGCGCACCGAACGGCGCTGGCGGATGGCGTGCTCAAGGCTTATGCCAGCGGCAGCCTGAATAATGTTGTTGGCTCCCAGGTTTGCGAGAGGCTCTTCAAGAGAGTTTTCGAGAGGATTGACGGCAGCACTCATGACAGTAACTGGCCTCCGTCAACGTCCACGGTAGTACCGGTCGCGTAACCATTCAGCATCAGGTAAATCAAGGCGCTGGCCACCTCTTCTGGGCGGCCAATACGGCGCACCAACTGGCCCTGGGTCATGGCAGCAACCCGGTCATTTTTATCCGCACCCATCCAGTCAAACAGCGCGGTATCAATAATGCCGGGCGCGACCACGTTGACGCGGATCGGGCTAAGCTCAACCGCTAGGCTGCGCACCATGTTTTCAACGGCGCCGCCGACCGCGCTCAGTGCAGACATATTGGGTTTAAAGCGCCGCGCCGGTGCGCCGCTGACAAAGGTGATGGAGCCGTCTTTGGCGACAAAAGGCGCACCGGTGCGCGCCACTTTGGCGTAGCCCCAGAGTTTGCCAAACGCCGCTTCAAACTGCGCCTGAGTCTGTTCAACAAACGGTTTGAGTGTGCGCGTACCGCCTGTCGCTGCGGAGATCAGGTGATCAATAGTGCCAATGGATGTGAACAATTCGCTCATGCCGGCTTCATCATGGGTATCCAGTGTCACCAGTGTGACCTGCACGCCCGCTGCAGCAATGGCCGCTGCCGCTTTGTCCATATGCGCTGGCGAGCGGCCGGCCGCCCATACCTTGGCACCAAGCTGGCTGGCCGCAATGGCGGTTGCCAGACCAATACCGGATGTTCCACCGATAACCACCACATTTTTGCCGGACAGTGCGGGGTTGTTTACCTGCATACAAATCGCTCCTTCTTTTAATTTTTTAACTATTAACGGCTCATAACTGCTGATTTTTCAGCGCGTGCGGGGCCAGGCTGCTGGGTGAATGGGGGCGATGGTAGCACACTTACTGACATGACTTGTTTGCAAAGACAAGTACTGCACGAGGGTGAAAGTGTAGTAACGTGAACTTGTGCACAATCGCGCTATCTGACACGGACGCTGCCTGCTTTGATGGTTGATTACCAAGCGCGAATACGCATAATACCCACCAAGTCTGAACAGACTCATTTTTCAACCAAACCGGTCACCATGACCCCTCTGACAAGAGAAATTATCATGTTGAAACTGCACACCGCATTTTATTCGAACACCACTCGACGCAAACCGCTGACGGCTTTGCTGATGGTCGGCGCGCTGGCGCTAGGCGCCTGCAGCAGCAACTGGGTACAGGTCACCCCGGAAGGTCAGGGCGTGCGCGTGGCCACCACTCAGGATATTGCCAGTTGCACCCGTGTGGGCACTGCCAATGTTAATGCGCTGGACAATATTGGTTTTGTCCAGCGTGGCGCAGCACGCCTGCAGGACGAACTGATCAGTCTGGCGCGCAATGAAGGCGGCCGGCTGGGTGGTAACCGCGTTGTACCTGAATCAACCATCGAGGATGGGCGACAAACGTTTGGAGTGTTCCGCTGCTGAGCAATCGACAGGGTCTCTGATTGCACTATAAACACACTCTAAAAATACAATAATAGTCCCTGTAAAAAGCGGCAAGAGGATGTGCTGGATCAGGATGTGCTGGACCAAAGGTATGAAAAACCGGCTTCTGGTGCTGACGCGTGTCAGCACGCAGTCCCCGCTGTACTTTCTGGACGAGGACGTGCGTGCCGGTATCACGGTGATCTGGAACTTCTGAAGATCAGCTCTTTGAGTCAGCGTGGTCTGGATGCACAAATGCGTGCCCGCTGTTAAACACCTGCTCATCAAACTCGTTTTCCCACTTGGCAACCGCCGTGGCAACGGCGAGGTCGCCGGTGACATTCAGGCAGGTGCGCAGCATGTCTAGCGGGCGATCAAATGGCAGCACAAATCCTACCACCAGTGCGATCTGCGCCGGGCTCAGGCCGATGGTGGCCATGACACCTGCCATCAAGAATACTGACGCACCCGGAACCGCTGCGGTGCCAATCGAGACCAGCGTGGTCGCACCGGCCATGATGAAGTAATCCACCAAGGTCAGGTCCACACCAAATGCCTGCGCGGCAAATACCGAGACTACACCGACATATATGGCCGAGCCATCCATGTTGATCGTGGCACCCAGCGGCAACACGGTCGAGGCGACTACCGGCTTGATACCGAGATTCTTTTCAGCAACGGAGATGGTGACCGGCAGCGTTGCCGAACTGGATGAGGTTGAAAAAGCCACCAG
>JBFZEG010000127.1:0-8509 GCA_041306975.1 Gammaproteobacteria bacterium | reverse complement strand
TCGTACCTGGTGGTTGAGTACATTGCAGAACAGTACGGTTTTGAAAAGCTGCGCGAACTGATTCTGGAATACGCACACATCCGCGATGAAAGTGAGATGTTTGCCAATGTGTTTGAGATGGACATGGTGAGTTTTGACAATGGATTCCGCGACTGGATTCAGCAGCGTGTGGAACAGATCAATGTGTATGTGCATGTCGAGGACAGCGACGACGAAGGAGCAGGACACGGCCATGGTGTACGCGAAAACAACAGCGCGGTGCTGGCAGAGCTGTATAACAACCAGTCTTTGAAGGAGCACATGCGCGGTCGTGTTGAACAGCAGCCGCGTGATTTCCAGGCCCATCTGCAGTTGGGCATTGTGCTGTTCCGTGAGGCTGCCTATGACGAAGCCATTTTCCATCTGCAGACGGCGCAGGGGATTTTGCCAGATTATTCCGGCTACCCCAGCCCTTCACTGGTGTTGTCGCAAATTTATGAAGCGCAAGGCAACAACGAAGCGATGATGGAGCAGTTAGCCATCATGCTGCAAAACCAGCAGCATGATTATGCCTCAGCCTTAAAACTTGCCGAGGCTGCGCTGGCTGCGGGCGATACAGAGCAGGCGGATTACTATTTGAGTCGTGCGTTGGCGGTGGATCCTTACCAACCGGAGATTCATCGCAGCGGCGCGCAACTGGCGCAGCAATTAGGCGATACCGGCCTTGCTGTCCAGGAGTTCGAAGTCCTGGTGATGCTTGATCAGAGCGATCCGGTGGATGCGCGAACTAATCTGGCGGGTGCTTATCTCGATAACCAACAACTGGATCAGGCACGCCTGACGGTGCTGCGAGCTCTTGAAACCGCACCGGGCTATCAGCGTGCGCAGGACATTCTGCTCAGAGCCGTTGAGCGCAGCAGTCAGTCGTCAGAGGTGATCAGCCAGCCATGAGCATGTGCAGCGGCAGCCCACAGGCAAAGATAAGAGTCAGCATCATGCTGGCCTTGACGCTATTGCCGGCGGTTGTTTTTGCACAAGTTGACCCATTGCAGCCACCCACGCCACGAGAGATCAGGGTGCCGGATGTCACGTTGCCACCAGTGCCTGTGCCGCAGTCCAGGCCGCGCGACGGTATGGCGTTTCCGCAGGATTTTGATATCCGCAGTTTGCGCGACGGTCTGGCGACTCAGGCGCAAGACAGAGCCCAGACGGGGCAGGTCAACCGCCCGGAATTTACCTGGGTGCGCGGTCGCTACGAGAATTACCCCGGAGGCCGCGGAGGGCGGCGGGGCGGTTGGTGGGATACCGATTTCCCCGACGCCGAGCAGAACTTTATGCGCGGCGTGCAGCGTTATACCTTCATCGATACCGACACCACCAGTCCACGCTGGATGGATCTCACTGATCCCGAGCTGTACGAGCACACATTTTTATACATGACCATGAAACGTGTACCCATTGGCAGCATGCGCACCGGCCCGGATTTTAATCCCCTCGAGGTTGAAGTCTTGCGTGAGTTCATGCACCGCGGCGGATTTGTCATGCTGGATGATTTCTGGGGGGAAGCCCATTTTCAGGACTTCCTGATAGAGATAACAAAAATCTTCCCTGACCGACAGTTAGTCAAGCTGGACATGAACCACGAAATTTTCCGCATGTTCTATGACATCGATGAAGTGCCGCAGGTGCCGGGCCGCGCAGTGACCTGGGACTACGGCAACGTTACTTTAAACGATCCGCGTTATCCGCCATCCGTTCATGCCATTCTGGATGATATGGGGCGCGTGATGCTGGTGGCTAACTTCAACTCGGATATGGGTGATGGCTGGGAACACACGTTTCTGGAAATGTATCCGACAGAAATGACCAACCAAGCCTATCGTCTGGGTATCAATTATCTGATTTACGCTTACACACATTAAATTTACAGGACACACATATGACAGACGCCAACATCATTAATGACACCCCGGTAGCCGGTCTGGAAGACCATGACGATCTGGCGCTTGTCAGAAAGATGCAGTTGGGTCGTGACCAAATGGTGCACGAAATCCGCAAAGTTATTGTGGGTCAGGATTCGGTCATTGAAGAGCTGCTGATTGCGCTGTTTGCTGGCGGTCATTGTCTGGTGACAGGGGTGCCGGGTCTGGCAAAAACGCTGTTGATCAAAACGGTTGCTGACATTTTGCAATTGAATTTCAGCCGTATTCAGTTCACACCGGATCTGATGCCCTCTGATGTAGTGGGTTCTGAAATTGTTGAAGAAAGTGATGGTCGGCGCAAACTGGTGTTTGTCAAAGGGCCGATTTTTACCAATATCCTGCTGGCAGACGAAATCAACCGCACACCGCCCAAGACCCAGTCGTCGCTGCTGGAGGCGATGGAAGAGCGACAGGTCACCGCTGCCGGTGTCACGCACAAAATGGCCAGCCCGTTTTTTGTGCTGGCAACACAAAACCCCATCGAGCTTGAAGGCACCTATCCGTTGCCGGAAGCCCAGCTTGACCGCTTTATGTTCAAGATGGAGCTGGGTTATCTGACCGAAGAGGAAGAAGTGCAAGTGGTCAGCAGTACTACCCGTGTGGTGGATCGCACCGTATCCCACCCGCTCAGTGGTGAAGACATTCTGGCTTTCCAACGTATCGCGCGGCAGGTGCCGGCCGCACAGGCGGTGGTGCAATATGCCGTGCATCTGGTGCATGCAACACGACCTCAAAGCCCGGCATCTCCGCAATTTGTCAAAGACTGGGTAACCTGGGGTGCCGGTATCCGTGCCTCGCAGAATCTGGTGCTCGCTGGCAAAGTCAGGGCGCTGCTGCATGGACGCTACAACGTGTCGTTTAATGATATCCGTGCATTGGCGCCGTCTGTACTGCGTCACCGCTTGCAACTTAATTTCCATGCTGAAGCCGAGCGTATTACCACGGATGAACTGATACGCCGCGTGCTGGATGCCGTGCGCGCACCAGGCGCTTAATATGACGCAAAGCACCAATTTTATAGATCCTTCCGTGCTCGCCACTCTCGATAATCTCGAGATGCGGGCCAGAGTGATTGTGGAAGGGTTTATCGCCGGTCTGCATAAAAGCCCCAAGCGGGGTTTCAGTGTGGAGTTCACGGATTATCGCCACTATATCCGTGGTGATGATATGCGCCATGTGGACTGGAAGCTCTACGGCCGCTCGGACAAGATGTATATCAAGCAGTACGAGGACGAAACCAACGTACGTTGTTACATCCTGCTCGATAGCAGCGCTTCGATGGCGTACGCGTCGGCGTCTATGAGTAAACTGGATTATGGGCGCACACTGGCCTCTGCACTGGCGTATTTTATTATGCGCCAGCGTGACGCAGTGGGCCTGATCACCTTTGATGACAAGATTAAAGACTATATTCCTGCCAAAGCGCGCCAGGTACACCTGATTCGCATTCTGCGCAGCCTGCACGAATTGCAAGCCGGTGGGCAGACTAACAGCGTGCGTCCGCTGAGCGAATTGGCAATGACGCTGAATCAGAAAAGTCTAGTCATTCTGATCAGCGACATGCTCGAAGATGAACAGGCAACTATCAAGACTCTGCAGCAGTTGCGTGCCAAGGGCAATGAAGTGATTGTGTTTCATGTACTGGATAATCAGGAGTTGTATTTCAACTTTAATGAATCCACTGAGTTTGTAGACATGGAAACCGCGGAAACCCATATCACTTCGCCTCAGGCGATCCGCAACGCGTATCTGGAAAATCTGCAGCGTTATCTCGATGATTGTAAAAAGAAATGTCAGAGCAGCGGCGTAGATTATTGCCTGCTTGATACCTCGCAGCCATTGGACAAGGCTCTGGCCTCGTATTTGTCCCGCCGGACCAGGAGCTCATAAATGGGTTTCCTTACCCCTTTGTTTTTATTGGGACTGTTGGCTGCCGCCATACCCATCGCCATTCATCTGATTCGCCGCGAGAACCCGCCCAAGGTAATGTTTGGAACCTTGCGTTTTGTCAAACAGACCACCAAAAAACTGATCCTGTTCCAGCAGATTCAGCAGTGGCTGTTGTTGCTGTTGCGCGCTGCGCTGATCTGCTTGTTGGTGCTGGCGTTTGCCCGGCCACTGCTTTTTCAGGGCGGCATGGCACGGCTCATGGATGCTGAACCCAGATCAGTTGCCATTTTGCTGGATACCTCGTTGAGTATGCGTGTCGGGGAGCGCTTTGAGCGCGCCAAAGCGCAGGCGCTGCAAGTGCTGGATGGCCTTAATGCCGGTGATGAAGCTGCGGTGCTGACCTTCGCTGATGGCACACTGACGGTCCGCGAGTTGAGCAGCGACATTGATGGCTTGCGGGCGTTTGTGAATGCCTTGGATGAGCCGGGTTACGATCGTGTGCGCTTTTATCCGGTTTTGCAGCAGGCTGACGACATGCTGGCAGAGTCACAACATCAGCGGCGCCAGATCGTGATGATTTCAGACTTCAAGGCGTCGGGGCTCGACAGCGATGCGCTGGTCAGTGATGGGCAGTCAGTAGATCAGAATGGCTGGATGTTGGCAGCGGGTACCGGCTTTTTACCTGTTGATGTGGGCGATGAGCGCAGCAGCAACCTGAGCCTGACCGATGTACGCTCGCCTCAGCAACTGCTGGAGAATCAGACTGATTATGAAGTGCTTGCCAGAGTGCGCAGCACAGGCAATGTGTTTCTGGATCGCGGTAATCTGTCGTTGAATCTGCGCACTCAGGCGGGCGATGACGTTGTTACCAATAATGCCGGCAGTATTCCGGTGCAATTGAATGAACGCTCCGAGGCAGTGATCAATCTGCCCTTAAATCTGGACGCCACCGGCGCGTTTACGGGTGAGCTGGTGCTGTCCGGTGATGATGTAGACCTCGATAATCGCTGGTATTTTTCATTGGATGTGCTGCCACGTATGCGCGTGCTGGTGGTTAACGGCGATCCTTCAACTGATTGGTATGACGACGAAGCGCACTGGTTTGTGTTGGCGTTGCAGGGTCTGGACAACTCTCCCTTTGACGTCACCTCAGTGATGGCTGATGCACTGACGGTGCCGCAGATTCGCGAACATGATGCGGTGGTGCTGTTAAATGCTTCTTTGCAAGACAATCGCCTGCTTGCTGAACTGCAGACTTTTGTGACTGAAGGCGGCGCGTTGTTGTTTGCGCCGGGCAATCGGGTAACAGCAAGCGAGTTTAATGACAGTTTTGCAGGCATCACGCCCGCCACGCTGATCTCGTCCGAAGAGTTGGCTACCAATGATTACCAGTTGATTGCGGACATAGATCGCCGCCACCCTGCGCTGCGTGCACTCAATGTCGACTTTGGAGCACGTTTTCAGGGGTACTGGCTGACGGCGCCGGGTTCTGACTCTGATGTCTTAATGCGCTTTGATAATGGGTCTCCGATGCTGGTGGAGGCTCAGGCAGGTGAGGGGCGCAGCATGCTGCTCAGCTCATCCCTGGATCTGGCCTGGAGTAACTTTCCGCTGCAGGGTTTGTATCTGCCGTTTGTACATGAAGTGCTCACCTATCTGATTCAACCGCCGCAGCGCGAGCGCGCGTATCTGGTGGGTGACATGATCGATCTGAGCAGTTTTATGTCAGCGGATAACAGCTCTCTGGAGTTTCAGGAACCTGACGGTACTCTGGTGCAAATGACTCAGGACAATGCGTTTTATCGGGCGCGTATGCCAGGGTTTATACCACTGGCGCAGACCACGCTGGCGATAAACATTGCAGCAGAGGCAGCCAGTTCACGTCGTGCGGACATCGATGCCTTGACCGATGCCATCATCAACCCGGAAACCACACCCTTGGTGTCGGAGCAAGTCAGAACCGCGCAGCTGATCGCCGACATCGAGCAACCACAACGACTGTGGTGGTGGATTGTGCTGCTGGTGATGATGTTACTGGTGGTCGAAGCGTGGGTAGCCAATCGAACTTATCGTTAGCGCAACCGTAAGCGCAACCGTAAGCGCGACCTTTAAGGAGAAAAACGCCGCTGGAATTGCGAACTCATGTTCGACTTCCAGCGGCGTTTTTTTTGACACTCTTACTTGTTGAATGCAGGCTTTGAACGACTGAACAAAGAAACAAACGACTGCCGGTACTCACGCAGTCGGTGTGGTAATGCCAGCAACGCGGGTGTCACGATCAAGGTCAGCACCGTGCCAAAGGCCAGTCCGAACACGACCGCATTGGCCAATTGCATCCACTGCGATGCGACCGGTCCGCCAAATTCGATTTCCGCGCCGGCCAGATCAATGGAGATACCCAGTGCCAGTGGCAGCAGTCCGAATCCGGTGGTGAACGTTGTCAGGAACACCGGGCGCAGACGCTGCACGCCAGTCTGAACAATCACGTCGGTCAGGCTCCAGTCAGGATGGTTTTGGCGCAACACATTATAGGTATCGATCAGAATAATGTTGTTGTTCACAATAATGCCCGCCAACGCCACCACCCCCACGCCAGTCAGAATAACGCTGAAGGTCTGGCCGGTGATTAACAGACCGAGCAACACGCCAGTAGTTGACAGCAATACCGCAGACAGAATCAGCAGTGTCTGATAGTAGTTGTTGAACTGGGTCACCAGCACAACAGCCATCAACGCCAATGCCAGCACAAAGGCAAAGCTCAGGAAGGCCATGGACTCTTCCTGCTCTTCGTTGGCTCCCCGGAATCGGTAGTTGACGCCCGGTGCCAGCGGATTAACCTGCAGCCACTGTTCCAGTTCACCCACCTTGTTGTCAGTGATGATGCCGGGTGCCGGATTTGCGCGCACATACACAACGCGTTCGCTATCAACACGCTGAATGGAGCTTACGCCGGGCAATGGCTCACGGGTGATGAAGCTGCTGATGGGCACCAGTCCGCCGGGTGTATTGATGCGAATGTCATCGATCTGCTCGATTCCTCGGTACTCTTCGGGATAACGCACACGGATTTCGACTTCTTCTTCGCTGTCATCAGGACGGTAGTCACCCATCAGCACGCCATTGGTCAGCAGTTGTATGGCCGTGCCAATCTCCTGCATGCTCGCGCCGGACATGGCCGCCCGGGCGCGATCAACGGTGATTTCCCATTCAATGCCAGGCACTGGTGTGGTGTCGTCAACGTCAATCAGTCCTTCCATGCCACTTTCCAGATGATTTCTGACCCGACGCGCCTCCGATATCAACGTGCGCAGGTCTTCGCCATAAAACTCCAGTTGCAACTGCTTGCCGACCGGTGGGCCCTGTTCAGGTGTGGAAATCTCCGCACGAATACCCGGCAGGTCAGCTATCGCCTGCCGGTACATGTTTTCAATGTCAAAGCCATTGACATCGCGCTCACGGCGGTCGGTAAATTCAAGGAAAATTGTACCCACCAGATCAGGTGCAGCGCCCATACCGCCGCCCATGCTGCGGCTGGCACCCGATTGCGTGACGATGCTTTTATAGTAGCCGACCGCCTCAATGCGATCCTCGACTTGGGTAACGATGTCGCGGATCTCTTCCGGCGAATAGTTGCCACGCGCAAAAATCTGCACACGCGTCTGACTTGGGTCAACGCTGGTAAAGAATTCAAACCCGCGGCCCAGCATGACGTAGGCAAATACAATGCTCACCAGTACGCCGGTCGCGCCCAGGAAAACCACACCCGGATTGCGTATGCCAAATCGCAGCACGCCGACGTAGGCACGTATCGGGCCTTTGAACTCGGTGATCAGCGTGTCATCGTTTTTAGAGATATCGATACCCTTATGAGCTGTGCGACTGCCAACAAACGATCCAATCAGCGGTGCAAACAACAATGCATACAGCAGTGAGCCGATTAACACGGCAAACACTGTTGTGGGCAGGTAACTCATAAACTCGCCGGCAACACCTGGCCAGAACAACAAAGGCAGGAATGCTGCCAGTGTGGTCAGCGTTGAGGAAATGATAGGCCAGAACATGCGATTTACCGCTTCTTCGTAGGCATCAGCGCGGTTGTAACCTTCGGCCATTTTCCGGTCGGCGTACTCCACAAGCACAATCGCACCATCAATCAGCATGCCTAGCGCCAACAGCAGTCCGAAGATCACCATAAAGTTATAGGTGTACCCCAGCAGCGAAATGATGATAAAGGCAAAGAAGAAACAGAAGGGCACACCCATCGCCACCAGAATGCCTGAGCGCACGCCTACCGCAGCCACCACCACCAACATGATCAGCGCCATCGCTGAGAGCATGTTGCCCTGCAGACTGGAGTTTTGCTCAATCACCAAGGGAATAGTATTGTTCAGGTAAGTGATCTCGACGCCCGGAGGAATCTGAGTGCGCATTTCGCGCACAATCACGTCAATGTTATCCATCGCCTGAATCAGGTTGGCGCCCTTACGTTTTTGCACGTCCAGCGAGATCGCCTGGTCGCCATTGGCATAGGCATAGCGTTCGGCGTCTTTGAAGGTCCGGCGCACATCGGCGACATCACTCAGTACCACGACACCCGAGGCGTTGGCAGCAATCGGCAGCTGGAACAGATCATTTGCTGTTTCAATCAAGCCTGGCAC
>JBFZEG010000038.1:0-3581 GCA_041306975.1 Gammaproteobacteria bacterium | reverse complement strand
ACGAGCAGATTGTCTATCGCATCTCCAAAGAAAAAATGCTCACACACCATGTCATCAATGAAGCGCTCAGGCATTTGACTGCTGCCGGCAATCTGTATGTGATTGGTGAAAAAACTGATGGTATCAAATCAATCACTAAACAGGCCGCTGAGCTCTATGAGTCTGATGTAACAGCCCGCAAGTTTGGTAACGCTTATCTTGCACAGTTCAGCAGGCCATCAGCTGCGATTCTTGACAGCAAACGTCTGCCGACTGCGGGCTATACCGACTTGCGGCAGATCAGCCACCCATTGCTGAACTTTTATTCAAAACCTGGTGTGTTTGGTTGGGAGAAAGTTGATAAAGGCAGCCAGTTGCTGGTGAGTTGTCTGCCGCCGGTAATTCAATACATGAAAGGCGTGGAAAGTGTGCTGGATCTGGGCTGTGGCTGGGGTTATCTGATGCTCGCCACACAAGCCATCCCCATCGACGTGCGTGTGGCAACAGACAACAATGTGGCTGCCGTAGACGCGGCCAAGCGTAACTTCACTGAAGCCGGTATGAATGTGCAATGTGTTGTGGATGATTGTGGTAGCCAGATTCGCCAGCGTTTTGATCTGATTTTGTGTAATCCACCGTTCCATCAGGGATTTCAGGTCAGTGATACGATGACGGAAAAATTTCTGAAGAGTGCGTCCCGGTTAAGCCGCCGCAGCACACGTGCCATTTTTGTGGTGAACCAGTTTATCCCGCTGCAGAAACTGGCTGAGTCTTACTTTAAAGAATCAAGGCTGTTGGCGTCTGCGCATGGGTTTAATGTGTTTGAGCTTCGTCCCTGACCGCCCCAGACCGCACTTGACCGCCGTTGTCAGCGGCCGCGCTAAACCTCAGCGTGTCTGCTGATGTCGAGGCAATCCAATGGACACCACACTGGTAAGCAGCAGAAACAGTGCCGATACCCACAAGCAGGCAGCAAGACCAGCCGCCTGGAACAACCATCCTGACAGCAATGTGCCAATCAGGCGTCCCATGGCATTGGCCATATAATAAAAGCCGACATCCAGCGAAACACCATCTTCACGCGCGTAGCTGACAATCAGAAAGCTGTGCAGTGCGGAGTTCATGGCAAACACAACCCCGAATATCATCAGTCCGCCTATGAGCACTGCGCCGGCAGGCAGCGTAGTCCCTAACAGCAAGGCTATCGTGGCAGGTATAACCGTCAGCAGCCCAGCCCAGCGCATTGCTGAGCGCCCATCCGGGTAGTGCTGGCCGCTACCGTTGCCGAGGTTCTGAAGCCTGGGCGCCATGGCCTGCACAAACCCGTAGGCGATAATCCACCCCGCCAGAAACCCGCCAGTCTGCCAGGCATCCCAGCCCAGCGTTTGTGATAAAAACACCGGCAGTGCGACTACAAACCAGACATCCCGTGCGCCAAACAGCAGCATGCGCGCCAGTGACAGGCGGTTGATGGCAGCACTTTTGGAGAACAACTCAGTAAACTTGGGTTTGCTTTTGCTTTTGCCCAGATCCGCTTTTAACAGCATCAGGCTCAGCAGCCAGACCAGCAACAAGCTGATGGCCATACTGGCAGCAGCACCTTGAAAACCCAGTACCGTCAACAGGGCGCCACCGAGAAAAAATCCGGCACCTTTTAATGCGTTTTTAGAACCGGTCAGCAAGGCAACCCATCGGTACAGAATGCCTTGTGCGTTGGCCGGCACTAACAGTTTGATTGCGCTTTTTGCGCTCATTTTGTTCAGGTCTTTGGCGATACCGGACAGTGCCTGTGCGGCCATCACCCAGCCAACGCTGAGCATCGTGGCAGGCACCAGCAGCATCGACAAGGCGATGACCTGCAGCATCAATCCAGCATTCATTGTACGATTCAGACCGATACGCGCTCCGAGCCAGCCGCCTGTCAGATTGGTAATTACGCCAAATAGCTCGTAGAACACAAACAGCAAGGCAATCTGTAAGGGGCTGTAACCCAACGCATTAAAGTGCAACACCACCATCATGCGCAGTGCGCCATCAGTCAACGTGAACGCCCAGTAATTGCCAGTGATGATCGCGTATTGTTGATTCATTGCCAAACCGTCATACAAAACCTGCAACTTTGTCAGTCAGCTCAACGGTGCGGTTTGCATATCCCCACTCATTGTCGTACCAGGCATAAATTTTCACCTGGGTTTTGTTGACAACCATGGTCGACAGCGCATCGATAATGCTTGAACGCGGATCGGTCTTATAATCGATGGAGACCAGGGGTCGCTCTTCATAACCAAGTATCCCTTTGAGCGGGCCGAGCGCAGCTGCCTGTAACAACAGATTGACTGCCTCGGCAGTTGTGTCAGTCAGCACTTCAAACACACAATCGGTCAAGGATGCATTCGCCAGCGGCACGCGCACGGCATGGCCGTTCAACTTGCCGCTGAGCTCCGGGAATATATGCGTAATCGCCGTGGCTGATCCAGTGGTTGTCGGAATAAGGCTTGAGCCGCAGGCGCGTGAGCGCCGCAGATCCTTGTGTGGTGCATCGAGTATGGTTTGTGTATTGGTCACGGAGTGAATTGTGGTCATCGAACCATGTTTGATGCCCAGCGATTCGTGGATGACTTTGACAACCGGTGCCAGGCAATTGGTGGTGCACGAGGCTGCTGTGACAATCATGTGAAGTGCCGGGTCAAACAAATTGTCATTCACACCCATGACCACGTTGAGCACGCCTTCTTCTTTCACAGGTTGTGTTACCACAACTCGCTTGACCCCTTGGTCGAGATAGGCCTGAAGCACCGCCTTGGTCTTCATTTTTCCGGAAGCCTCAATAACAACATCACAGGCTGACCAATTGTTGTCGGTGATAGTTCGTTCATGGGTGATCAATATGCGGTCTTCACCGATCACAAGGTAGTTCTGTTCAGCATGTGCTTGCAGATGCCAGCGGCCGTGCACGGAGTCGAAGTTCAACAAATGCGCCAGCGTGGCAGCATCAGCACCCGGATCATTGATTTGTACGACGTGCAATTTGCGCTGCGATAGCGGCTGACTGTAGATCACACGTAATGCCAGCCGTCCGATGCGGCCAAAGCCATTGATGCCTGTTGCAACAAGCCGTTTGGTGATTAAGTCGTTGTTGCCCATGATTTGCTCCATTTTCCGTGTTTACAACGTGCAGCGTGCCAGACTAATCATTCAGTTTGATGACACGCCGTATTCAGTCTGCATGGTTTTCAGCAGCCCAGGCGATGAGTTCAGCCGCCAGCCGGCGCGCGGTGTTGATCAGTTGTGCGTCAAAACAGCTGCTTTCCGGCATCATCAGGCGAAGATTGCAAAACCAGAGCATCGCTCATCGGCAGACGGTTTGCTCCCACATCAGAGGGTCAGGAGTTGAACAGCGGGGTCTGTAATGCACCTGAGATTACTGTGATGTTCAGCAGCGGATCAAGTTGAGCCGTCGATTGCCTCCGCAATTGTTATTCGCAGCTGCGCAATGATCCGCTATTCTTCAGCGTTATGAATACAGACCTCTTTGCAAGTGACAATGCTCAGCAAAACCCTGCAGTGCCAATCGGACCTGGCTCACGTTTCCTGGGCGGGTT
>JBFZEG010000079.1:0-8700 GCA_041306975.1 Gammaproteobacteria bacterium | reverse complement strand
CCCAGATAAGAGCCACTGGTGGGCGCGTACAACAGGCCGAGATCGAGCCTGTCACTGCGGCTGCGCATCAAGCCTTCTTCTTCCCGGCCTGCCAAACGCGCCATGACTCGGAAATACAGCGGCCTTTCCATTGCCGCAGCAATGGGTATCAAGGAATCATTTTGAGCTGCCCAACTGTCTGTTCGCGTGCGCATGTCAGAGGCCGCTGGCGGGTTCGGGCGGCCCTGTTGCAATTGCCAGACCCGGTTGGCTGTCTGATAACTGACAACACGATTGATCACTTCGCCCATGTCACCACCGGCAGAATAAAATCTGCGCAGTGTTGATTCGCCCATCGTACCAGCCCATTGCCCGCGTACCTGAGGCGTTGCTGACCATGAATACTCGGGCGCACCGAGACTGACAGCGGCTGTGAATGCCACTGCGGCAGCAATAGATTTTTTGCTGCTTATTAGCGTTACCATCATCAGGCCCTCAGAGTTTACGCAGCACCAAACTGCCAATTGAATACCCTGCTCCAAATGAACACAGCATTCCAATATCCCCGGCTTTCATATCCTTGTGGTGCAAGCTGAAGGCGATGATTGACCCTGCGGAGGCAGTGTTCGCATAACGATCCAGTACTATCGGTGCTTGGTCCTGATCAGGCACGTGTCCAAGTAATTTTTTGGAGATCAATTGATTCATGTTGATGTTGGCCTGGTGTAACCACCAGCGTCTGACATCCTGTGGCGTTTTTCCATGCAAAGCGAGGTGGTTTGACAAGTGCTCAGCGGCCATCGGGCAGACTTCTTTAAATACTGAACGACCTTCCTGATGGAAAAGTTTGTCTGGTCCAAACGGATCAGAGTCAAATGCGCGTGACATGTATCCAAAGCCTGAGCGGATATTATTGGAGTACAGTGTCTTTGCTTGTGTGCCCAGTATTTCAAACTGTTGATCACTGGTTGCTGTGGATACTGGCTCGACAATAATGGCAGTCGCAACATCTCCAAAAATAAAGTGGCTGTCACGGTCGGTATAATTAATTTGAGGCGAGACTAATTCAGGGTTAATCACCAGCACCGCACGAGCGCTTCCAGTGCTGACCATTTCCCATGCGCGGTGCAATGCAAATGTGGCGGCAGAGCATGCAACCAGCATGTCAAAGCCGAATCCATCAATGCCCAGGGCTTCCTGTACTTCGATGGCGATCGCTGGATATGCGCGTTCGGTATAGGCGCAACTCACAATGACTGCATCGATATCGCTAGCGCTTTTTCCCGCAGCCTGCATGGCACTGCGAGCTGCATAAAGTGCAATTTCCGCCTGATGGCTCAACTCGTCTTCTTTACGCTCAGCAATCAAAGGACGCATACGGTTTACATCGCAAATACCCTCTTTAACGTAGACATGGCGCTGTTTTATACCGCTGGCTTTTTCAATAAATTCTGCGTCAGATTTGCCGACTGCTTTGATCTCGCCTGCTTCAATCCCGGCCTGATGCTCTGAGTTGAATTTATCTGCATATGCATTTAACGCTGTAACCAACTCTTCATTCGTAATTATATGATCCGGAGTCCACAGGCCAAGCCCGCTGATGACTACCCGATCACTTGCCTGATGCAAGCGCATTGTTATGTTCCTTCTCCCTGATTTATAAAACCATCCGGTCTATGTTAGCCGCCTGGCGTATCGAACCATCAACGCTGTTATGATCATTGCTGATGTATTGTATGCAAACTCAGTTACTCGACAATTGCGCCATAGGTTAAGGCTTTGAAAACAGCCCGCAGCGGCACCTGAACATTCATGTGTTGAATCATCACGATGCCAACCAATTCTTCAACAGGATCAACCCAGAAAATTGTGCCGGCAGCGCCACCCCAGTAATACTCGCCCGTGGAGGTGTTTCCTCCCACGGCGGTCGGATCTTCGATTACCGCGAAGCCCAGACCAAAACCTGTGCCGCGAGCCATGCCCGGTAATTCGTCAGGGCTATGTTGACCCGTTGTACCAAATATTCCCCCCAAATGGTTCTGGGTCATGTAATCCAGTGTTTTGCGTCCAATAATACGCGCCCCATCCAGCTCTCCGCCGTTAATCAGCATTTGGCTGAAACGCATGTAGTCTTCTGTGGTTGACAACAAGCCACCACCACCGGACTCGAATGTGCGGCGGTTAACAAAATTGCTGTCAGCTACGCGGTCACTGACTTCAAGCATCTCTGTTGCCGGGTTGAAGGTGTGGTTGGTACCAAAACGCTCCAGCTTTTCAGCGGGAACCTGGAAAAACGTATCTTCCATCTGCAATGGATCAAAAATGCGCTGTTGGAAAAACTCGCCCAATGTCTGGCCTGATACAGCTTCAACAAGTGCGCCTAACACATCGGTAGAAACACTGTAGTGAAAACGGGTACCGGGCTGAAACTGAAGAGGGATTGATCCAAGTCGTTCGATAAATGTTGTATTGTCCGGACTGGTCATAACACTGGCGTCACGATACTGACGATCCACCAGGGTGTCGCCGAATACACCGTAAGTCAGACCAGAGGTATGTGTCATTAACATCTGTACTGTCATGGGACGCAGTGGAGCCACCAGTGCCCCGCCGGGACCTGCCACGCGTGCGTTACTGAAGGCTGGCAGGTAACGCTCAACAGGGTCAGTCAGCTGAAGTTTGCCTTCTTCATACAGCATCATCACCGCAAGTGTGGTAATCGGTTTGGTCATCGAGTAGATACGGAAAATGCTGTCCTTTTGTATCGGTTTTCCAGACTCTGCATCGAGCACGCCATACTCTTCAAAGTGGACTATCTCGCCTTTGCGGGCGATCATGCTGACGACGCCTGTCAGTTGGCCCTCGTCTACGTACCGGTTGAGTACCGGCGCTATGCGCTCAAGTCGTTCAGAGGACATGCCCACGGATTCTGGTGTTGCATAGGAAAGATTGTCCGCCCGTGCGTGTGCCGAGCATAAGCCAAGCACGATAGTCGCTAAAAACACAGAACGCTTGAAGGCTGTTTTCATTGCAGTAATAACCTCGAGTGACTTAAGTGATGTCAAAAGTTGGATAATAACCCAGCCCTGTTGATATTGTAATAGTGCACAGCGGTGATGCTAAGCTTATGTTTTAAAAGCAAACCAGAGATTAAACGCATGGTTTCTGTTGCGGATGAATGTCGGGGTCTGCTGAAGCATCTTTTTTGCGGTTTGCACGGAGTTAAATCGATCTGTCTGATTTTCTGGAAAAAAAGTTGACTTATGCCGTTTGTGATGTAGACTCGCCACCAAGCCATAAAACCGGCTATATTTATGTCTGCAATACGAAGTGCCGCAATCAGTCCCTCGTCGTGTATATCATATATGTAATCGTATTTTTTGCTTGACGTCGCCGTAACGTTACAGCGGCGTGATGGTAACTTTTTAGTAATTTATTTTTTAAGGAATGGCAATATGTCAAATACAGTGACCGGTCAGGTTAAATTTTTCAACGAATCAAAAGGTTTTGGTTTCATCCAGCAGGACGGCGGCGCAGATGTATTCGTACACTACAGCGCAATCAAGTCCAGCGGTTTCAAAACCCTGGCTGAAGGTCAGCGCGTAGAATTTACCGTCACCAAAGGCGCTAAAGGCCTTCAGGCGGAAAACGTTGTAGGACTGTAATCACAGCCTGACAACAAAACAAAGCCCCGGCATTCAAAATGTCGGGGCTTTTTTTTGTCTGTACATTGTGTGGAACTGGCTAAAGATTTTGTCGTGAAGGTCGTTAAAGTGTTGAGTAAAAATGCATGGAGTACGGTAATGGCCTTTTTTAAAAATTACAAACGACTGCTAGAAGAAAGTGAAGCCAAGGTTGAGCGCTTGCAAGATGAGTTATCTCTTGCGCTCGCGGAGCGCGACCGAAAAGTTCTTCATTTGCATCATGAACTGGAAAAAATGGATCAGGCCGGTCTTCGTCCGGCTATGCTGCTGGCGACCAGGCAGATCGGCGACCCGTTGATTCAGGCCGTCAGAGAATCCTTGGCTGGCAACGCCACTAACCTCCTGAGAGAACAGTCAGACATGTCGAGTTTGCAGACAGTTTTTGGTCAGACCTTTGATGCGGTCAACAAGCTGGGTTTGCGTGCAAAAGTGATCAGCGATCATGCTAATAAGAACGCCAGTACAGCACGCGAATTGGATGAGACTGCGAATAATATACGATCGTTTGTTGCTGTCATTCAGGATATATCCGAACAGACTAATCTTCTGGCGCTCAATGCTGCGATTGAAGCCGCGCGAGCGGGCGATGTCGGGCGAGGTTTTGCGGTGGTTGCTGACGAAGTAAGGAGTCTTGCTTCCAAGGCTCAGAATGCCAGCGAAAAAATTGAAAACCTGATAGCCAAAGTCATTCAGCAAAGCCAGAGTATTTCGTTGGTTGTTGAGGAGTCTTTGCAGAGTAGTCAGGATGTAGCCACATCCGCAACACAGATAGAAGAAGTTACTCAGCAAGTTGTTGCAAAAGCTGAACATATGAAAGATGTCATTAATCTTTCAGCGGCTGGAAGCTTTATCAACGCAGTAAAGATCGATCACATGGTGTGGAAAATGGACGTGTACAGGCGTATCACTGGCAATGACCTGGCGCAGCAGCAGACAACACATCACGAGTGCCTATTGCAAAAGTGGTATTACGAGGGCGATGGCGCGCGTAATTTTGGAAACCTTTCTTCATTCAGAGCCATGGAGCAATCGCATCGCGACGTCCATGAACATAGCCGTGCGGCACGGGAAGCAGCTTTGTCAAAAAATGATACAGCCCTGCAACAGTCATTGCTCAAGATGGAACAAGGCAGTTTGCAGTTGGCATCAAGGCTTGATCAACTTGAGCAGGAAATTAAACGTACAGCTTGAGGTATCGTTTGCCTGGTTTGATCAATCAAACCAGCGATCATTCATCATCAGGCACGTATCGTCCAGCGACGCCAACAGGTCGAGCCAAGGTCCGGTTTTAGGTAATTCCCAAAAAAAGAAGTACCTGCCGGCCTGCATTTTTCCGAGATAAAAATCCTCGTCCTTGCCGCTGGCAACTATCATCTGTTCAAGCCAAATCCACGCGACAACAATATGGCCTGCCGCCTCCAGATATACTGTTGCATTGGCCAGGGTCAACTGCGGATGTGCGCTGTTATGCAATTGGCGGGTCACATCTACCAGTTTGTAAAGCGCAGCATCCAGCATAGAGGCATACTCAGAAAGATTTGCATCTGTTGCTGCAATGTTGGACGTCTGCAATATGGTTCTCATCAACAAATCAAGATTGGCTCCGTCATTCATCACGACCTTGCGAGCCAGCAAATCGAGAGCCTGAATACCATGAGTGCCTTCATGAATCGGATTCAGGCGATTGTCCCTGTAGAATTGTTCAACGTTGTAGTCACGGGTATAGCCGTAACCACCATGAACCTGGATGGCGAGATTGTTTGCTTCGAGACACCACTGTGAGGGCCAGCTCTTGGCGACCGGCGTCAGAATATCCAACAGGTTTGTCAGATGATCGCGCTCTTCATCAAGTGCATTGCGCTCCTCATCTATCAGACGGGCGCAGTAAAGATTAAGTGCAAGACCACCTTCAACATAGGCCTTCTGTGCCAGCAACATGCGTTTAACATCGGCATGCTCAATCAGTGCGACCGGATCAGAGGCCGGATCCTTGCTGGCCGGAAGTCTGCCTTGCTTTCGTTGGCGTGCATACTCCAGCGAGTGCAGGTAACCGGTGTAACCCAACGCAGCAGCCCCCAGGCCAACGCCAATTCTTGCTTCATTCATCATATGGAACATGTATGACAAGCCTTTATGAGGTTCCCCCACTAGCCAGCCAACCGCGCCAGCCTGCCCGGTTGGTTTGAACTTGCCCTCACCGAAATTAAGCAGCGTGTTTGTTGTGCCCCGGTAGCCCATTTTATGATTGAGGCCCGCCAGCACAACATCGTTGTGAACTGCGCTGTTACCGTGCTCGTCCAGCAGATGCCTGGGCACAATAAACAGAGAGATTCCTTTTACGCCTGCAGGAGCGCCGGGAATTTTTGCCAGCACCAGGTGTACGATGTTTTCGGACAGGGAATGCTCACCCCCTGATATCCACATCTTGTTTCCAAACAATCGGTAACTGCCGTCGCCCTGCGGTTCTGCTCGGGTCTTGATATCTGCCAATGACGATCCGGCCTGAGGTTCCGAAAGACACATGGTGCCAAAAAAACGGCCCTGCATCATCGGCAGAACCCAGGTATCTATCTGTTGATTTGATCCATAGGCTAATAACAGATTTGCGTTAGCAATTGTCAAAAAAGGATAAGCAGCCGTTCCTACATTCGCGGCGAGAAACCACGCGAAACAAGCCTTTTCAACAAGCGTGGGCAACTGCATGCCACCAATCTCATAATCCTGCCCCGCTGCGATCAGGCCAGCTTGGGAAAACAGATCGAGCGCCTGTTTAACCTCAGGAATCATGTGAACGTGCTCACCATCAAACCATGGTTCATTCGCATCATTTTTTTTGTTGTGCGTTGCAAAGTGCAAGGTCGCCATCTGTTCACACAAATTCAGACTGGCATCAAACGTCTCCTTTGAGTGATCCATATAACGGGGCATGTCGCACAGGCGCTCTGCATCAAGCCACTCGTACAGCATAAAGTCGATGTCACGGCGATTGAGAATCAGTGAGGTCATTGATGAGTCCTGTTGTTTTCAGTTTGCTTTTACTGACAGAGTTAGCATGGCGATGGTATGGCGAATCAATTGGGAACTATCCGGATACGTGCTCATTGCGGATTTTGGTCCCCGCGTCTGCATGATGACTCCATGAAGTGCGCCTTGAAGATAAAAAGCCGTCTGCAATGGGTCTGGAACCCGTTCCGGGCTGATGCTGCCATCCTGAATGCCATTGGTCAGCGCCTGAACCATAGCGCTGTTAATGCGTTCGCGGCAGAACTCCATGGCGAGTGCTTGTTCATCTTCGGTTTCCGGGCCCGGAAAGGTGGTCACACTGGTGAGCACATCAAAGTAGTGTGGCTCTTCAGCCGAAAAAGCATGATAGGCATGACCAATACCCTCAATCTGGGTCAGGCCACACTCACAAGCGTGCAAGGCGTTTTCAAATCTGGCCTGAAGTGATAGCCCTGCCCTGAGCATGATGGCGCGCATGATCGCTGCTTTGTCTTTGAAATAGACGTACAGCAGTGCGCGACTCAAGTGCGCTTCACGTGCAATATCATCCATCGTGCTTTGTTCATAACTCTTCAGAAAAAATATCTTTTCTGCGGCATCCAGAATTTCTTCATGACGCTCCAGTTTTTCCATTTCCCGTCGTTTCTTCAGCATCGCCAGGCGTGTCCACTTTTTAAAATTCAGCGCGTTGATTGTCCCTGATAGAAATTTTTCAGACCACTACTTATTGCATATTGACAATATGTCACTCTCTGACAAAATGTCAAAAAATTAAGTTTTAACAACGTTATCCATCGTTTTCTATTTGTTATCAGAGAGCATACTGTGATTTCCAATACCAAGAATTCAGTAAGTCGCTTTAACCCGCGCCGCAGAAATTTGCCTGTTGGTGTGCTGCCTAAGCCCATAAATTCCCTGGCTTTATGGGGTCTTGCGCTCGCTGTAGTCCTGTCTGCCTGCTCTGAATCTGCTGAGGTCGCAGAGATGGCAGCCGAAGAAACCAGTGCTGCGATTCCCGTTCGTGTCGCCACAGTAGAACGTCGTTCAGATGATGAGTTGTTACGATTTTCTTCCACCTCCCGGGTAAGACAAAGGGCTTCGCTGACATTTCAGGTCGGGGGCGTAATTGAAACACGCTCTGTTGAAATTGGTGAACAGGTCAGCGCGGGGCAAACCCTGATGACACTGTATAGCCCTGCCCTGCAACCCGCTGCACAGGCTGCACAATTCAGGCTGGAACAACTACAGGCAGACAAGACCCAGGCTGACAGAGAGCTCGAACGATTAAAGACTCTTTATGAGCGGGGTGTCATCCCCATGCAGGAACTTGAACAACAGGCCACGCGCTCAGAGTCTCTGGTCTCGGCCGTTAATAATGCCAGGGCTACCGCAGAACAGGCCGAGAGTCTGCTCCGCGAGAGCCAACTGATCGCGCCGTTCAGCGGTTCAGTCGAACAAATTCTGGTTGAGCCTGGCGAGTTTGCACAGCCCGGGCAAGCGGTACTGCGCATTGCATCGGCTGATCAACTTGAAGCCGAAATCAGAGTTCCCGCGCACCTGACAGAGTCATTGATGCCCGGCCAGGAACTGACCGCGTGGCGCAGTTTGGGGTCAACGGACGCCACTGACGCTGTCATGCCCGTGATCATTCTTGAAATTGGGCAAAGCAGCACGGGGCAGAACAGTCTCTACCCGGTTGTGGTATCGCTCCCTGACCGGCAAATCCGCACCGGAGAAGCGTTGGAAATTGGTGTGCCACGCCGCAGTGAATCGGCGTTGGTTATTCCAATGTCAGCCGTCATGCGCTCTGCAGATGGTTTAACGGTGTTTCAGCACATAAACAATCGTGTCACCCGTGTCGCCATCGAAGTTGAGCAATTGCAGGGAGAATTTGCGGTGATTAAACCCGGCGCTTTACAAGAAGGTGCGCAGATTGTTTATGCAGGCATTACCCGATTGGCAGAAGGTGATCAGATCGAGGTATTGCCATGATTGAAATGGTGTTGAACAAACC
>JBFZEG010000058.1:0-5990 GCA_041306975.1 Gammaproteobacteria bacterium | reverse complement strand
GCATACAGCTTTACATTCTCCATGCCGGCCACTTCACTCATGACAAACCAGTTAATAGACCCCATGTGACCCGTGTTGCAGAACGCAACGGTAAGCTCGTCGTCAGATGCGGACGCTGCTGACAACACGCTGGACAGATCGCTCGCAGGTTTCATGCTGCTCTGATTAAAAAAGCTGGTAAAACTCAGGTTCTCCGCGCCTTTGATGGTGCCTGCGCGTGCGGCTGTAACTTGTGTGCCTTCAAAAAAAGCGGCGGGGCGGCCATCAATTAAGCGCGCTGCATCACTGGCAACCAGCTGCTCCACCTCTGCGGTATGCACGGTGTATGCGTCAGACCAGACCGGCACAAAGTCAGATGCTGCCACCGTGCTGGCATCGGTGCTGACGGGCAGGCCGGCAGCCTGCCAGGCGGCAAACCCGCCATTGAGCACGGCCAGATCTTTGACACCCAGTGACTTTAATGTCCAGTAAACACGGGTTGACGCGCCCATATCCACATCAGAGCTACCCTGGTGCACAATTGCCACCGGTGTTTCCGGGGTAATGCCTAGTTGCTGCACGACCGTGGTCAACGCCTCGATTGATGGCAACTGGCCGGCATTGGATTGTGGGCCCCGGAAGCTGGCATAAGGTGCATTGAGAGCGCCTGGAATATGACCCGTTGCATAATCGCCGGTCACCGTGATGACGCGTACTTCCTCGGATCCGGACAATATCTGATTGAGCTCTGCAGGCTCCAGCAAAGGCGCCCAGCCATCCGGTGCTGCCACCAGCACACCTGTGTAACTGAACAGCAGCAAAAAGCTGAACAACTTGAACATTTTCATCGTGAATTTCCTCTTATGGTTAACGCGGCACAACAATTGACATGGCCTGGGCTTCAGCTGCGCAATCACGGGTGGGCGGCAAACCACGCGCGCGGATGGCAGCAACTTCGGCCTTGGCGCCAGCCAGATCGGAACGGAACAGGGCGTCGGACTGCAACACAGCGACAGTGGCGGCTCCGATGGTCTGGCCCTGAATAACATCCATAGGCCAATGTACATTGCACACCATCCGGCTGTCACCAAACGCCAGTCCCCGTGCCTGAATCTGGTTGGAGCGATCGGGTGCAATTTCACTGATAATCAGTGCCCATGCCCAGCCAATCGCTGTATGCCCTGAAGGGTAAGAACCGTCGGTGCGTAAGGTCTCTTCAGCCCCCACCGCGCAGATAGATTGTTCATTGACAACAAACGGACGGGTGCGTTGATAGTGATTCTTTGCGCTGTAGGTGGCCAGGCCAGCATCCAGCAAGGTGCGCCGCAGCAGTTGGTAAAGGTAGGGGGTTTGTTCTTGTGTGATGGGCGCACCCAATGCGCAGGAAAAAGTGCCGGCTGCATTCGGAAATGTCAGATCGTTGTCCAGCGTGGCCAGATCCCAGCGCGGACCGCCGCGCAGCGCCTGGATTTTTTGGTTGACCTCTTGTTCCCATGCATACGCCGTGGAGTCCGGGGCGGGTGCTGACGGAATCAATACCAAGGCGTCAGGCAGATTTTCTTCATGCAGGTATCCTGGCAATCGGCCGGGACGGATTTCCGCAACCGGCGCAGGCTGCGCAAATGCCTCCGGGGTCATCACTGCAGAGGCCAGGCCGCATAGCAGCGGACCTGAGAAGATTGCAGCGGATAAAAGCGTTGTAAGGTTTTTCATGCATCTTTCTCCCGGAACTTTTTGTTTCCGGCAGTATAATCACTTTGATGATTTTCAAGCGATTAAAAATTGCCGGGGTGCTCAGCCATCGGCACAGCCACAAAGCAGGAGTCCAGGTTTGTCTGAACAAATAGTCAGGAGATTGCCGCGCGACGCAAAACCCTCCAAGCGAGAGTGTCTGAGCTGCGGTATGCACCATCAGCAGCTGGCGCCGGACATCGCTGATCGCGTGCGTGAGCCGCTGTGTATCAAGTGTGACTCACCCCTATTCAGTCTCAGCGACGGCAGCACCATCACTGTGGATATCGCCCATCATCGCGAGACGGTTGTGCAGGCGGTCGAAAAATTTGAACTGACCCTGAACAGGGTCTGGAAACAGACACACGCGCAGACTCTGCGACTGATTGTCGGTGGCGGATTGATCCGGGATGCAGTCCTTGCGGAGTTATATTTCAAGAAGAGCCGCGGCACGGTACTCGACTTCTCGGAAGAGAACCGTGGTGCGCTGATCATACGGATTCGTTGATATCAACGGCCTTTTATGAGGATATTAAAGAGACGTTTGATGGCGTTGATAGTGCCTCTGGCCGCTATCAGAAAACCGAACTTCAGCCGGTCACCTGCCGGTAAATGGCGAGTGGCGTTTAACTGGCCCATGTGTCGGTGATACCAGGCCTGACTGTGTGCATAGGTTGCTGCGCGCCGTGAAACCCGTGTCATCAGAAAAACAGCCAGCACCAGAAATAAAATACCCGGAATGATCGGCAGAATCAGGCCGATCAGCCCGATCACCAGAAATACTGCAATGAGCACGGAAAAGCCGATTTTGTAAATCAGCGGTATCGGGCGGAATATGGGTTTGGGCAATTGCACGTTGTTATCCTCGGTTACGCAGTCGATTGTAAAGATCAGCGACTGAACAAGCCAAGCATAAATCATGCCTATGTTTTAACTGATTGAATTGGTTTGTGTATTCTTTTTTCCGGTTTGACGGCGGCGCCGGAAACTGGCCTAAACCGCCTCGATTTGGTCAAAACCGTCAAGGTGTGTCATCCATCATTTGCTGAAACACCAGATTCTGCAGGTAAAGTCGATGTTTTTCCTTCAGGTTGAGAAATTGTATCCCAGTAGTGACTACACCTGGGTTTAACTCGTCCGGCGCGGAGTTAAGTATCACTGATGTGACGTTGAGATAGACCTCTGCCGTACCCGAGTTGATGCGAAATTTAGTGGCGATCTCGTCGCCTTCTGCGCCGAGTACCTGCTTCGAAGATAATCTGGCGCCGCCACAACTAATATCGTTGATGCGCGCTGCATACTCGGCTGTGCCAGAGATGATTGCCGCCACGATGTCAACGGGCACACGCGCACTTTTGCGGATCCTCATCGATTGCACTGATTCAGGGTAAGTGAGATGCATGTAAGGGTACGGGGACAGCCGTGACTTTATTACTTGCGCACGGTATGCGACAGCGTCTCTCCCCACAAAAGCTCGCACCAGCAACTCTTTACCCTCTTTCATAAACACAAGCTTGCCCATCACCACCGGCAAGCTGACCAGTACGCTGTGGGGCGCATGAACGCCGATAAACCTGACTTGGTAGCGAACGGTGCTGGTGTCGCTAGATATCTGAATCTGTAAAGAGTCCCCCGGCAGGAGTCTGTTCTTGGAGAACAGCGCCTGTCCGGAGATTTCTGGTTGATCGTTTTCAGCCATGATTGAGAGCCTGGTCTATACTAATCAGCGTGTTCGCCGGGCAATGAGCGGGTGTATAAATCCGGCTTCTCGCACGTTTCTTCAAATTTTTGACTGTACAGCTTTGTTACCGCATAAACACCCTTGCCTGCAGCAGCGCAGTGCGATCAGTGTCTGCGCTGGCGGCAACAGTCAGTAGTTGCTGGTAGTACTGGCGGGCTTTGGCGGCATCACCGGAGTCTTGAGCGGCCTGAGCCGCCGCAGACAGTGTCAGGAAGCGGTTGGGCTCTTTAGCCAGCGTGGCTTCCAGTGCTGTGAGCGCGTCAGCCGGCTGGCCTGCCTCCAGCAACATAATGCCCAGTAGTTCACGGGCGGGTGCCATCGGGCCAGGTGAGACTGAGGCTTTGTCGGTGGCGTCTTCAATATCTGCAGCCTGGCTCATCATGCGGATGCCCTCTTGCTGATCGCCGGCAGCAAAAACCGCCCAGGCGCTGGCCGCTTGGAACTGTATGTCAATCTGTTCTGTCCAGTAGGTATCTTGCCGGGCACGGGCGCGTTCGCGCAGTTCTGCCAGCATGCTGATGTCTTGCGCGGCAGTATCCGGTTGTCCGATGCGGGCGGCACCCAGCGCCCGGGCAAAATGAGTGATGGCCTGTGTGTGTGGCGTTGTCTCAGCGGGCACGATGTCCAGTGCAGCAGCCGCCGCAAAATCGCCACGTTCAAGAGCATAGCGTGCAGGTATCGCTGCAATTGCAAATGCGCCGGCCTGGGTTGCGCCAATGGCGGTAATGTCGACTTCGGACACCAGTGCCTGCGCACGTTCCACTACTTCCAGAGCCTTTTTATCCTGCGCCATTTGCAGATAGGCATAGGCCTGGTAATCCAGTGCGTGCAACTCTTCGCCCGCGGTACTGCTTTCGCGTGCTATCTGCGCAGAACGCAGATTGGTGTCTACCGATTCCTGCCACATACCCACACGTGTGAAGGTGTGGGATGGCATGTGCAGAGCATGTGGGGCATCTGGCGCTAATGATGCGTATCGGCGCGCTGCGTTGAGTGCGCGCTCTGCCAGCGGCGGGTGATCATAGGCGTGAATGATGTAATGCGCGAGCCCTGGGTGATCTGGATATTGCATAAACAATGGTTCCAGAATTTCGGCAGCTTTTAATTGTTGTGAATAAGTTTTGTCGTTGGGGCTGGCAGTCTGGTTGGCGGCCAGCGCATAAAAAATACGTGCTTCCATATCGTCAGGATATTGCTCAACTACGCCAGCCATGGCATTTTCATACGCCAGTGTGCGCGCACCTTGAGTGCCTGGTTCGGTATTGGAAAACAGTTCGGCAACCGCGTTGATGTAGGCACTTTCACGCTGATCAGGTGAGCCGCTACCCAGCGCTGCCTGCACGCTGGCCTGGCCACGGGCAAGTTGGGCAGAGTTTCGTTGCCCCGCAAACGGATTGCCCCAGTGGCTGAGCGCTATGCCCCAGTGAGCCACGGCGCACTCGGGGTCTTCTGCCAGTACTGCATTAAACGTATTGATAGCCTCGGCGAACCAGAATGAATGCACCAGTGCGACGCCACGATTGAAGTTGTCTGCCGTGTCTGTTTTGCAGCTTGTGGTAAACGAGACATTCTCGCTGCCGATTTGATCAGCAGAGGGTGTCCCATGGGCAGAATGATCGCCATGCTGTGCTATAGCGGCAGGTATCGCCGCGCTCAAGGCAACAGCGCACAACAGGGTCTTGGGTTGCAATCTCATGGTGTTCTCCTGATTAATTGGGGACGGGATTAATTGGGGACGGAGAGATCAAATTTTGATCTCTCCGTCCCCGACCACTAGTTTGTTTACCTGTACATTGACTGTCAGTGAAAGTTTGGTCAGTGCCTCAGCGCGCGCGCGGCCTTCGGCGTTAATCCGGTATAAATGCGGAGTCATGGTCAACAGCCGCGAAATCTGCGTTTGACTGATAAGTGTGATTGTATACCTTATCGAGTGCTGTTCAAGTAGCGTGAAACCCGGAGGCGTCTCCTCTGGCTGGTTGGTGGCTTTAATGCTGGGGTAAATTATTTCCCGCAGCTCAATCAGGTGATCCGGCCCGGCGTCCACCTTGATCAATACGCCGTTTGCTCTGAGTACGCGGTTAAATTCCTTGTAAACCGGAAAACCGAACAGACATAAAATGATGTCCTGGGAATCAGGTAGCAGGGGTAGATTGGCGTTGCTACCAACAATCCAGTCGGCACTTTTGTCCTGACGGGCGGCTGCCATGATAGCCCATTTGGAAATGTCCACGCCGGTCAGATGCAAGCGCGATCCGCTGTTGGTTAACCTGGTTTTTGTCAACTCGCGCAGGTAGTAACCCTCACCGCATCCGGCATCCAGTATGCTGCCGGTTCTGTCTGCCGGAACACTGGTGTTTACAAGGTCGCTCACGGCATCTGCAATGGGTTTGTAATAACCTGCACTGAGAAACTCCTGACGGGCAAGGACCATTTCCTTGCTGTCGCCCGGGTCTTTGGAGCGTTTGTTTTGCACCGGCAACAGATTGATATACCCCTGTCGGGCGATATCAAAGCTATGCCCTGTCGGGCAGCGCCAACT
>JBFZEG010000057.1:0-23081 GCA_041306975.1 Gammaproteobacteria bacterium | reverse complement strand
CCACATTGACCGATCGCTATCAGACCACGGTGCCAGAAACCGTGCGTCGCGCCCTTAAGCTGGGTAAACGAGACAAGATCCACTACACCATCCGCCCGAGCGGAGAGGTAGTATTAACGCGTGCTGAGACTTCGGGAGAGGAAGATCCTCTTATAGCTCAGTTTCTTGGTTTTCTTGCTTCAGACTTGGCTAGCAATCCTTCGAGATTGCAAACCTTGGATGCCACATTTGTTCAGCGGATTCGGTCGCTCGTCAGCGATGTTGAGATTGATCTGGATGCGACCCTGTTGGCGGAAGATGAGTGAGCGCTGACAAGACGGATGGTCTTCTGATTCACGGCTGGGCAATCTTTGCCCATCCACTTTTTGTTGCACAGATTGAAACGCTGACACAACAAGTGGAAGCTCTTAAAGATAAAGACCCTGTCGGGTATACAAAGAAAAACTCGAGCAAGCGTCTGGCAGCCATTGCCAAATTGGCGTTTGACGTCATTCCACAAGATCCGGCGCGACTGGATTATCGACAAGGTGGTACTCTCGGTAACGAACACAAGCACTGGTTCCGTGCCAAATTCTTCCAGCAGTATCGATTGTTTTTCCGTTACCACGCGGCTAGCAGGGTGATTGTCTATGCGTGGGTAAATGATGAAAATTCCAGGCGCTCTTATGACAGCAGTAACGATGCTTACCTAGTTTTTCGCAAGATGCTGGTGAGTGGCCACCCACCTGATGACTGGGATCAGTTGTTGGCTGAATGCGTGTTGATAGATACTATCGTGTGATTATGGTCAGCGTGAGAGCAGTTCAACGTAGGCCTGATAGCTGTAACTGCGGTTCTTTTTCTGGCCGGTCATTTCCGTCACGATGCTTAATTCTTCCAGCACCTTGACCGCCGCCGTTGCGGTGGGGAAGCTGGTGTCCAGTTGCTGGCGAACGCGCTCGATTGTGAAGCGCGGCATCATGGGTAGCATTTCGAACAACCGATAGCTAGCCGGGCCGGCCTTGGTGGATTGCAACAAACGTCTGCGATCTGTGGTGACGAGGCTGGCCACTTCAATGATGGTTTTTTCGGCGTCGCCAGCAGCGATTACCACGCCTTCCAGAAAAAATCTGATCCAAGATTCCCAGTCGCCCTCGGTGCGGATGGCAGACAAAAGGCGGTAATACTCAGCCTGGTGTTGCTTGAGGTAGCCGCTGAGATACATCAAGGGTTCGGGCAGTAGCTCCCAGTGCTCGAACAGGGCTGCGATCAGCAGTCGGCCTATGCGCCCGTTGCCGTCGAGGAAAGGATGGATAGTTTCAAACTGCGCGTGGATCAGGGCCACTTTGACCATTGGTGGCAAATCCCTGGCAGTGTGATGAATGAACCGCTCGAGGTCGGCCAACAGCGTGGGAACGTGCTCCGGCGGTGGAGGTACGAAGACGGCGTTTCCGGGCCGGGTGCCCCCGATCCAGTTTTGCGATCGACGCAGTTCGCCCGGCTGCTTACCCGCACCGCGTGCACCGTCAAGCAGGCGACGGTGAGCCTCGCACAACAGCCGCGCGCTGATGGGCAACCCCTTGGGATCGCGGAGTTGATCCTGCGTCCAGCGAAAAGCACGGACGTAATTTGCGACCTCTTCCACATCGTCGGTGTTGCTGACTTTAAAGCCCGCTTCTTCGTCGAACAGGTCGGTTAGCGTGGCCTGTGTACCTTCAATCTGCGACGTGAGCAGGGCTTCCTTGCGGATGGCGCTATATAGCAGCCAGTCCACCGATGGCACCAACCCCGATACACCTGCCAAACGTGCGAGGGCCAACTCGGCTTGCCGGTTGAGGTTGGTAAACGACTCGGGTGACAGAGCCGGATCAGTCGGCGGTAAGATATGGGGGACAAATGCACGCACCGACTCGTCCAGCGTCTTAGAGATCGAATAGGTTCCGGTCTTGCGTGTCATTGAAAGCCGCCTTTAATAGAGTGTGATCAAATTAAAGCATTCTTTAATTGCGGCGACAACTGTTAAAAAAGAAGGGGACGGAGCGCTTACGCCCTCCGTCCCCTTCTTTTTAGCATCTGGTGGAGCCGGGGGGATTTGAACCCCCGTCCGTCAGTCCGCTGCCTTTGGATCTACATGTTTAGCGTCGTCTATTAAGTTAACCCTTACCGGCCCGACGGGCAGGGTGGTTTGGGCGAGCCCGATACTTTTAGCCGCTTCGTGTCAGGCGCACTAGGCTAGCGATCCTGTTCTATATGACAGTCGCAATACACCGGTTTACAGGCATCCCGGGGCGACCGCTCGCTGCGCCTAATTAGGCAGCGAGTGCGTAGCTTTCGTCGTTGGCAACTATAAAGTTGCATAGATTGATTTACGAGAGTCTATACCCTCTCGACATGCACCTCAGGGTTTGATACCGGCGTCGAATCCAAATCGGCCCCAATGTGTTAAAGCAAGTCTACCACAGCACTCTTAATGGAGACTGAATTGATTTTTTCAAGCCTGTGACAGCAATCACCGGATCAGCAGATCGCGCAGCTCGTTACTGTTGCTGACAATGGCGATGGGTTTGAACTGCGCCAGTACGCTCTCGCTGTGAGCGCCCCAACGCACACCAATGGATGGCATGCCTATGTTTTGTGCCATCTGCAGGTCGTAGCTGGTGTCGCCAATCATCACGGCATCAGCGGGTTCCAGCTCAAAGTGTTCAAGGATTTCAATGAGCATTTTAGGGTCGGGTTTGGAGCGGGTTTCGTCAGCGCAGCGGGTGATGTGGAACCAGGGTGACAGCTGACTGGCGTGCAGCGCCATATCCAGACCGCGGCGGCTTTTGCCGGTGGCGACGGCGCAGCGTCGGTCGGTGGCATGCAGGTCCTGCAGAATGTCTGTCATACCGGGAAAAATGTGCTGGTTGCTGGCTGAGGTCGCCATAAAGTGTGTGCTGTAGGCTTCGCGCATCAGCACGGTTTGTTCTTGATTCAAACCGGGATACAGGCGTTTCAGTGCTTCAACGATGCCCAACCCGATGATGTCGCGGTAAGCGGCGCGTTCCAGTGCCGGAAATCCGGTGCTGACAGCGGCGTGATGCAGGCAGTCGGTAATGTGTTCAACGGAGTCTACAACGGTGCCATCCCAGTCGAAAATGGCGGCTTTAATACTCATAAGCGGGTCAGTTCCTGGTTTTTACGATGCCGTCAGTGTTGGCACAGGGGCTGCGTATCAGCGGCAACGTATCAGCGATTCTTGTGGCGCACAATGCGCTGCTTTTCAATTTGCCACTCGCGGTCTTTTTCAGCGCCGCGTTTGTCGTGATCCTTTTTACCTTTGGCTAGCGAGATCTTGCACTTGATCAGGTGGTCTTTCCAATAAATAGCACTGGCAATGCAGGTGTAACCTTTTTGCTGGACGTTGGAGAACAGGCGTGCGAGTTCCTTGCGGTGTAGCAGCAATTTTTTGGTGCGGTCCGGATCGGCGATCACGTGGGTGCTGGCGCTGTTCAGGGGGGTAATGTGGCATCCGAGCAGGAATGCCTCACCGTCCTTGACGATCACATAACTGTCCGTCAGTTGCCCTTTGCCTTCGCGCAGGCTTTTGACTTCCCAGCCCTCAAGCACCAGTCCGGCTTCAAAAGTATCCTCGATAAAGTAATCGTGGAGAGCCTTTTTATTTCGGACAATGGTAGTATCCGTTGTCTTTGCTTTCTTTGGTTTTGCCATGGCGGCGGATTATACCCATTATCCGCTGAGGCCGTTAGTACAAGCCTGAAGAGCGCGTCAATTGATCACAACACAGTAACGTATTACTACAATAAGAGAGGATGTTATGGCGGTAGAGCGAGGTCAGTTCAGTTCCCGTCTTGGTTTTATTCTGGCGGCAGCCGGCTCGGCAGTTGGCCTAGGTAATCTGGTCGCGTTTCCGGTTATGGCGTCCAAGAATGGTGGCGCGGTTTTTTTGATTGTGTATGTGTTGTTTGTTGCACTGATTTGTTTCCCGGTGTTATTGGCTGAAATCGCCATGGGGCGCAACACGCGCCGCAATCCGGTGGGTGCTTTTGGGGCGCTGGCCGGCGATCGCAGTCCATGGCGGTGGGCTGGCAAACTGGCAATCCTGACGCCTTTTATGATTGCGGTATTTTACACCGTGGTCACTGTATGGATCGTCATCTTTATGTTCCGGGCATTTACCGGTGAGCTGGAAACGCTGGCAACGACGGATGCCTTTGGCGAGATGATTGCGTCGCCGAGCATTTTCCCCTGGTTTATTGTGCTGCAGATTGTTGTGTTCGGCACATTGCTGGGCGGCGTCAAAGGCGGTATCGAACGCCTTGCCAAGGTCGCGATGCCGATACTTGCAGTGATGCTGATTCTGTTGATTATGTTTGTATTGACCCTCGAAGACGCGATGCTTGGTGTACGTTATTACCTGATTCCCGATTTCAGCCGCTTTAACGGCGGCGTTCTGAATGCGGCTCTTAATCAGGCGTTCTTCTCGCTGTCGCTGGGTATGGGCATCATGATCACCTACGGCTCCTATTTCAGCCGACAGGACCGTATTGTGAGGTCTGGCGGCATGGTGGCCACCGCAGATACCTCCGTAGCCTTTCTGGCGGGCTTGTTAATTCTTCCGGCTATTTTTGCGTTTAATCCCTCCACCAATCCTGATGATTTGTCGTCTAGCAGCATTGGTCTGATTTTTACCTACCTGCCGCAGATTTTCCTGTCGATGCAGGATTCCGTGGGTTATGTCGGCGCAAGCATGGTTGCGGGCAGTTTCTTTGTGCTGGTGTTTTTTGCTGCCCTCACCTCGTTGGTATCCATTGTCGAGATCCCCATCGCTTATATGATTGACGAGCATAATTTTTCTCGTCGCAAGGCGGTGCTGATTCAGGCGGTTCTGGTCACCACCTTTGCGGGGCTGGCTGCATTGTCGTTTGGAATGTCGCCATTGCTGACGGATTTTATTCCCTACGGCGGGGGTCCTCGTTCGTTTTTTGATCTGATCGCCGATACCTTCTCGGAAGTAATCCTGCCATTGGTCGGGTTTATGATATGCATCTATTGCGCGTATCGCTGGCGCGATGGTTTTATCAACGAACTCAGTCAGGGTGATGAGTCTTTTAAAAACAGCTTATTACAACGCTACCTGAGTTTTTCATTGCGTACCTTTGTGCCGGTGGTATTGATGTTTGTGTTCATCAATTCCGTGGCCCAGAAGTATTTTGCGGTCGACCTGTTGATGGTGTTTGCCGGATGACTGTTTGAATGATCACGATTGAGCGCAGTGCGCTGGTGCCGTATTCCGCCGATCAGATGTATGCGCTGGTGGACGATGTCAGTCAGTATCCACAGTTTATGCACGGATGTATTGCTGCAGAAGAGGTCAGCCGTACCCCGGATGTGTTGATAGGCAAACTGACACTTGGCAAAGCGGGCCTGCGCTACTCGTTTACCACACGCAATCTGCTGACGGCAGGAAAGCGCATGGATATGACGCTGGTCGAAGGGCCTTTTCGAAGTTTCAGTGCTACCTGGCACTTCAAGACCCTCACGGCCGACGCCAGTAAAGTCAGTCTGGTAATGCACTTTGAATGGGCCGGCGGGTTGTTGGGTGCGGCAATGGAAAAGCTCTTTCAACATTCAGCCAACTCCCTGGTGGACGAGGTTGTCAATCGCGCGCAAAAGGTCTACGGTGTCAAATGATAGAAGTGGAAGTTGTGTATGCGCTGCCACACAAACAAATCAAAGTCTCTGTGACACTGTCAGGGGGCGAATCAGCATTGGACGCGCTCAGGCTCAGTAATCTGCAGTCACAACTGCCTGACACAGATCTGCTCAGGCTTGAGATGGGTATTTATTCGCGTTTACTTGATGGCCGCAGCAGTCCCCTGCCTGCTGACTACATTATGAAGCACGGTGATCGGCTCGAGTTGTACCGGCCCTTGCTGTTGGATCCAAACAAAGCGCGGCTGCTGCGTGCGGCCCGCAAGAAAAAACGGAAATGACCCGATGAGTGGCGGCAACAAATCCAAAGACTCGCTTTACCAGCGTATCGAGCATGGACTACGCGAATTTTACATCTCGCCTTACCGGCAGACGTTTGCCCGCGCTCAGCGCGATGAAGATGATCTGTTTATGTTGATGGTGTTCGCAGAAACCCTTGGCGTGCCGAATCCGGCCGCTTATTACACCCTTGAACTGTTGCCGGTTGTATACGATCGCTTCCATGATTGGCATCGGCGCATGGGTATGGAGCATTCGCCACTGGATCACGTCAAATGTTGTTAACCCTAGCTGCTCAGCGGCGTGTGTTGTTTTTTGGTGGCAAAGGCGGTGTTGGAAAAACTACGGTTTCTGCGGCAACGGCATTGGCGATGGCAGACGCCGGCAAACGGGTGTTGCTGGTGTCCACTGATCCTGCGCACAACCTGGGCCATTTATTTGACCGCAAAATTGGCCCCTCACCGGTGCGCCTGGCGCCGGGTCTCGACGGACTTGAGCTTGATCCGGAGCTGACCGTTGAAAAGCATCTGGAAGAGGTGACCGCGGCGCTGCGCAGAATCATGCCCATACATCTGGCCTCTGAAATCGACAAACACATGGCTTTGTCGCGTGATGCTCCTGGTATGCAGGAAGCCGCTATTCTCGAGCGGATAGCCGAAGTGGTTGAGCAAAGTTCAGCCTACGATCTGATCATTTTTGATACAGCGCCATCCGGACATACGGCACGCTTGATGGCGCTGCCGGAAATGATGTCGGTATGGACCGACGGTCTGATCAAACGCCGCGAAAAAGCCGATCGGTTCAGTGCCGTGTTAAAAAGTCTCGCCAGTGATAAAGATACTGGCAACAATGCCCTGGGGGGCGCGCCTCACGAAATCGAGGAAGATCGTGAGAGCCGGATACGGCGTATGTTGAACCGGCGCAAACAACGTTTTGCCGGATTGCGCGATGTGATCGCTGATCATAGGCAAACCGGGTTTGTGATTGTGTTAGCTGCTGAGCGGCTGCCCGTTCTGGAAACCATTGAATTATCTGAGCAGTTGGCCCGCGCCGGTGTCGATGTGGCGGCGTTGGTTGTAAACAAACGCTTGCCTGGCGGCATGCAGGGTTTTCTGGCCGAGCGTAAGACGCAGGAGGAGATTCATCTGGCGACGCTCTCCAAACACTTGGGCAAGCTTCCCCGGCAAGATCTGATTCTTGCTGCCCATGATGTTCTGGGTGTTGACGGATTACGACAATTTGCCGCAAATTTTTGAGATGTATCAGTAAACAGTCATCAAATGACCACTGGCAGTGTGATGACACGCAACACAGGTTTACGAATAAAAATAAAAGACGTTTAATGTTCAACGACAATATTTATAACAACCAAGGGGTATCAAGATGCAAAGAACCAACGCAACTCTGAACAAAAACCTCCCGGAAATTAAAGGACTCCGCCGCTTCGCAACATTACCCGCACTGTGTGCACTGGTTTTGTGCTCTGCGCTAACCGCCTGCAGCGGTTCAGATGAAAGTTCTGTAGCCGAAGCCAATGCAGTGGTGTTGCCGGTGAGTCTTAATGAGGTGATGGTTGCACTGATCAACAAGGCCGCCGACCCGTTGTGGGCGGCAGTCTGGGCCAGTCCGCAGTCTGACCAGGATTGGCGTGAGCTGGAACATCTGGCTTATCAAGTAGAGCTTGGTGGTGCACTGCTTAAATATCCCGGCACCGGACCACTGGATCAGGCGTGGACATCTAACCCGGATTGGCAGCGCCTGGCGGAGCAGTTAAGCCAGGATGGCAAGCGAGCGGTGAATGCTGTTCGCAGCCGCAATATGGAGTTGATGGAGCGTGCTGGCGGTCAACTGGTGGAAACCTGTGAAAGTTGTCACCGCGCGTTCAAACCTGATCTGCCAACCATGGATATGTTTGGTCAGCTGCCGGCAAGACCGCCCGTCTCCCTTCCGTAATTTGTTCGCTCAGCCACCAGAGTATTACTTATGCAGGTACCGCGTTTGCTGTATGGCAAGCGCGGCAAAGGCCGTGGAACTCCAATTGCTGGCGCGCCAATGCAAATCCGGTGTCCTCGATGTTGGCGCTGAGTTCTTGCAGAATTTCCTTGCGAATACCCACTTCATCCACCGACTTGCAGCTGTCACAGATCAGAAATTGTGGCACCTCATGGGCGTGGTTGCAGCTGATGTGGGAGCACGGCAGGTACTGGTTAGTGGTTTCCAGCCGGTGAACCAGTTCATTGTCTTTGAGAAAGTTGAGCATCCGGTACACTGACATCACCGACAGTGTTTTACCGTACAGGTCGCGATACTGATCCGCTATCTGATAGGCTGACAAGGGTTCTGCCGATTGCAGCACAACCTGCAGGATACGTCTGCGTTTGTCTGTCAGCTTGGCGCCCTGGCTTGCGCAGATTGCCTGGGCGCGGTCCAGCACCTGTTCCGTGGTGGTGCTGCCCGGGCTAAGGTCACTGATCTGACTGGTGCTGACGGCGGGACGGAAGCTGTGAAAATCCGGGCTGCTCATGTCAAAAATACTTCCCGTGAAATCCGCATCAGGTATTGTTATCCGCGCTGTCGTCAGCTGTGTTACCGGTATCAAACCATGCCGACTCTGGGCCGGGTTCGAAGTCGCCGCTCAGACTTACCAGCAGGTCATTCTCAAATCTGAGTGTCACCCTTTCCTGGCCGCGAATACCGCCGCCAGGCTGGTAGTTAAACACATAATCCCAGCGATCCTGCTGGAAGGGATCACGCACCAAAGGAGTTCCCATCACAAACACCACCTGGCGGCGAGTCATGCCGGGCTCCAGCTGATCAATCATTTCCTGAGTGATGATATTGCCCTGAGCAATCGGTATCTTGTAAACGCCGGGGAACTGCGGCACACGCATGCCTGAGCATGCACTGGTTGCGAGCGCCAGAATCACAATGCCTGCGAAGGTGACATATGATTTTAAAGGGCTTTTTTTGATGCTTCTGCTCTGCATAGGTTTACCGGATACTCTTGTTGCCCTGAGGCCTGAACTTTCATCTGTCTAAGTTAGTGTGCATAATACTCCAGTCGCTCCGGATGGTAAAACACACAACGAAGTCTACCGGAAAAATTCACTCCATCTGTACGAGAGTTGATATGTCCTCAGAAAATCAGGAATTGCGCAAAGCTGGTCTGAAAGTCACCTTGCCACGAGTGAAAATCCTGCAATTGCTGGAGAATTCAGAAACACGTCATCTCAGCGCCGAAGATGTCTACAAGGCATTGATTGAAGCGGGTGAAGAGGTTGGGCTGGCAACGGTTTACAGGGTGTTGACGCAGTTTGAAACTGCAGGGTTAGTGATGCGACACCGTTTTGAAGGTGGGCACTCGGTGTTTGAGCTGCATACGGTTGAGCATCATGATCATCTGGTCTGCAATAAATGCGGACTGGTTGAGGAGTTTCTGGACCCTATCATTGAGGCAAGACAAAACAAGATTGCCGCCGATTTTGGTTTTGAAATCACCGATCACAGTCTGTATCTGTACGGAATTTGCGCTGATTGCAGGATGACCTGAGCGCGTTGAGGTCAGGCTGACAGTAACTCTCTGGCATGCGCCAGTGATTCATCGCTGATAAACCCTTGTTCAGTTTCACCGCCCAGCATGCGGGCAATTTCCTCGGTGCGCTGCCCGCTGTCCAATTCCGTGAGCTGTGAACGAGCCTTATCGCCGTCAGCAGCTTTGCTGACGCGATAGTGCTGGTGCGCCTGACCTGCCACCAGGGCCTGATGAGTAACACATAAAACCTGGCCGCGCTCGCCCAGTTGCCGCAGTAGTTTGCCGACCGTGCGCGCCACCGCCCCGCCGATACCAACATCCACTTCGTCAAACACCAGGCACGGTATTTGTGAGGTCATGGCCGTAATCACCTGAATGGCCAGACTGATGCGTGATAACTCGCCTCCCGACGCAATTTTGCCTAATGCACGTGGAGCCTGGCCCCGGTTGGTACTGATTAAAAACTCGGTTTGCTCCATTCCGTATGGCTGAGGGACATCAGAATCATTGCGTTGGAGTTGTACACTGAGACCGGCTTCACTCATGGCCAGCGCCTGTAACTGCTGATTCACTGCGCTGCCAAGTCTGGCGGCCGCTTGCTGTCGCTGCTGGCTCAATGTCTCAGCCAAGGTCTGCCAGGCCGTTTGCAGCCGCTTCAATTCCAGTCCCAGCTGTTGCATCTGGTCAGCGTTCTGCATCACATTGGCCAGTTGGGTCTGCAGGCGCTGTTGCAGTGCTGTCAGTTCATCGGGACGCACTTTGTGCTTGCGCGCCAGCTGGTGGATATCGTTTAGCCTGCGGTTGAGCTGATCAAGACGCGTCGGATTGATTTCAATCCGGTCTGCCAGCCGATGCAGCTCATCGGCTGCCTCCTCGACCTGAATAAGAGCCGTGTTGAGCATGTCGTCGATCGAGGCCAGTTGTGACGATACCACCGATTGATTGCCTGTCTTTTTGGAGTGGTTGAACTGCCCGAGCACGTGCAGAGCCTGTTGCAGTTGCTGCCGGATATTACCTTCGTCGTTTTCTCGGCATATCAACAGCAGGGATTGGATGCCCGCGAGCCTGGAGTCAGCCTGAGCCAGTTCATCCAGCTCCTTGTCCAGCGACTCCAGCTCATCCTGGCCCAGGTTCAGCTCATCCAGTTCGTTAAGTTGATAACGCGCCAGTTCATTCAGGGCGGATTGTTCTGCGGACTGATCCTGCAATTTCTGCAGACGTTGCTGGCACTCGCGCCACTGAATGGCGATATCGCGCAGCGATCTGACCTGAGACTGGTGACCTGCAAAGTCATCCAGCAGTTGTTGATGAGTGGCTTTTTTCAGCAGCGAATGGTGCTCATGCTGGCTATGGATATCCATCAGCAGGTCGCCCAGTGCGGCCAGTGCCTGCAGCGTTACCGGGGTATTGTTGATCCAGGCGCGGGAGCGGCCGTCTGCGCCCACAGTACGCCGGATCAGACACAGCGCGGCATCATCTTCAGAGCTCAGGCTGTTGTCAGCCAACCACGCAGCGGCAGCCGGCAATAAACGGATATCAAACTCAGCAGTAATGTCGGCGCGCTCACAACCATCACGCACCACGTCACGATCAGCACGGTCACCCAGCACCAGTCCCAGCGCTCCCAAAATAATGGACTTGCCGGCTCCGGTTTCGCCAGTAATAGCTGTCAGCCCTGCGCGGAAACTGATGTCCAGTGCAGATGCGATGGCGTAATTCTGTATCGACAAATTGGTCAGCATAGCCTTGTTACTATAGTTGCTGCTGATAGGTTCAGCTCGGTCAGTTTTTGCGTTGTGGGTGACAACATGCCTTGATGTGTCAATTTAAGGCCTTGAATCATATCATGGCGTCCCCATATTGAGCAGACATTGGCCCCTAGCTGGTCAGCAATGCGCGATAACAAATGACCCTAACAAAGAAGAGACAAAACCCATGAACGATCACATGGCCGGGCAGGCAGGCGAGCAAAACAGCGATTCAGATTTTAATTTGGATCAGGATCAGAGTCTTGACAGTGCTGAGATGACGTTGGATGAGGCTTTGAGCAAGCTGACCGAGGCTGAAGCTCTGATCGCTGGTCACCAGACCGAAGTGCTGCGTCTGCACGCCGATGCCCAGAATATTCGCCGCAGGGCGGAACAGGATATTGAAAAGGCTCATAAATATGGTCAGGAGCGACTGTTGTCAGAACTGTTGCCTGTCATCGATAACCTCGAGCGCGCGCTGCAGGCATCCGGCACGGATGATAACGAGTTGCTGCTCGCTCTGAAGCAAGGCGTTGAACTGACCTTGAAAAGTTTTGTGGATTGTCTGCGCAAATTTAATGTGGAGATGCTGGATCCTGTGGGTGAGCCCTTTGATCCGCTGTTCCATCAGGCAATCGCGATGGTTGAAAGCAAAACGTCTGAGCCTGAAAGTGTGTTGTCGGTGATGCAAAAAGGTTACAGCCTGAACGGTCGGGTGTTGCGTCCCGCAATGGTGGTTGTGGCGCGTGCGCCGGCCGCCAGTATAGACACCAGGGCATGAACTTTTGCGGTGATTGCGCGCTGATTTTAGCGGCGTAGCAATTGATTGAAATTTTTACCCGGCCCTTGAAATTGGTTGGTGTAATCCAAATATAGAGCGTCATTGCGGTAACAAAACGTTTTTGACTGTTTATTGAATGAAGTTCCCCGGCCGCTGGCGGTTCTGGGTGAAATCACTGGAGAAAAATGTATGGGCAAGATTATCGGAATAGACCTGGGCACCACCAATTCCTGCGTGGCGATTATGGAAGGTGGCAAAGCCAAGGTGCTTGAGAATGCCGAGGGTGATCGCACCACCCCGTCGGTCATCGCCTACACCAGAGACGGTGAAACCCTGGTAGGGCAGCCCGCCAAGCGTCAGTCGGTCACCAACCCGAAAAACACGCTGTTTGCCATCAAGCGTCTGATTGGCCGACAGTTCAAAGATGATGTGGTTCAGAAAGACATCAAGATGGTGCCTTACGAAATCTCCAAGGCTGACAACGGTGATGCCTGGGTGCGTGTTAATGGTGAGAACATGTCACCGCCGCAGATTTCTGCACAAGTCTTAAAGAAGATGAAAAAGACGGCTGAGGACTACCTTGGCGAGCCAGTGACTGAAGCTGTGGTGACAGTGCCTGCTTATTTTAACGATGCTCAGCGACAGGCCACCAAGGACGCTGGCCGTATCGCGGGTCTGGAAGTCAAACGTATCATCAACGAGCCAACGGCTGCGGCACTGGCTTATGGTATGGACAAAAAGGGTGGAGACAGCACGATTGCGGTGTACGACCTGGGTGGTGGTACCTTTGATATCTCCATCATCGAAATTGCCGAGACCGATGGCGAGCATACCTTTGAAGTACTGTCTACTAATGGCGACACCTTTCTCGGTGGTGAAGACTTTGACCTGCGGTTGATCGATTACCTGGCAGACGAGTTCAAAAAGGAAACCGGCCTGGATCTGCGTAACGATCCGCTGGCCTTACAGCGCCTGAAAGAGGCCGCTGAAAAAGCCAAAATCGAATTATCCTCTGCACAACAGACAGAAATTAATCTGCCCTACGTCACCGCCGATGCCTCAGGTCCAAAACACCTGGTGCAAAAGCTGACACGTGCCAAGTTCGAATCACTGGTTGAAGAGCTGGTTGAGCGCACTATGGCGCCACTGCGTATGGCGTTGAAAGATGCCAACCTCGACGTCAGCAAGATCGATGACGTGATTCTGGTAGGCGGCCAGACCCGCATGCCCATGGTGCAGAAAAAAGTTGCTGAGTTCTTTGGCAAAGATGCGCGTCGTGACGTGAATCCTGACGAAGCCGTCGCCTTGGGCGCAGCCATTCAGGCCGCCGTTCTTTCTGGTGAAGTGAATGACGTACTGCTGCTGGACGTTACCCCGTTGTCTTTGGGTATCGAAACCCTGGGCGGCGTGACCAGCGTGTTGATCGAAAAGAACACCACCATCCCCACCAAAAAGACACAGGTATTCTCAACGGCTGACGATAATCAGACAGCCGTGACCATTCATGTGGTTCAAGGTGAGCGTAAGCAGGCCAATCAGAACAAATCCCTGGGTCGGTTTGACCTCAGCGACATTCCGCCATCACCCCGAGGCATGCCGCAGATTGAAGTGGCGTTTGACCTGGATGCCAACGGTATTCTGAACGTGTCGGCCAAAGACAAGGCTACCGGCAAGCAGCAGTCCATTGTGATCAAAGCCTCCAGCGGTCTGTCTGATGAAGAAATCGAGCGCATGATCAAGGATGCAGAAGCCAATGCGGCTGAAGACAAAAAGTTCGAGCAGCTGGTCACCGCTCGAAATACGGCTGATGGCTTAATCCATGCCACTCGCAAAACACTGGCTGACGCGGGCGAGAAAGTCGATGCCGCCGAGAAGACCAAGATTGAGTCTGCTATCACCGCATTGGAAGATGCCATGAAAGCGGGCGAAATCACCCAGATCGAGCAGCGCACCAAAGAACTGACTGAGGCCTCTTCTGGCCTGGCGCAAAAAATGTACGCTGAGCAGCAGGCAGGTGGTGCTGGCGCTGGCGCTGGTGCAGCAGGCGCAGGTGCGACGGGCAACAACGCAGACGGCGGCGCAGATGATGCCGTGGATGCTGAGTTTGAAGAAGTTAAGGACGATAAATAAGCCTGGCTGAAGGACTATGTCGAAAAAAGACTACTATGAAGTGCTGGGCGTAGCCCGCGACGCGACGGAAGCTGATTTAAAAAAGGCTTACCGTCGCGTTGCCATGAAACACCACCCGGACAGAAACCCAGACAACAAAGAGTCTGAGGAGCTTTTTAAAGAAGCAAATGAGGCCTTTGAAGTATTGTCTGACCCCGAGAAAAAGGCGCGTTATGACCAGTTTGGTCATGCCGGCGTTAATCAGCAGGGAGGGGGCAGCGCTGGCGCAGGTGATTTCGGGGATATCTTCAGTGATATTTTCGGCGATATTTTTGGCGGAGCCGGTGCCGGAAGAGCGGGCGGCGGTCGGGCCGGCGTGCGCAAAGGCGCAGATCTGCGCTACAACCTCGAGCTTGATCTTGAGGATGCGGTCAAAGGCACTACCGTCAAGATCCGAATTCCCACGGCGGTTGTCTGTGGCACCTGTGATGGTTCCGGCGCCAAAAAGGGCTCGGCACCGGTGGATTGCTCAAGTTGTAACGGTGTTGGCCAGGTCAGAATGCAACAGGGATTTTTCTCTGTGCAGCAGACCTGCCCTCGCTGCCACGGTAGTGGCAAACAAATCAAAGATCCGTGTAACACCTGTCACGGTCGTGGGCAGGTAGAAGAACAAAAAACCTTATCGGTCAAAGTGCCGGCGGGTGTGGATGAAGGTGATCGTATTCGCCTGACGGGTGAAGGGCAAGCAGGCACCAATGGCGGGCCGTCCGGTGATCTGTATGTGCAGGTTCACATGCGCGAGCACAAGTTGTTTGTGCGTGATGGGCGGGATCTGCACTGCGAGATCCCCATCAGCTTTGTGGATGCAGCGCTGGGTGGCGAGCTTGAAGTGCCGACACTGGATGGTCGCGTCAAACTCAAAATTCCGGCGGAAACCCAGACCGGTAAGCTGTTCCGGCTGCGTGGCAAAGGCGTGACATCGGTACGTGGTGGGGGTGCTGGCGATCTGCTGTGTCGCGTGGTGGTGGAAACGCCGGTACAGCTGACACGTCGCCAGAAAGAGTTGCTGCAGGAATTTCAGACGATTGGCGAATCAGAGGGCTCTCAATCACCCAAAAAAACCAGCTGGTTTGATGGTGTGAAGAAGTTTGTGGATGACTTGCGCGCCTGATTGCGGGCGGCTGCATGGGGCTGTCTGCACAAATTCCTGAAGCGATTCAAAACTATCGACCTGACATTAAGGCTGGGTTATGCTTCGGGCATCGTGACAACCAGGGTCTCACCACGCCATGAAGCCAGACAGATCTGTTGACAGCCGTCTTTTGAGCGCCGCCGGGCGCCAACTTATTGTCTTCACTCTGGTTTCGTTGCTGGCCGTTGCTGTGCTGATGTTTGCGCTTAACTGGCTGGCGGGCCTGACCAGCAGTGCAGCAGGCGGTTCGCGCGCCGCTGTTGATATCGAAACAAACACCATAACCACCTACCTTCGCGACGAACCCCCGCAGATGAACAGCATGATCGCGACCGATGCGGTCAGCGGCATGATTCTGAACCATGTCATGGAGGGGCTGCTGAGGAATGACCAGTTTGGAAATCTGGAGGGCGGTGTAGCGGAGCGCTGGGAGCAGAATGGCAGTGAAATCACCTTCTGGCTGCGCGAAGATTCTCTGTGGAGTGATGGGCAACCGGTGACCGCCCACGATTTTGTGTTTGCATGGCGTAATGCGGTTTCCCCCGCGATCGGATCCCAGTACGCCTTCATTCTTTACCCTGTTCTTAACGCCGAAAAAGTAAACAACGGGGAATTGCCGCTGGAGTCCCTCGGCGTCGAAGCTGTGGACGACCGCACCTTACGCGTGACCCTTGAGACACCCATTGCCTACTTTGATCGTATGGTCGCCTTTGTGACATTCCTGCCAGCGCGGGAAGACTTTTACAACGCCACAAACGGTCGTTACGGCGCTGATCCCGAAGAGATGCTGTACAACGGCCCTTACATGATGACCAGCTGGGTACATGGCTCGAGTCTGCGCCTGGAAAAAAACCCGTATTACTGGGATGACAATCGTGGGCTGATTGATGTCATCAATTTTGCACACATGACCTCTGATCCGAATACCTTGCTGAACCTGTTCAAAGACAAACAGATTGTGATGGCCGATCTTGGCGCCACGATGCTCGAGGAGGCCATGCTGCAGGGCTGGCAGATTCAGAGTTTTCAGGAAGGCACGGTATTTTTCATCGAGTTTAATCACCGTGACGAGCGCCTGACGCGCAATCTGAATCTGAGAAAAGCATTTTATCTGGCGCAGGATTCCGGCGAGCTGGTCAACCGTGTCATCAAGTTGCCAGGTTATCTGCCCGGCGAGAGTCTGTTCCCGGTTTGGCTGCGCGGAGTTGAGGACTCACTGCGTGATGAGTTCCCGGCACCGGTGTATGAGCGCAACATTGAGCTGGCCCGCGAGTATCTGCAGCGCGCGCTGGACGAACTCGGGCTGGAACAATTGCCCCAAATGACACTGCTGACCGGCGATACCCCAACCGCACGCATGCAGGCCGAGTATTATCAGGAAGTCTTCAAGCGTAATCTGGGTGTGGACGTCATCATCGACGCGCAGATATTCCGGCAACGTCTGGAGAAAATGACTCAGGGCGAGTTCGATATGGTGATGGCCGGCTGGGGTCCTGACTACGATGACCCGTTAACCTTTGCTGACCTGTTTACCTCGTGGAACCTGAATAACCGTGGCCGCTATGCCAGCGACGCGCTGGATGCTCAGGTTCGCATCGCCCAGTCCTCACTGGATACTACTGAGCGCATGAGAGCCTTTGGCGAGATTCAGCGCCTGATATATGAAGATGTGGTGATCATTCCCAACTACGAACGCGGATACGTCTATGTCACCGACCCCCGGCTGCGCGGCATGATGCGGCGGGTCATTGGTGCAGAGATTGATTTCACTTACGCCTGGATTGAGGAATAACACCGTATGTGGAGCTACACACTCAAACGCATCCTGCAAGGCGTGATTACCGTCTGGTTTATCGCCACCGCGACATTTGTGGCCATGCACAATGTGCCTGGTGATCCATTGTCCAGCGACAGGGCTGCCAATGAAACCATTCGCGCCAATCTTGAAGCCCGTTATGGACTCGACCGGCCGCTGTTTGAACAGTATCTGATGTACATGGGTAATATGCTGCGCGGTGATTTTGGTATTTCGTTTACCCAGCAGAACCGTGAAGTTAATGACATCATCCGCGAACATTTCCCTGTTTCTGCCACTCTCGGAGTGCTGGCCGTGGTATTTGCGGCGCTGGGCGGAATCCTGATGGGGGCGTTAACCGCGCTGTATCGTAACCGACTGCCTGATTACATCATCATGTTTCTGGTGATTCTGGGCATTTCCGTGCCGAGTTTTGTGTTTGCCGCGCTGGGCCAGCTGTCGCTGGTGAATCTGAATGCCATGATGGGCTTTTCAGTGTTGCCCGTCGCCGGCTGGGGAACGGTGTCGCATATGCTGCTGCCGGCACTGGTGTTGGGTCTGGGCACCATGGCCTACCTGACCCGCCTGATGCGTTCCTCGATGCTGGAAGTGATCAGTTCCGACTACGTGAGAACTGCGCGTGCCAAGGGCGTGCCGCCTGCCAGAATTTTTACCCGCCATCAGTTGCGTAATGCGGTGATGCCGGTGATCACCGTGCTGGGGCCGGCGATTGCTGCGATTACCACCGGTGGTTTTGTGGTGGAACTGGTGTTTGCTGTGCCTGGCTTGGGTCGCTACTTTGTGCAGGCAGTACAGCAGCTCGACTACACGGTGATCATGGGAACCACGGTGTTTTATGGCACATTCCTGGTCTTTATGGTGATCCTTGTGGATCTTGTGTATGGCTGGATTGACCCCCGGGTCAGGTTGAAGTGAGGCCCTCGGTGAGTGATCAGACCACAACAGAACACCCTTCCACGGCAGGCGCCCGGCCCATCAGAACCCTGCGGCCGGTTGATTTTGAGCCCTTGCCGGCGTCAGCGCCCACAGCAGGGATGGTGCGGCCATCACGCTCCTACTGGCAGGATGCCTGGGCGCGTTTAAAAGCCAACCGTCGCGCTATCGCTTCTTTATACATCATTGTTTTTCTCATGCTGTTTACCTTTGTGGGGCCTTTGGTCTGGCGTGTGGACCCGGCCTTGCAGGATGTGGATCAGATCAGTCAGGGACCCTTTGCTGATCGTTCTGCTGTGTTGGTCGCGCCGTTTGAACGGTGGGACGGTATCAGTGTTGAGCAGGGATTTGGCGACGGTAATGGCTTGCGTCTGGCTTCTCAGCCGACCACTCAGCAGGTGCGCATGTTGTGGGATGCTGTTCCCGAGGCGTCGGCATACCGTTTGTATCGCAATCACTTTGAGCCCCAGTCAGCGCTTGTGCTGGGTGTGCCTATCGCCTCCATTACCCGTGATGGCGTTCACTGGTACGAGGACAGACTGGACTTGCGTGCCCGGATTTATTACTACTCGGTGGTGGCTGTTGATGAGTTGGGTCAGACGCTGGGTCAGCCACAAACCATCGTTGCTGATGTACGCAGGGTGATTACGCTGGACGAGGTTGTTGCCCGCGGACTGACGGGGGATCCCGCCGCCTTGCAGCCAGGGGATGCTATTGAATTGTCGCTGCATCCCCTCGGTACCGACTACCTTGGTCGCGACATGTTGGCGCGGTTGATGGCCGGTGCCCGGGTGTCGTTGTTTATCGGTCTGTTGGCGCCGCTGATGTTTGTGGCGATCGGCGTGCTTTACGGTGCAACGGCCGGATTTATTGGCGGCAAAGTGGATCAGGTGATGATGCGCTTTGCAGACTTTGTGGTGGCCTTGCCCTTCCTGCTGTTTATGATTCTGTTTCAGGTAGTGTTTGGCATCGGGCCTGGCGAAAGCGGTATTGTGCCGATGTTGATTGCTCTGGTTGTGCTGTCCTGGCCCGCCACCTCGCGTCTGGTCAGAGGCCAGATTCTGCAGATACGTGAAGAAGCTTACGTCAACGCTGCCCGCCTGCTGGGAGGATCACACCAGTACCTGATCTGGCGGCACATGATCCCCAACACCTTGGGCGTGATCCTGGTGACACTGACCTTTGCCGTGCCTGCCGCCATTTTTACCGAAGCCTTCCTGTCGTTTATTGGTATGGGTGTGGCGCCGCCCACTGCCTCATGGGGAAGCATGTGTAATGAAGGTTTAAAAACCATGCTGACACATCCGCATGAATTGATATTCCCGGCATTGATGATCAGCATGACTGTGCTGGCATTTAACCTGTTGGGTGACGGACTGCGCGATGCGCTGGATGCAAAAATGAGGAGTTCGGTATGACGGCGTTGTTGGAGGTCAGTAATCTACACGTCGAATTTGATACCTATGGCGGCATCGTCAAAGCGCTGCGTGGCGTGGACTTTTATGTTGACGCCGGACAAACGCTGGCGATTGTGGGTGAGTCGGGGTCCGGTAAATCGGTTGCCATGCAATCGGTCACCGGGTTGATTCCCATGCCACCCGGGCGTATCACCGCCGGCTCGGCAAAGCTGCGTGGCAAGGAGTTTTTGGGGCAGCGCCGTCTGGATGGCAAAACCATCTGTGGTGACGAGATCGGCATGATATTCCAGGATGCCATGAGTTCGCTGAATCCAACCATGCGTATTGGCGACCAGATCGCAGAGACACTCGAAGTGCACCGAGGTTACAGCCGCGCCAAAGCCTTCAACCGCGCCATTGAGTTGCTGGAGCTGGTAAGAATCCCGGAGGCTGCCCGCCGAGCGCGCCAATACCCGTTTGAGTTTTCTGGCGGCATGTTGCAGCGGGTGATGATTGCAACCGCAATCGCCTGCAAACCGTCGTTACTGATCGCTGATGAGCCCACCACCGCGCTCGATGTCACCATTCAGGCGCAGATTCTGGATCTGCTGCAATCCCTGCAAAAAGAAACCGGCATGTCCATTGTGCTGATTACCCATGACCTGTCGGTGGTCGCACGCATGGCGGACCGGGTTGCGGTGATGTATGCCGGTCAGATTGTGGAGTCGGGATCGGTTGAGGATATTTTTTACCGTTCCGCCCACCCCTACACCTTGGGTTTAAAACTGGCCATGCCCAGCCACTCGGGCGGTGAGGATCACCGTTTACGACCCATTCCCGGTAGCCCTCCGGACATGTTTTCGCCACCTGCCGGTTGTGCCTACTGTGAGCGTTGTGACCGCGCCATGCGTGTGTGCCAGTCTGATAACCCGCCCATTTTTACCGTTGAATCCGGGCATTTGTCGCGATGCTGGCAACAACATCCGCAGCACACAGCGCCCTCCGATGGCCTGTATAAAAGCACGCCAGCACCGATCGTTGAGGTGAGCGCATGAGCGAGTTGATCAGGCTGGATAAACTGACGCGCTTTTTTGACATGGGGCGTGGCAAGCGAGTACATGCGGTCGACGGCGTCAGTTTCAGTATTGCCGAGGGCGAAACGCTAGGGTTAGTCGGTGAAAGTGGCTCAGGTAAATCGACCTTGGGCAAAACGCTGCTGGGGTTGTACGACAAAACCTCCGGCAGTGTGATGTATAAAGGTGAAGAATTGCCGGCGCATTACCGGCCGCGTGATTTCCTGCGCATGGCCAACGTCATGCAGATGATTTTCCAGGATCCTTATGCGTCATTGAACCCGCGGATGACCGTAGGTGAAATTATTGCCGAGGGTCTGCGCCTGAAACCGGACATGCAGCCCGGTGATGTGCGTGCGCGGGTGACCGCAGCACTGGAGCGTGTGGGTTTACATGCCGCCCATGCCTCGCGTTATCCGCATGAGTTTTCCGGCGGCCAGCGTCAGCGTATAGGTATTGCGCGTGCGCTGATCATGGAACCCGAGTTTGTGGTGTGTGATGAGCCGATCTCTGCGCTTGATGCCTCGGTGCAGGCGCAAGTAGTGAATCTGCTGAATGACTTAAAAACCTCCATGGGTCTGACCATGCTGTTTATTGCGCATGACCTGTCGATGGTGCGTTACATCAGCGACCGCATGGCGGTGATGTATCTGGGCTCGGTCGTGGAAATCGGCAAAGCCGCTGACGTGTATTTCCAGCCCCGGCATCCCTACACACAAATTTTGATCGCCTCCAATCCCGAGCCTGACCCCGGCCGCGAAAAACAGCGCCTGTCCACGCCCATTCAAGGTGAGATTCCGTCCCCGGTGAATGTGCCGGCGGGGTGTCGCTTTGCCAGCCGTTGTCCAAAGGTGATGCCGGTGTGCCGCGAAAAAACACCGGCACTGTTGCCCCTGGTGAATGAAGAACGGCTGGTGGCCTGTCATCTGTATACAGAACCCGTCACGACTGCAGCGTCGTGAACGTGAAGTCCCCGCTAAGGACAAACACAAGCTGAGGCAAAGTATCTTAGAGCCCGGACAACCACCATGCGTGACTATTTTCTCAGACGACTTCTGCTGATTCCTCCGACCCTGATTGGGGTCACCATCATTGTGTTTATGATTACCCGTCTTGTGCCGGGCGGTCCGCTGGAGCGGGCCATCATGGAATCGCAGCAGATGAGTGTGATGAGTGGTGGTTCTGGTGGCGGAGCCAGCCAGGCGGGTCAGGGCATGGCGCTATCTCAGGATCAGCTTAACCGCCTTCGCGAGTACTACGGCTTTGATAAACCCATGTTGGCCAGCTACTTCGACTGGATGGGCAAAGTGCTGCAGGGTGATCTGGGCAATTCCTATCGTTACAATCAGCCAGTGACAGAGGTGATCAGCAGTCGCTTTCCGATCTCGCTGTATTACGGGTTGGTCACGCTGGTGCTGACCTATCTTGTCTGTATCCCTTTGGGTGTACTAAAAGCCATCAAACACCGGACGATGGTAGACAACGTCAGCTCGATACTGATCTTTATCGGTTATGCCATCCCGGGTTATGCACTGGGTTCCCTGTTACTGTTGTATTTTGCAGTGAATCTGGAATGGTTTCCGATGGGCGGTTTTGTGAGCATGCAGTTTAATCAGCTAGGGCCGTGGGAGAAGGTTGTTGATCTTGTTCAACATTCCGTGCTGCCGCTGATCTGTTATCTGGTAGGTAGTTTTGCGCTGGTGACCCTGCTGTTGAAAAACCATCTGATGGACAATCTGGCGGCGGATTACATCCGCACTGCTATTGCTAAAGGCGTGTCGTTCAGAAAGGCGGTGACCGGGCATGCCATGCGCAATTCCATGATTCCGATCGCAACCACCTTCGGGCAGAACATCACACTGCTGGTGTCTGGTTCGTTCCTGGTAGAAACCGTGTTTGATATCGACGGGTTTGGTCTGCTTGGCCTGAATGCGATTGTCGACAGGGATTACCCGGTAGTGATGGGTGTGGTGTTGCTGGCCAGTGTGTTACTGCTGATCGGTAATATCATTTCTGACATTCTGGTTGCGCTGGTTGACCCGCGCATTCGTTTTAACTGAGGCCGGAATGCTGCGATTAAATCCCCAGACCCTTAAAAAATTCAGGCGCTTCCGGCAGATCAAACGAGGGTATTACAGCTTTCTCATTCTGATGTTTATGCTCGGGCTGTTTCTGATCGGCGAGTTGCTGATCAATAACCGTGCGTTGATTGTGAAGTATGAGGGCGAGTGGTATTTCCCGACCTACAGCGCGTTTCATCCAGGCACGGATTTTGGGTTGCCGTATACCTACGAAACCAATTACCGCGAGCTGAAGCAGAAGTTTGAGCAAGAAAATGCCGGCAATTGGGTGCTGTTATCGCTGGTGCCTTACAGTCCTAACGAAAACCACTCCACCACCGGAATTTTCAGGCCCGAGGCGCCGTCGGCCGAGCACCAACACTATCTGGGCACCGATTCCACCAGCCGGGACATTCTGGCGCGCCTGTTTTACGGAACACGGACGGCTTTGTTTTTTGCCATAGCAT
>JBFZEG010000206.1:0-4546 GCA_041306975.1 Gammaproteobacteria bacterium | reverse complement strand
GGACAGCGAATCGATACCGGGTGCGCTTCACGGATACTTTTTCATTACAGTGTAGAAGCCGAAAGCCGGCGACATTCGAATACAACAGATTGACGACGGGAGAGCTGTTTGTAACGCTCGGCATGCGGACACCTTGATTGATCGCTGGGAAAGGGCGGCCTCAGAATCACTCGATTCCCCAAGGCTCGTCAAGCCTTCGCACCGAGGGGAAGATCGTCGCAAGCCGCGGCCACCAGTGCCGCCAGAGCCCGGACGAGTAGCTGCCCGGGGACTGTCCAGTTTTCCGCATGAAGCGAAAGCGATTGCTCTGGAGACAAGCACCACGCCTCTCCCATCTTGTCATCAAGATACGTTGAGCGGAACTTCCAGAACGAGGCATACCAAGCGGTGCTTTCGTTCGCAGTTTTGTCAGGCTTACTCATCTAGTCCCTTGTCCTGCCAAGCCAGTATCGTTGCTGGCATGATCAAGCAGGTGAACAGCGCGAGAGTGAGAAAGTTGGTCACTACGTGCAGCGTTACCTCAAACCCCGAAAACACCCACCCGACGATATCACCACTCGCCATACTCCCGACTAACAGCATCACTGTCGCGTAAATGTACGCCTTTACATATGCGGCGTTGCGGTTCTGAATCTCTCGCTCATCAAGATATTCAACGGGAGAATTGGCAAGAAAGCCGTAGGTACACAGAAACATCACAATCGATCCGCAAAAGCCCACTAGCCCCAATACCCCGACGGCAAGTTGTAAGGCGGGCTGATCCCCAGAAAGAAAGAACTTCAGCACAAACCACAGGTAGATGGCTCCAATGGCAACAACCGAGAGCACCTTCGCACTGAGAGGTGTGAGCAAGATGTATTTTGGACGAGCGCGGACAGGCTTTTCATGGGGATTAGTCATCTTCGAACTCCTTTTGTCTATTGGCGTTACTAGCGATCTGAGTCGCAAGTGACGGGAAACCATTGAGCGAAAATAGTGTATCGACGGGCACGCCGAACACCGCTGCAAGTTTTAGAGCGAGCTCAACGCTTGGGTTGTAGGTTCCTCTCTCAAGGAAGCCTATCGTCTGCGGGTTGACCCCTACAGCTGCCGCAAGATCTTTGCGGCTCAAGCCTCGCTCGACACGAAACAATGTGATTTGATTATGAACCATTGCTAGAATATACCATATTATTGTGTATACACAACATATTGAGATGCGGTTTTTTGCGCTTTGTTGTAGGTAAAAAAGCTTGGGGTTGGGGTGTTTTCAGCGTTGTAATGATGGGCTTACTTTGGTTTATTGGTCATTAACAGCCGATTTGGATCGGTTGTAGATATCCATTGCTTTCAAATGCACCCTCAGGTCTTTTGCCATAATGATTAATGTAATCAATATCATAGGTCTTATAATTAGATAAACTGCACTTGAGGTGGTCGCCGTAAAAACCTGTAAATCAAACAACTTATAAAGATCTAATGCCGTGATTGTTGTTGTCCAGAAGCAAAAGCCAACAACCAACGTCAATGTGTATTTCATACTTTTGTGCGATAGCAACCATAACAGGATTAAAAACATTGTAAAAATGCCCCTAATTCTGGTGTTGGCAATCAACTGGTCTATGGGAACTATACTTGGAGATATCAGCTCTGCGATAAAAAAAACAGGGTTACAAACTGCAATCACTGAAATAACAATACCGAAAGAAGCTGCAACTCCGCCAATCAAGCGGTACCTTAATCCTAGAGAAGGTTTCTTTGCTGCAGACAACTCGCCGCTGATAGCGGTTAGTGCCAAAAGCTCACTTGGGCTAATGTGTGGTTTCATGATTAGTCCGAAATAGGGCGACAACAAACTTGCCTCATTATAGTGCATTTGTGACACATAGATAACATGTGCTAGCTCGGACTTGATCTGACACTTACCAATTTTTTAAAGGTGCCTGTCAGATTAGAAGAGCGCAGGGGATCTACCCCCTATTCGTATAAATGACCATGAGCTTTAAGAAGCTTATGTGCAGAATTTAGTTTTTTAGTCTCCTTCTCAGCAAGTTCTTTAAGCCTTCTACCCAGCTTTTCAACTTTATCTGGGTGATATTCAGCGATCCTCTTTCTATAAACTGCTTTAATTTGATAGGGACTTGACTCGCAACTTATCTCCAATAACGCGAAACATTCCTCAATCGTATCTACATTGTCTTCATTATCTTCAGTTCTATTGTTATCTTGAATTTTGGTCACATAGAACTGACCTTCAATCAAGCGGTACCTTAATCCTACTGAAGGTTTCTTTGGCGCATACAAGTCTGAGTTATAACCAAAACTGGTGTACAAGTCATCGCTGATAGCGGTTAGTGCCAAAAGCTCATTTGGGGTGATGAGTGGTCTCATGATTAATACCTTATGTGGCGACAACAAACTTGCCTCATCCTAGTGCATGTAATACTTACATATTACAGTTTCCACTGCTGATCTGAGCTTGTCTTGACTCACATCAATGTATCGCTGAGTGGTTGCTAGGCTGCTGTGCCTCGCGAGGGCTGGTATCACGCGTACTGCCACATTTTTCTCCGATAAAGCTGTAATGAACCTCCTGCGACGGTAATCCTCCCCCTGCCAGCGCGTCACCGCCGTGCGAGTGGTATTCATCCCAACTGGAGCCCCATGGCCATGAGTTGTACTACCTATATCCTTAGGGGAGTATGATGGCCGTACCGATCACGCTGATTCAGAATGGGTATCCGTAGGCGGGGAGAAATTTAATGTACAAACCAACAAGAGCATATATCTACTCAGCGCTTGTTCTCTTGATGCTGGCAAGCACTCATGCAACATCTCAGGACTCTGTCATGGATAGTCTAATGCTGAACAGTTTTACGGGTGATGGCCCTGCGCTTCAATGGTATGTCCAGAATGACAACGTCATGGGCGGTCGTAGTGAAGGGGGATTTAATATCCTCGACAGCGAGCTGGTTTTTTCTGGCACTACCAACACCAACGGAGGTGGATTCAGCTCCATTCGTACACAAAGGTTTTCCAAGGACTTGTCACACTATACGGGTATCAGAGTCAAAGTCAGGGCCGACGGCCGGAAGTATACCTGGTCAATCCAGACGGATGCCCGATGGCAGGGTCGACAAGTGAGCTACTGGGCTGACTTTGAAACGATCCCGGATGACATCAGTGAAATCGACATACCCTTCTCTAAATTTGCTCCGCAGTTTCGTGGATTCAAACTGGATGGCCCAACGCTTGATGCCAGTAAGATCACTGAGTTTGCCCTTTACCAGTACGACAAGTCCGACGGGCCGTTTATATTGCGGTTGATCAGTGTTGAGGCATATTAGTCTCGCACCGGAGCGCTGGCTGCAAAAGATTTAGCTGTTCAGTACATCGCCCAGCACGTGAGAATACCGCCCGCGCAGCACCTTCTTGTCGATCTTGCCTGTTGCCGTCAGCGGCACGCTGGCGAAGATCACCCTGTCCGGCTTCCACCACTTCACGATGTGCGGCTCCAGATAGGCCTGCACCGCGTCCTCGGTGAGCTCGACGCCGTCATGGCATTCAATCACCAGCACTGGCCGCTCTTCCCATTTCGGATGCGGCACGCCGATCACGGCGGCGATCTTCACGCCCGGACAGCCAACTGCGACGTTTTCCAGGTCGATGGATGAAATCCATTCCCCGCCTGACTTGATCACATCCTTCTTGCGGTCGGTGATGCGCATAAAGCCGGCCGCGTCGATGGTGGCGATGTCGCCGGTGTCGAACCAGCCGTCTGCATTGGTCGCGTCGCTGTCCTTGCGGAAATAACGGCGGATGGTCCACGGCCCTCGCACCAGCAGCGCGCCAGCGTTGTTGCCGTCCCACGGCAGGTCGCGGCCATCTTCGTCCACGATTTTAAGCTCGATGCCAAACTGCATGCGGCCCTGCCGCGTCCAGATTGCTTCGTCCATCGCCTCTTCGCCGGCCTCGGCCAGTTCCGGCGTAGGCGTCGCAATCACGCCCAGCGGGCAGGTCTCGGTCATGCCCCAGATCTGCAACACGCGAACGCCATACTTTTTCTTGAAGCCCTCCGCCATCGCGCGCGGCACCGCGGACCCGCCGATGACCACACGTTGCAAGCTGCCCGGCGTCTCGCCAGTCTTTTCGAGATGCGCCAGATACAGGGTCCAGATGGTTGGCACGCCGCCGGAGAACGTCACGCCCTCGCTGACGATCAGTTCCTGCAGGCTTGCGCCGTCCATCTTGTCGCACGGGAACACCAGCTTGCAGCCATTGATCGGCGCCGCAAACGGCAGACCCCACGCCGTGGCGTGATACAGCGATGAGCAGGGCATCACCACGTCAAAGGCATCAAATCCGAACGCGCTCGCCAGCCCCGACGCCATGGCGTGCAGCACGACAGCGCGATGCGAATACAGCACGCCCTTCGGATCGCCCGTGGTGCCCGATGTGTAGCAGAGAAACGCGCCCAGATTTTCCTCGACCACCGGCCAGGCAACATCCGTGCTCTCCCTGGCAAGCAAGCCCTCATAGCCCACCGCGCCAACCGCGCCAGGCGTGA
>JBFZEG010000192.1:0-9739 GCA_041306975.1 Gammaproteobacteria bacterium | reverse complement strand
GAGAACCTTCGCCGGGTGACCGTGGAGTGGCTGCGGCGTTATCCGCTGAACCCCCTGGAAAATGAAATATTGCTGGTACAAAGCAACGGTATTTCACAGTGGCTGAAACTGGCGCTGGCTGCCGACGTGGACAACGCAGATCCTCTAGACTCGGGTTGCGGCATAGCAGCCGCCATGGATATCAGTTTGCCGGGGCGCTTTCACTGGCGCGCCTATCGGGCGGTGCTCGGGGAATTACCTGAAACCTCACCGTTTGACAAACCGCTGCTGAGCTGGCGCTTGTTACGTCTGCTGCCATCACTGCTGCATGAACCCGAGTTTGCAGCGCTCAGAAATTTCCTCACTGACGATCGTGGCCAACGCAAGCAGTTTCAACTGGCGCAGCGCCTTGCCGACCTGCTGGATCAATACCAGATCTACCGCGCTGACTGGCTCAATGACTGGGCCAACGGTGTCAACCGTATCACCCGCAGCAATCAACCCGCCGACGTGCCCGCAGAGCAAGCCTGGCAGGCGGCATTATGGCGACGACTCTTGCAAGACATCCCCGTGCAGGCACGCCACAGTGGCCGTGCGCAAGTACATCAGCAGTTTCTGGATGCCTGCCATGCATTGAATAACATAAACAGACCTGCAGGGCTGCCGCGTCGGGTGGTGGTGTTCGGTTTGTCGTCATTGCCGGCACAGACTCTGGAAGTCCTGGCCGCGATATCACACTGCACACAGGTGGTGATGTGTGTGCACAACCCCTGTCACCACTATTGGGGCGATATTGTTGACCCCCAACAGTCATTGGGGCTGTTCAAAAAGCCTTACCGGCGTCAGGCGGCACGCGCGGATTTTCCGGTACTCAAATCCGATACCGACGGCACGCAGTTGGATGAGCTGTTTGTGCGCGGCAATCCCCTGCTGGCAGCCTGGGGTAAACAAGGGCGTGACTATATCCGCTTGCTGGATGAGCATGATGAGCGCAGCATCTACGAAACATTGTTTCAGTCAGCACAGTTAAAAATTGATGTGTTTGACGAACCTGACGAACAGCATCTGCTCGGGCAACTGCAGGGCGACATTTTTCACTTGCGCAGTGCAGAGGAAGCACGGCAAGCAGCTGTTAATGCTGGTTGCGCCTCAGCTGGTTTTGCCTCCGACCCCGCCACCACCGGTTGCGACACCAGTTGCGACACCAGCATCAGCTTTCACATCGCCCACAGCGCACAGCGTGAAGTGGAAATTCTGCAGGATCATTTGCTGCAACTGTTCAATCAGGATGCTGCACTGCGCCCGCGTGACGTACTGGTCATGGTGCCCGATATCAATCAGTTTGCACCTGCGGTTCAGGCGGTGTTTGGCCGTCTGGATTATCAGGATAAGCGCTATATCCCGTTTACGATTTCTGATCAGGGCAAGCGCCATCAGGCGCCGGTGTTTAAAGCGCTGGAGATGTTGCTGCAGTTGCCGTCAGCGCGACTGGGTGTCAGCGAATTACTGGATTTTCTGGATATTGGCGCAGTACAAAAGGCATTTGGGTTCAGTGCCGAAGACAAGCCACTGCTGCACCGCTGGATAGAACAAGCCGGTATCCGTTGGGGATTAAATGCAGCACATCGCACCAGTTTTGGCATGAGTGCGTTAGATAACAACAGCGCCCTTGAGCAGAACACCTGGCACTTTGGCTTGCGCCGTATGCTGCTGGGTTATGCCATCGGGAAAGGCCGGCAGGGAGCGGCGTCACAATGGCAGGATATCGAAGCATTTGATGAGGTCGGCGGACTGAGCGCTGCCTTAGTGGGAAAACTGGCACATCTGTTGCGCCAGCTTGAGCAAACCTGGACAGTGATGCGCAAACCGGCCACCGTGACGGACTGGACCTTACGGCTGAGCCTGCTGTTGTCTCAGTATTTTGTTGCCGATGGGGATGAGGATCTGTTGCTGGTCTCGCGGGTGGAAAAAATGCTCCGCGACTGGCGCGATGCCTGTACCGAAGCCTCGTTTACGGATGAGTTAAGCATTGATGTGGTGCGCGAATTTGTGCTCGAACAACTGGACGTCCAGCCATTAACTCAACGCTTTCTGGCGGGTTCTGTCAACTTCGCCACGCTGATGCCCATGCGCGCCATTCCGTTTAAACACATCTGTCTGCTGGGCATGAATGATGGCGACTATCCGCGTCAGGTGCCTTCAGTTGATTTTGATCTGATGCGCCATGATTATCGCCCCGGCGATCGTTCACGCCGCGATGACGATCGTTACCTGTTTTTGGAAGCACTGCTGTCTGCGCGGAAATCCTTGTACATCAGCTGGACCGGACGCAGCATTCGTGACAACAGCGAGCGAGCCCCGTCGGTGTTGGTTGCCCAGCTGCTCGATTATCTGGCGACCACGCACAACCCGGCGCTGATCAAAAGCCTTACCCGTGCGTATCCTTTGCAACCGTTCAGTTCGCGCTACTTTGATGCCGCGTCTGAGTTTTATACCTATGCCGCTGAATGGTCACAAACCGGGCAGACGCCGCGAACACCCCAGACTCAAACACAACAGACAACGGCACTCAACGTTCGCCACATCGGCCTGAGTGATCTTGAAAAACTGATGCGAGTTCCTGCCGAGGTGTTTTTTGAACAAAGCCTGGGCGTTATGTTTGCCTCTGAGGACGTGACCGCAGAAGATCATGAAGTGTTTGCGGTTGATGGACTGGCAAACTGGAGCATACAGCAGCAACTCATCAAAGACGCGGTTGCCGCCATTAAAGGCTCACCAACGGATATTGATATCGCTGACCTGTTGCTGACGCTGATGGGCAAACAACAGCGCAGCGGCAATCTGCCCATCACACCATTTGCTGATTCCTATGCCACAAAAACCTTGCAACGTCTGCGTAAACCTCTGCAGAATTTTTGTGATCTGTTGGGCGATTATCCTGAAAAGCAAAGCCTGCGCGTTTTGCTTGATTCCACGGACAAACAAGTAACCTTGTCTGATCAGGTCAGTGATGGCTGGCAACAGCCGGGCAAGCCTGAGCAGCGTATTCGCTGTGTGCTGCTGAACAGTCAGTTGTGGGATGGCAAAGATGGAAAACAGACAAGCGTCAAATGGCACTACCTGGCGCGGTTATGGCCAGGGCATCTGGCTGCACAACTTCACGGTCCGGTAAGCACGCATATTCTCGGACCCGATACTGATGAAGAGCTGGCACCGCTTGATCCGCAAGAGGCTGAACAGCAGTTAAGGTCACTGATCAATCTCTGGCAGCAAAACCTTGTTTCTCCTTTGGCAGCCAGTGTCAAAACCAGCTGCGCCAAGCTGACTACGCCGGATGATAAATCAGCGCAGACGGTTGCGAGGAAGCTGTACAACGGCGTCTACAATAATACCGGCGAAGTGCAGAAACATTATGCCTTGGCCAGGTTATGGCCGGACATTGAAGATCTGTACCGCGGCGGATTTGACGATCACAGCGACAAGCTGTACGGCAATCTGACGGCACACTGGCTGCGTCATCGTGCTAAAAACAGCGCAACTGCTGCAGATACGGGCAATCAAACGGGAAATCAAACGGGAGATCAAACATGAGTGACTCCCTGGATATCCGCACATTTCCGTTACGCGGCAGCCGGCTGATTGAAGCCAGCGCGGGCACCGGCAAAACCTGGACCATTGCGCTGCTGTACACGCGCCTGATTCTGCAGCATGGCCATGAACATGCGTTTAAGCGGGCATTGACCCCTGAGCAGATACTGGTGGTGACCTTCACCGACGCGGCTACCCAGGAGCTCAAAGATCGCATCCGCGCCCGGCTGTCAGATGCAGCCCGTTGTTTTATGGCGGACGATTCTCGGGCTGATGCAGAGTTGCTGGCTTTACGTGCCGACTTCACTGCAGAGAAGTGGCCACACTGTGCACGCCTGTTAAGTCTGGCCGCTCAGTCCATGGATCAGGCTGCCGTATCGACCATCCACAGCTGGTGTTATCGCATGCTGCGTGAGCATGCGTTTGATAGTGGCAGTCTGTTTGAACAGACACTGATCACTCATCAGCGGGACATACTTGCCGAACTGATTCGAGACTATTGGCGTCAACATTTTTACACGTTGACACCTGCGATGGCGTTACTGGTGCAGGCGCAGTTTAAAGATCCTGACAGTGTGTTAAAGGCGCTACGGCCGCTGATCAACAAGACTAATACCCGGCTCAGTTTTATGGGTAAAGATCTGCACCCTGCCAGCGATCTTCGGCAATCACTACAGCCGTTTGCGCAGAACTGCGAACGGCTTGAACAACTGGAGAGAGCAGCGCGCGCCTGCTGGTTGGCGTCGCAAGCTGAACTGGAAGCACTGCTGGATGACATCAGGCCTGCACTGAATCAAGTCAGTTATAGTGAAGCAAAATCCGATGACACCTTCAGCGCGTTAAAACAATCGCTGCGCATCTGGGCAGAGAGTGGCGACCGCCCAAAACGTCTTGAGCGCTTTGCAGATCAAGGCTGGAAGCTAAAAAAGGTAGGCAAAACCGTGCCAGATGCACCACAAAATCCGGCCTTTACCAGAATCGCTGAATTGCTTGCGGAAGAGACTCAGCAGCAAGAAAGCACCGCCCCCGGCGTACGGGCTTGTGTACTCGCCCATGCCAGGCTTTGGATGGAGCAGGCTCTGCAACAACGTCTGCAAGACAAAGCCGAACTCGGATTTGATGATCTGCTGTTGCAATTGGACCGGGCACTGCAGGGCCCGCAGGGTGAACATCTGGCAAATCAGCTGCGTGATGATTTCCCTGTGGCCATGATTGATGAGTTTCAGGATACCGATCCATTGCAATACCGGATTTTTGACCGGATTTATCAATTGGCGGACAGCCGTGGTGACGCCGCCTCGTGTGACAGTGCGATCATTCTGATCGGCGATCCCAAACAGGCCATCTACTCTTTCCGTAACGCCGACATTCATACCTACCTGCAGGCACGGCGCGCCACCGAGGGCCGCCACTACAATCTGGCGGTCAACTACCGTTCGAGCACCGCCGTGGTTAAGGCAGTCAATTATGTTTTCTCGCAGGCAGAGCACTTCCCTGCCGGCGCGTTCCGATTTAAAAACCCGGCAAATAATCCACTGCCATTTTTGCAGGTTGCCGCCAGGGGTCGGGAAGAACAATTAATGATCCGCGGACGTGCCGCTCACGCGCTCAACATCTGGCTCGCCAGCAATGCCGAGGATGACACCAGTGCGTTGCCATCGGGCAGTTACAAACAGCAGATCGCAGCCAACTGCGCCACGGCTATCGCCGGATTTTTATCCACCGCGGACAGCGGCTTTCTCAGCGACAATGTGTTAACACCACTTCGCCCAAAAGATATTGCCATCCTGGTGCGTGATCGGCGCGAAGCCGAAAAAATCCGCAAAGCCCTGGCGCATTTTTCATTGCCCAGCGTGTATCTGTCTGACCGCGAGTCCGTGTTCAACTCTCAGCAAGCGACCGATATGCTGTATTGGCTGAGCGCGTGTGCAGAACCTGCTAATGAACAGATACTGCGCGCGGCACTGGCTACGGTATCACTGGCCTTACCGATAGTTGATTTGCGGCGTATGCTCGACGATGAGTTTTTCTGGGAAGAACAGACTGCTCTGTTTCGACGATTGCACGACATCTGGCGAACACAAGGCGTGCTGCCAATGATGCGTGCGCTAATGCAGCACTACCAACTGCCTAACCGGCTGATCAATACACCCGATGGTGAACGCTGCCTGACCAATCTGCTGCATCTGGCTGAATACCTGCAAAAAGCCAGTCAGCAACATGACGGTGAACAGGCACTGATCCGTCATCTGGCGCAACAGATTGCCGACCCGGATGACGAAGAAATTCTACGTCTCGAAAGTGACGATGACCTGATCCGCGTGGTCACCATTCACAAATCCAAAGGCCTTGAATATCCCCTGGTGTTTCTGCCTTTTGCTGCCGCCTACCGCGCCGTTAATCATGACAATCGCGAGGTGATGATTGTTGATGAAGTCCATCAGGGGCATCGCCGTCTGGAAATATCCGGCCACAAAAAGGACAGCGCCGCCTGGCAGCAGGCCGATGATGAACGTTTGGCAGAAGACATCCGGCTGCTTTATGTGGCACTGACCCGCGCCCGACATGCCATCTGGCTCGGTGTCGCCAGCATCAGTGTCGGTACCAGCACAAGCTCGTCCCTGCATCTGAGCGCCCTCGGGTATCTGATGGCAGCCGGTAAAAAGCTCGATGCATCACTGACCTCACAGATTCTTGAACGCTGGACTAAAGAGTGTACACACATCCGTTGTGAGCCGGCAGACTCGATTGAATCAGCACTGGACACCCAGGTGCTAACCGTCGCGGCAAACAGTGCGAGGACCAAAGCAGCGCGGATCTCAGACCGCAGTGCCAATGAACATTGGTGGATCGCCAGTTACTCCTCGCTGAAAAGCCGCAGCAACCAACACCCGGGCCTGTCAGCCAATCCTGACAGCAGCCGCACACCGGACATTGCCCGTGACGATCAGGTGTTGGAAGAGTCTGCTGCACTGGCAGCGGACAACACTGTAAGCAAACCGGCATTCAGCCGCCAGCATGCCGGCCTACACGGTTTTTATCGTGGCCCGGAACCGGGTACCTTTTTGCATGGTTTACTGGAGTGGTGTGCTGAGACTGGCTTTGGCAATGCTGTCAGCAACGCTGTCGAAAGGCGCCATGAAATCACTGCCGCCTGCGAATTGCGCGGATGGCAACAAGAGGTAGACAGACTCGATGACTGGCTGGCCGGGTTTGTTAAAACGCCTTTCCATCTGCCTGCCATGCCGGGACAAGCACCCGTCATCCTCAATCTGTGCGAACTGGACAGCTGGCAGGCAGAGCTGGAATTTTTGTTTGCAGCACATGATCTGCACACCGCAGATCTGGATCGTCTGTGTCAGCATTACCTGTTGCCTGCTCAGGCACGACCAGCTCTGCTGGCATCGCAGTTAAACGGCATGATCAAAGGATTTATCGATCTGGTGTTTCTGGATAAGGGCCGCTATTACGTTGCTGACTGGAAGTCCAATTATCTTGGCGCCACCGATGCTGACTACACCGCCGCTGCCATCGAAGCCGAAGTGCTTAACAAGCGTTACGACGTGCAATACGCCATTTATCTGTTAGCGCTGCACAGACTGCTCAGCAGTCGTCTCCCAGACTACGACTACGACGTGCATGTGGGTGGGGCGGTGTATTTTTTCCTGCGTGGCTGGCAATCCCCTACTCAAGGTCTGCTGGTTGATAAACCACCGCGCGCGTTTATTGATGCGCTGAATCAACTGTTCCTGACCGGCACCCTGCCGGCACATCCGGGTACTGTCACAGAACAGCAGGGGCAACATGTCTGACGTAGCACTTCAAAGCACCCACTCACCTCTGACTGACAACAAAGCATTACTGAATGTGTTGCACAGCTGGGTAAAAGCAGACTGGATTCGCTGGTTGGATGTCGAGTTTGCTGAATTTCTGTATCAGGAAGCGCAAGCCTCAGCACAGGATGTGTCGCCATTGTTGTTGCTGGCAGCGGCACTGTGCAGTCATCAGAATGGGCAAGGGCATGTGTGCCTGGATCTGGAACTGTGTCTGCAATCCCCGGACCGGGTGCTGTTGTTACCGCCAGAGCATACCAGCCACACGCCGTCGATAACCCCTGCGGCCTTGTTGCGGCAAATCAGCGCTGCGCAGTGGATAAGCGCGCTGCGCCACGATCTGTTATGCGCAACGCATCCACCGACTGCCGCGACACACGCGATCAATACTCCCTTGGTATTGGATCAGTCACGTGTGTATCTGCGGCGTTTCTGGCAATACGAACAACAGATTAAACAAAGCCTGCAGCAAAAGCTGCTGACCGAGGTGGATGTTGATGAACACGCGCTGACACTGAAGCTGAACGCTCTGTTCCCGGCATCGGCGCACTCAAACGCTGCGGGCTCACCTGACTGGCAAAAAATTGCCTGTGCCCTGAGTGCGCGCACGGCATTTTCCATTATTACCGGAGGACCCGGAACCGGCAAAACCACCACCGTGGTGAAACTGCTGTCCCTCTTGCAGTCGCTGCACAGCGCAGGTGAACTGCGCATAAAACTGGCAGCGCCCACCGGCAAGGCAGCTGCTCGCCTGAGTGCGTCAATTTCGGCGCAGGTGTCGTCGCCCAATCTGATATCGGCACAACAGTCACAACAGGCACGACAGGCAAACAGCGTCAATATTCCCAGCGAGGTCACCACGCTGCACAGACTACTCGGGCCACAACGTCACAGCCGCTTTTTTAAACACAATGCTGCCAATCCTCTGGCGGTTGATGTGGTGGTCATTGATGAAGCCTCCATGGTGGACGTAGAAATGATGGCGCAATTGCTGGACGCATTGCCCGCGCACGCACGGCTTATCCTGTTGGGCGACAAGGATCAGCTGGCATCGGTTGAGGCCGGTGCAGTTCTCGGCAGTCTGTGCGCGCGTGCCAATGACGCTCATTATCTGCCAGCAACTGCAGTCTGGGCTCAACGTGTCAGCGCAGAACCTATACCGGCGCACTTGCAGGATGACAGTGGACGCGCGCTTGACCAGGCAATCACCATGCTGCGCTACAGTCATCGCTTTGGGGCAGCACCCGGGATCGGCGCACTGGCACAGGCTGTCAATCGCGGCGCTGACATCTCAGAGATTGAGACGCTGTTTGCCGGACAACATACTGAGCTGGCGTGGTTAAAAACCCCTGCACAAAACAGCAGCGCTTTTGAGAGGTTGATCTGCGACGTTGATAAGGGCTTTGGATTTTATCTGCAGCGGGTAGCACGTTGCCCATCACTGAACGCTGCAACGACTGACTGGGATAACTGGGCAGACAACGTGCTGACAGCGCATAGCAGCTTTCAGATACTGGCCGCGCTGCGTCAAGGTGAATCCGGGGTTGAAGAACTTAACGATCTCATCAAACACATTCTGGTCAGGCAGCAATTACTCGATGCTGACACAAACAACACCGACGACTGGTACGCCGGCCGCCCGGTGATGATCACCCGCAACAACTACACAATAGGCCTGATGAACGGTGATATCGGCATAACACTGCCGTATCCAAATCTCGCAGCGCCGCAAGGTTTCTCCCTGCGTGTCGCCTTCAGAGATACCGCCAATCCGCGGCAGATCCGCTGGATATTGCCCACACGCCTGCAGAATACCGAAACAATCTTTGCCATGACCGTTCACAAGTCTCAAGGCTCAGAGTTCACACACACGGCTTTACTGCTGCCGGCGCACAAGAGCACGGTGCTGACCCGCGAACTGGTTTACACCGGCATAACGCGTGCATCCAGGCAGTTCACGCTGATGTGTGCAGATGCGTCCGTGCTTCAGCATGCTGTGCAAACGCGCGTGTTCAGAGCCGGTGGCCTGGAACTCTGAACAACGCGCGGCTGTTGGCAGGCTTTACACGCCAGCCGCAGCCTGAATTTCCGTGGCAATGCGGGCCACGTCGTCCATCACCCTGAACAGGTTTTCTGACCACAGCTTGGCGATGTCTTCTTCACTGTATCCACGACGCACCAGTTCCAGCGTGACATTAAAGGTCTCGGACGCGTCCTGCCAGCCTTCGATGCCACCACCGCCATCAAAGTCCGAACTGATACCCACATGATCAATACCCATGAGGTTGACCATATAGTCAATATGGTCAACAAAATCCACCACATCAACAGGCGGCGCC
>JBFZEG010000189.1:0-2794 GCA_041306975.1 Gammaproteobacteria bacterium | reverse complement strand
CAAGGCGGATGACTTCTCCGTTAAGATAGGCGCAACGAATTATATGCACGGCCATATCTGCGAACTCTTCAGGCAGCCCCATACGTTTTGGGAACTGAATCATGTCTACCAATGCGTCTTTAACCGGTTGCGGTGATGCCATCAGTAATGGCGTGGCAAAAATACCCGGCGCAATGGTCATCACTCGGACGCCATCTCTTGCCAGATCGCGTGCGATTGGTAATGTCATGGAGGCGATACCTCCCTTGGACGCGCTGTAGGCCGCCTGCCCCATCTGTCCATCGTATGCGGCAACTGATGCAACGTTGACGATGACACCACGTTCGTTGTCGCTGTTTTGTGGTTCGTTCTTCACCATCGCAGCTGCGCAGAGTCTCAACACATTAAAAGTCCCCAGCAAATTTACCCGAATAACCCGGGTAAACTGCTCCATGCTCATGGGGCCGTCTCGGCCAACGGTTTTGGCCGCAGCACCAATACCGGCGCTGTTGATATTGATGTGCAAACTGCCAAACGTACTCAATGTTTTTGCAATCGCAGACTGGACCTGTTCCTCGTTACTGACGTCTCCGGCTGCCCATGTGGCCTGGGTGCCCAATCGTTCAGCCTGTTCCTGCACACGTGTGGCATCCAGATCAAACATCATGACATTCACGCCCTCTGAAACGAGACGCTGCGCGGCCGCCAAGCCGAGGCCAGAGGCTGCACCAGTGATGAATGCTGTTTTTTGTTGCAATTGCATGGTAAAAACCCCGTCAAATTCTTGTTATGAACGAATTCACAAAAAATATGTTCGGCCGCAAGAATGAAAGAACAGCGCCATAAAATCAACCATCAAAAGTCATTGTTACGGAAGCTTTGTTATGGGCCCTTTGCACGGATTCAAAATCATCGAAATGGCGGCCATCGGCCCGGTGCCGTTCTGCGGCATGTTGTTGTCTGACATGGGTGCCGATGTTGTGCGTATTGACCGTCAAGGGGTTGTCAGTATGTTCCCAGACAATCCTGTGAATCGTGGTCGCCGGTCAATCGAGCTCAATCTGAAGACTGATAATGACCGGGAGCTGGCATTGGCGTTGATATCCAAAGCCGATGCGCTGATCGAAGGTTATCGCCCCGGCGTGATGGAACGTCTGGGCTTGAGTCCAGACGTGTGTCTACAGCGAAACAAAAAGCTGGTGTACGGCCGTATGACCGGTTGGGGGCAATATGGTCCGCTCGCCAATGCTGCCGGTCATGATATCAATTACATCGCGCTGACAGGGGCTTTGCACGCGATGGGCGCAGATGATCGGGCTCCTCACCCGCCCCTGAATCTTGTAGGGGACTATGGTGGTGGTTCCTTATATCTGGCCATGGGTGTGCTGGCTGCGCTGCTGGAAGCCGGCAAATCGGGTCAGGGACAAGTTATCGACGCAGCAATGACTGATGGCAGCGCGAGCTTGATGACCATGTTTTATGGCATGATGGCTGCGGGTAGTTGGCGCGACCGACCCGGGCACAATTTGCTGGACGGTGGCGCGCCGTTTTACGACTGTTACACCTGTGCTGATGGTCGTCACATCAGTATTGGCCCGATTGAACCGCAGTTTTATGCAGAATTGCTGCAGCGCTGCGAAATCAGCGCCCCTGTTATGCAGGCGCAGATGGCAGTCAAGACCTGGCCCGAACAAAAGCAGATACTGAGCAGTGTGTTTTTGGGGAAAACGCGCGATGAATGGTGTGAGATTCTCGAAGGTACCGATGTTTGTTTTGCACCCGTACTGGATATGAACGAGGCCACCCGGCATGCTCACAATGTTGCAAGATCAACATTTGTGGAAAGCCACGGGCAGTTGCAACCAGCCCCTGCTCCACGTTTCAGCCGCACTCAGGGCAAGATTTCCGGACCAGCACCCGATACGGATCAACATCGTCAACAAATCATTGAAGACTGGAACATTGTTAGGTAACGGCTCCATTAGTCGATCACAAAAAATCAGAGTGTCATCATGCTAAGCAACACAGAGTATATCGATAACGATGCAGTCGGCCTTGCTGATCTGAGGGCTTGCGGTGATATCAGCGCGCAGGAACTGCTGCAGTGCGCCTTGTCGCAATCCGCCCGCCTGAACCCGTCGTTAAATGCCGTTGTCAGTGAAGATGCTGAGGGCGCGCTGAAGATTGCAAGCGCACTGGATGGTTCAAAACATCAAGGCTTGTTATCCGGTGTGCCGTTTTTGATTAAAGAGGTCAATGCCGTTGCCGGTTGGCCGCATACCCGTAGTACCCAACTGCTAAAAAATCAGATCGCCAAGGGCGACAGCGCTGTTGTGCGTCGCTACAAGCAGGCTGGATTAGTGCCCTTTGGCAGCACCAACACACCCGAACTTTGCCTGACCATCACAACTGAGTTCTCATTATTCGGAGCTTGCCGCAATCCACATAATCTTGCTCACACGACTGGAGGATCCAGTGGTGGTTCCGCAGCCGCTGTGGCGGCCGGAATTGTACCCGCGGCTGATGCCAGTGATGGTGGCGGTTCTATCCGTATTCCTGCCGCAAATTGCGGCTTGATAGGACTAAAACCCAGTCGTGGTCTCTCGGTTGTAGAGGCGGATATGGGCGCGGCCTGGAGTGGCATGAGTGTCAGTCACGTGGTTACCCGCTCTGTCCGTGACTGCGCCGCGTTTCTGGATATTCTGAAGCTCGATAAACCGGAGTTGTTTGCACTGCCAGAGTACCGCGAATCCTACTTCTACACGCACACACGCGTTCCCGGAAAGCTGCGTATCGCGTTGCAGAGACAACACCC
>JBFZEG010000184.1:0-14157 GCA_041306975.1 Gammaproteobacteria bacterium | reverse complement strand
TTAACGTGGGCGACGAAGAGCGTACCGTGGACAAGCAATTGGTCCATAACCTGCAGGGTTCTTACAACTTCGAGCAGTACAAAACGCGATTGACGTTGGGTGTTGATAACATCACTGATCGTCAGCCACCGTTTGCCTACTCAGGTTTTAACGATAACACTGATCCGCGTACCTACGAGACCCGTGGTCGTTACTACTACGGTAAGGTCACCTTCAGCTTCTGATCCCAGATGCGCTGATAGTTGCAAAAAGGGGTGAAGCGCAAGCTTCACCCCTTTTTTATTTGGGGGCTCGTTGCATGCTCAATTGTGCGCGATGCCCCGGTTATGGTGTGATGCCCGCTACTTTCAAATATCAACAATGGATTGACTGATTATGCTGGACCAACGTCTGCAAACCCTTGACCGGTTGATTGCCGAGCGCAAGCTGCAGGAGGCTGTGGCATGGGGTGAGCAGTTATGTCGGGATCATGCCGATTGTTTGCCTGCGCAGCTTTCTCTAAGTGAGGCGTATCGTCAACAGGGTCGTTTTCAGGCGGCCAGAGAGCATGCTGCATCTGCTTACGATCTGAACCCTGATGATGAGTTTGCGCGCGCTCAATATGCCCGTACATTGATTCCATTTGCCGATCATTATCAGATCATGCTGTTGGTTAATAAGCAGGTTAGCAGTTCCGGTACGTCTGGTTGGAGTGACGAAATGATGGCCTCTGCTGCAGCATCAATTGATGAGTGGCAACAGGCACTGTTTTTGTATGAGCGTGTCTTAATTCAGCAGCCGCGTCAGCTCAATGCCCTGTATGTGCGAGCATTGTGCTTGTCGGTGCTGGGGCGTCGTGATGAGGCGATCTCAGCGCTGAGGCAGCTGATCAGTTGGTATCCTGCTTATGGGCGCGCCTGGTGGTCGCTGGCAGATCTGGATCTGGCTGCTATTGATGATAAAAAACTGCCCGAACTTCTTGGTGATTTTAGACTTGCGGACGCAGAAAAAATCTATCTTTTGCAGGTGCAGGGGCAGTTACAGCAGCGCAAGGCTGCTTATGCCAATGCATTTATGTCCTGGGAGAATGCAAACAGGATCCGACGAGCAATGCAGCCTGACAGATCGCTAAGGTGGGAGCGGTTGGCAGATGCCTTACTGGATCAAGCAGAGCGGTGGTCTGTTGCTGGCGCTGCGGTAACCCCGCGACAAGAGGTTGAAGTCGCAGACGACTGTAAAGAAATCCCAATCTTTATTGTGGGTTTGCCGCGCAGTGGTTCGACCTTGGTAGAACAAATGATCAGTAATTCCGGTAGCGTACAGGCACTGGGTGAGTTGCGGGATATCGAAGTATTGCTGCAACAGGCTGTGGGCAGTGACCCGTTGCCGCTGCCTTTTGATTTGCAGCCTCTTGCGTTGGAGCCTGCTGCGTTAGACGGTTTAGCCAAAAACTACATCAATCGCGCGCGTAGCAGATGTCCTGAGGGACGGTTCAGTGACAAGAATCCATTTAATTTTTTGTTCCTTGGCATCATCCTGCAATCCTTTAAGCATGTACGCGTAGTTCATGTGTATAAACATCCACTGGATGCCTGTCTGGGCGCGTTTAAGCACCAGTTTGCGGCGGCAGCTCCGTGGTCTTACTCACTGGCAGACATAACACATTTTTATCAGCAGTATCATCGTGTTATGTGTGCATGGCAGCGTTTGTTCCCCGGCCGCATCTGCCATGTGTCGTATGAGGCACTGTTACAAGATCCAGAACAGGAGAGTCGGCGGGTATTCGACTATTGTGATCTTGAGTGGAATGCGCAGGTAATGAATCTGACCGTGAATACTGGTGCTGTGTTGTCTGCCAGTGCCAATCAGGTCAGGGAAGGTGTGCATACACGAGCGCTGTTTGCGCACAAGAACTTTGAGGTACAGTTGCAGCCTTTCCGGCGGGCGCTGCTGAGCAAAGGTCTTCAGCTGGATCGTATATGGCCGTTTGAGGTGTGAACATGACTGACAAGATTTTTCAATGTCGTATGGCGGTGCGTGACTACGAATGTGACATGCAGGGTGTGGTCAACAATTCGGTGTATCAGAACTATCTGGAGCATGCGCGCCACGAATTTCTGAAACATAAAGGGTTGGAGTTTGCAGATCTGACAAGGCGCGGCATTATTGTGGTGGTGGTGCGCGCAGAGTTGGATTATGTGCAGTCGCTGCGCAGTGGAGATGTGTTTAATGTCAGCGTGGCGCCGGTGCGGATATCTGCGCTTCGGCTGGGATTTCAGCAACAGATCATTCATGAAGTCAGTCGCAAGCTGATGTTAAAGGCCTTGATTGTAACCACCGCTGTCAACGAACGCGGTCGCCCCTGGTTTCCTGCGGAGCTTGGGAAAGTGTTGCTCTGATTGTAAAAAGAGCAGATAAAAAAAGGGTGTTTCAGCAGTTGCTGCAACACCCTTTTTATTGGATTACCGGTCAGATTAAACCTGACCCGGCTATCAGAAACGTACGTCGAAACCTACGAAGTAACGACGACCCAGTACGTCGAACAGTGACGGGTCAGTGTTGGCCTGTACGTTCGGCGAGTAGAGCCGTGGCTGTTGATCAGTCACGTTGTTGACACCACCCCGAATGGTCACGCCTTCCATGATCTCGTAACGACCGGTCAGGTCGTAGTACCACGTGGCTTTAGTGCCAGTGTTCGAGAGAGGTGAGCCACCAGTCACAGTGTTGGAGTGAACCATCTCATCAATGAAGCGGGCAGTGATCTGCGCTTGCGCAGCACCGAATATCCATGTTGGAGTTACGGTGTGACGCCATTCAGGTGTAGATCCACCGGTGCCAGAACCGATGGTGCCAACAAAGTCGTTGATCGGGTCAACTGATGTGGTCTGGCCTTCTGACTTCTCTGTCCAGGTTGATACCAGCGAAACATCGATAGAACCCATTTCATTCGGCAAATCCATGCCAATGTTTCCGCTGAAGTCGACGCCGCTAACGTTGGTAAAGGACTGGTTACGACCAAGTTGTTTCAGGTTGATAACACCACCGTCATTGGCGTCACGTGTAAACAACTGGCACCACTCATTGGTGGGGCTAAAGGTCGGGTTAGCGCCATCACGGTTGAAACAGCGCTGCACAATGGTAGCTGCAGCGACCGAGCTGATGACATCTTCGAGTTCGATCGACCAGTAGTCGACAGTGAACGTGCTGCGCTCCAGAAGCTCATTCTGGAAGCCACTGAATACAGCTCCCAGGGTGAACGAGTCTGCTGTTTCTGGCATCAAGTTAGGGTTGCCGCCCGAAATGCCTCGCGCCTGACCTGCCGGCTGAGCATAGGTTGCAAGACCTGCCACAACAGATTGTGAATTACACAGAGCGGTTACCTTAGTACCGTCCGGGCCGTTACGGTAGGTCGCAGCGATAGCGCCAGTTGTGTTACACGGATCCTGATTGGTGAACGTCGGGAAATTATTCAACTGTGGTGAGAACAATTCGCCGATGCTTGGTGCGCGAACCGCATGCTGAAAACCACCGCGTGCACGGACCAACTCGTTGATGTTCCAGTCCAGTGTTGCTTTCCAGGTTTCAGCTGAGCCGGATCGCTTGTTATCAGTTACGCGATATCCGCCAGTGAATGACAAGGAATCAACAAGTGGTAAGTCGTTCAGCAACGGCACGATAATTTCAGAGAAGATATCTTTGAACTCAAGCTCGCCACTTACAGGTAGTTGCTCATTAAAACCGGCAACAAGACCCGGTTGTAGTCCGCCGTCTGGCTTGAAATCAAAATTCAGATTTCTCGCACTGAGACCAAAAGCTGCCTGCACCATACCTGCCGGTACTTCAAACAGGTTGCCAGACACAGTGCCTTCCATGATCTCCTGCTCGATGGTGGTCAGATTTTTCGCTTGCAGGCTGATATAGGCCTGGCACGCTTGACTTATGGCTGCTGCACCAAACAGGTTGAGACCACCCTCGCACAGAGAGCGGCCGCCATCTGCTGCATTCAGCAGATTCTGAGTGCGGTCAAGCCGCACGTTGCCGCCTTGTATTTCATTATTGGTCGACCGGCCGTAGCTGGCATAAACATCATAATTCCATGAACCAGTAATTAAACCGCGAGTACCGGTAGTGACTTGCATCACGTCATGGTTATTTGATCCGGTGCGTCCGCCCAGTGTATTGAAGCGCTTGTTAAATGAGAACGCTGCAGTCGGGTTGGCTCGGGAGGCCAACAGGGTCTTGATTTGCTGTGGCAGGAAGGGGTTGGTTGCTGGCACGCTCAAGCCAAAAGCGGGTGTAGGTGCCAATTCCTGCAACGCGTTGTAGTTGGTGAAAGTGAAGCGACCGTATGGCTGAAAGTGCTCACTTATGTCTACTTCGAAGCTGGAGTACATATTCCAACGTTCCATAGGCAATACCAGGATGTTGGCAGGCTCAAAGTTGTACGAGAAACGATCCGGGAAGAAACGATTAGCAACATCGCTTTCCGGTCCTTTATATCCCACCACATTCAGGCTTGAATTGCCGGATATTCCGGTGCAGAACAACGAGCCATCGGGGTTAAAGCCAAATCCACCGGAGCCACCATTGGCTCCGCAGGCGCCAGCACCGAACACCGCGTTGACCGCAGCCTGAGAGGGAGCTGCAGCACCCGCAGCCCAGCTACCATTCGGGAAAGATGTGGTTAAACTATCTGCCTGTGCTGAAAAATCACGCGCACCTTTGTAGATCGGATCACGTGTGAAGAAGCTGCCGTTGAATACCGCGCTGCCGCGGCCTTCCATGAATTGGCCGCCAAGAGTGATGTCTGCGCCCCACTCAACACCGTCGCCTTCAGCGGTTTCACGGTATTGGGAATTGATTGCCAACCCTTCGAAGTCTTTCTTCATGATGAAGTTAACTACACCAGAGACTGCATCCGGGCCGTAGGTTGCGCCAGCGCCACCAGTGATGATCTCAACGCGATCAATCAGGGCGGATGGAATAGTGTTGATGTCCACGGTGCCGCCGCTGGTTGAGCCCATGGCGCGTCGGCCATCCATCAATACTAGGTTGCGCCCTGATCCCAAACCACGCAGGTCAATAACCGCACGGCCGTTACCGCTGGGGTTGTTGGATTGTGAACTTAGGTTAGGAGTGACCTGCGGCAATGTGTTCAGGTATTGCTCAATGGTGGTGTAACCGCTTTCCAGGAGCGCGCCCTGGTCAACCGTCAGAATCGGGCTTTCGGCGATGGCGTCACGACGCGCGATCAGTGAGCCCGTTACGATTACTTCTTCGATCTCAGGCGTGTCCTGCGCAAATGTCGGCATTGAAACTGCCATGCCGGCTGCGCCTGCGCTACCGCCGATAATGGCCAGTCGAACTGCTTTTGCCAAGCTGGAATGTCTATACATCCACGTACCCTCCTTAAGGGAACTTTTTCTTAGTTTACATCTCTAATGGGTTAACGCATCTACAGGGCCTGATACAGGAAGAGAGGAAAGTCAAAGCGCAACAAGCAAAAACATTTTCAGCCCGCATCATTGATGACATGCAGCTGTCATAAATCCGGTTCATATTACAACCGTCATTCAGTTTTTATTGTTACCGGATCCTCAGCTTCCGGTATTACCCTCATGCACGCTCGCGAGAATACTCGGGTTGCTTCCGCACAGTCAATGTCGAGCGAGCGCTATTTATCGATAATTGTCATTGAAAGCCTGAATTTGGGACAAATTCCTGAGAATTTCAGTGATCAGTGCCGGTGTGGTCTCGCTGGCCGGTCCATAGCGATGCTCGTCAAAGGTTGACCCGGTAGATTCGAGGTTAAGCTCCATCGTGTGCGCGCCGTAGTGCCGTGCAGTCTGGTTAAATCCTGCCGCAGGGTAAACGTTACCTGACGTGCCTATCGCAATAAAAAGGTCGCAACTCATCAGCGACTGCTCAATTTCACGCATACCCAGTGGCATTTCGCCAAACCACACAACATGCGGGCGCAGGTTGCCAGGTTGACGGCAGCAGCGGCAGCATTGTTCTAATGTCATGTCTTGTCGAATATCAAAAATCAGGCCACTCACGCTGCAGCGCATCTTTAAAAGCTCGCCATGCATATGGATCAACTTTCTGCTGCCAGCGCGCTCATGCAGGTTGTCGATGTTTTGTGTCACCAGCAGATAACGTGTGTCAGGGTATAACTCAAGTTCATGCTCAAGTTTTGCCAGCGCCGAGTGGGCGCTGTTGGGTTTTATCTCCGTCTGCAGCAGATGGCGCCTGCGTTGGTTATAGAATTCGTGCACGGCGACAGGGTTTTTTTGAAAACCTTCAGGTGTGGCTATGTCCTCGATGCGGTGATTCTCCCAGAGTCCGTCTGCTGCTCTGAAAGTTTGAATGCCTGACTCCGCGGAAATACCTGCGCCGGTCAATACAACAATCGATTTGTATGGCGTGTTCACGGATACATCTCCAGGGGCATATTCTTGCGTTCAATTTCATTATTGATGTCACTCATCATGCTCGCAAGCTTTGCAATTGGAGTTGGCTCAGATCATACAAAACATATGAAGTACACTGAACAATAACTATAATGCGGCATCATTTAAAGGAGCCCAACTATGTCATTACCCACTATTGGTATCAGTGCCCCACCGTTTTCACTGCGCAATCAGCAAGATGAGCTTGTGTCTCTGGATGATCTGAAGGGCAAGATTGTGGTGCTTTATTTCTACCCCAAAGCCATGACCCCGGGCTGTACTGTGCAGGCATGCAGCCTTAGGGACAGCAAGACCGAGCTTGACCGGCTTGGTATTGTGGTGCTGGGCGTGAGCCCCGACCCGGTTAAAAAGTTACAGAAATTTATCGAAAAGGAGGCGCTCAACTTCACCTTGTTATCCGATGAGGATCACGCGGTTGCGGAAGGGTATGGTGCTTGGGGCCTGAAAAAGTTTATGGGCCGCGAATACATGGGCGTATTCAGGCAGACTTATATCATCGATGCCGGCGGTACCTTGCGCCACATCATGGATGATGTCAAAACCAAAACACATCATGACGATGTGCTGAGTTGGATCTCTGCAAATTTAAAAGCCTGAGCTGGGCAGGGCCAGTGATGAAACTCAACTACAAACAGTATTCCACAGTCGGTGAGTCTTTGCTGATTCTGCACGGACTGTTTGGCAGTTTGCAAAACTGGACCTGGCACGCGCGGAAACTGTCAGAACATTTTGCGGTGTATGCGTTAGATATGCGCAACCATGGTGCCTCGCCGCACAGTGATGAGATGAATTATCAGGTGATGGCTGACGATATCCTTGAGTTCATGAATGACCGAGGCATCGATAAAGCGCATATACTCGGACACTCAATGGGCGGCAAAGCTGCCATGCAGTTTGCATTAAATGACCCTCTGCGGGTCATGCGCTTGGTTGTCGCTGATGTGGCACCGGTACGCTATGGCGGTGAGCGCGGTGAGCATGACGAGATTTTTGAAGGCTTGTGCGCGTTACAGCCATCATTGCTGGCCAGTCGTATGGACGCAGACCTGCAGCTTGCGCACTATGTTGATGACGAAGTTGTGCGTCAGTTTCTGCTGAGCAATCTGCTGCGGCAGGAATCCGGCGGATTTTATTGGCGGATCAATCTGCCGGTTCTGAAGGCGTCCTATGGTTATCTCAGAGACGCACCGGTTGCCGATGGCGTTTACCCGGGCAAGGTGCTGTTTGTGCGCGGTGAGTTGTCAGACTACATTCTGCCTGCGCACAAAGAGCAGGTCTTGCGACTGTTTCCGCACGCTAGCGTAAAAACCATCACCCAGACCGGTCATTGGCTGCACGCTGAAAAGCCAGATACTTTTTACCGGCTTGTTTCCGATTTTCTTCAGGAAAAAATATGACACTGCTCAGTGTAAATGTGAACAAAATCGCTTTGCTGCGTAATTCCCGTGGCACCAACTTTCCGGATCTGCAGGTATTTGTGCGCCGTATTCTGGATCAGGGTGTGTGTGGCATCACCGTTCACCCGCGACCGGATGAGCGTCATATCACCCGGCGCGACGCGCATGAATTGACCGCCCTGCTGCGAGATTACCCAGATGTTGAATTTAACATCGAAGGTTATCCCTCGGAGGAGTTCCTGGCGCTGATTGAGACCTTGCGCCCGGCGCAATGCACGCTGGTGCCTGACGAACCGGGCCAGTTGACATCCGATCATGGCTGGGATGTTGTAGCCCACGAGCAGCGACTAAAAAGCATCGTAGAAAAGCTGCGCCAATGGGGCGTGCGCAGCAGCTTGTTTCTGGACCCTGATCCGTCGCAGATCCAGGCAGTGAGACGTGTTGGCGCAGATCGTATCGAGCTTTATACGGAGGCCTACGCCAGGGCCTACGCCAGCGGGGATGCAGCGCATTGTGAGAAAGTTTTATCCGGATATCAGCAAACGGCCAGAGCCGCGGTTGAGGCGGGCATCGGTGTTAATGCTGGTCATGACCTGAACCTGAAAAATCTTGCGACATTCCTGGGGATTGGCAACATCATTGAAGTGTCGATCGGGCATGCATTGATTGTTGAGTCGCTGGAAATGGGCATGGATGATGTGCTGGCGTTGTATCTGGCGATTACGGGTGCGTTCGCCGGTGACGAGCATGCCGGCTGAGCGGAAGATTTTTTACGGCTACTGGATCATCCTCGCGGCATTTTTTACGCAGTTTGCATCTATCGGCCTGCAAAATTACGTCATCGGACCTTTCACGATTCCGATGACCGACGAATTTGGCTGGACGCGTGCGGAGTTCACATCCGCGAGGTCTATCGGGCAAATGGTGGCCGCATTTACCGGCTTTTTTATCGGCGCTGGCGTAGACCGCTATGGTGGCCGGCCCTTTATTTTGGTGGGCATGGTGATCCTGTCCATCTCGGTCTATGCACTCGGCGCAGTGCAAACCCTGTCGCAGTGGATAGTGATCAATGGCTTTATTGTGACCATTGGCGCGGCCATGATTGGAAATCTGGTGGTCAATGTCACCCTCGGCAAGTGGTTTGTTAACTACCGCGGGCGCGCTGTTGCATTGGCGGCGATGGGGGTTTCACTGAGTGGTGTGCTGTTGCCCCCGCTCACAACCTGGCTGATTGATCTGTATGGCTGGCGCAGCGCCTGGCACACGCTGGGAATGGGTGCTGCGTTGTTGATCACACCGGCAGCTCTGGTGATTCGGCGCAGCCCCGAAGATTACAACATGAACCCTGATGGTCATTCAGCAGAACAGATGGCATCTGAAATGGGTGATCGGGCACGGCTCGATTATGCAAGCTCGATGACACGTCGGGAGGCGATGCGCACGGGCCGGTTTTACGCGTTGGTGCTGGCATTTGGTCTGTTCCAGATTTCCATCACGGTCATGCTGTTGCAGACCGTGCCATTTATGACCGATGCCGGATATCCGCGACTACTGGCAGCATCCATGATCTCACTGACCTCGATTCCTGCGCTGATCAGCAAACCTTTCTGGGGCATGTTGATTGACCGTTACAGTGCGCGTCCGCTGGCCGCCATAGGTGCTGGTATCACTGGTTTTTCGCTGATCATCATCGTGCTTGCGGTGCAGGTGCAGAATAATGTGCTGGTTTACTCAGCATTTTTCCTGATGGGGTTGGGGTGGGGAGGTCTGATTCCGTTGCAGGAAGTTATTTGGGCCAGCTATTTTGGCCGGCGCTACCTCGGGTCAGTTCGTGCAACGGCATTACCATTTACGTTTGCTATGACGGCGCTGGGCCCGGTGTTGGCCGCTGCGCACTACGACCATTTTGGCAATTACGATAACGCCTTTCTGATGATGGCCGTGTGCAATCTTCTGGCTGCCTTTATGCTGTTGTTGATTTCAGATGCCCGGCCAGAGCCGCGGTTTTGAAGCAGTGATCTTTGAAGAAGTAACTAATGATCAGTGGCCATTAACGGGTTAAGCACCGGCCAGACTATCTCAACAATCAGTGGCTGTGCCTCTGCGGTCGGGTGAATGCCGTCGTCCTGCATCAGTTCTGCATTCTCTGCGATGCCGTCCAGTAAAAACGGAATCAGTGCCAGGCCGTATTGCTCGGCGAGTTCGGTGTATTGCGCATAAAAAGGTCCGGTGTAACGCGGTCCGTAATTAGGTGGAATTTGAATGCCAGATAACAGCACGCGTGCGCCAGCGTCCTGACTGAGTTTAATCATCTGTGCGAGATTCTCGCGAATGGTGGGGACAGGCAAGCCGCGAAGACCATCGTTACCACCGAGTTCCAGAATTACGATGTCAGGGCTGGTGCTGGCCAGCATGGCAGGAAGCCGTGCCAGGCCGCCTGCGGTGGTTTCGCCACTCACGCTGCCATTAACAACTCGCCAGTCAAGGCGGCCTTCGGCAGAGAGTTTTTCCTGTAACAGGGCGACCCAGCCCTGTTGCTCGTCCATACGATAACTGGCACTGAGGCTGTCGCCCCACACCAGAATCACGGATGATGACCGCTCGCTGGCCGATGTTGATGATGCAGAAAACACCGCCAGGAACAGGGCAAGTGCTATCGACAGTGCCCAGGACATTCGAATTCTGACAAGGTGTTGAAAAGATTTGTTAATCATAAGTCGATACAATGCACTTCTAAGGCGACACCAAGACAGCAGACTTAGCTGTCAAAGTAGTCAACAAAATGTAATTTAAGGGTAATGTGTATACGTGGTGACTGCAATCCCGGTTTTGTGTGAACTGCGCCCTTGGGCGCGAGCGTACTAAGGAGACTGGGTAAGTATCATCGCAACTAATTTTCAGCGCCGGGCGTCCGGCATCAGACTATCGGCAGGAGCAAGCACGGCATGACAAGCATGGTTGAAGCACGGCATTTGTCAAAACGCGTAAACACCAGTGAGGGGGAGCTTGTTATTCTCAGGGATATCAATCTGAGCATCAGCGCTGCCGAGACGGTCGCAATTGTTGGGGCCTCAGGGTCAGGCAAATCAACGTTGCTGGGACTAATGGCGGGGCTGGACGGCGCCAGTGGCGGCGATATGCTGCTGGACGGCCAGAATCTGAGCACCATGGACGAGGAGCAGCGCGCCAAATTGCGCGGTCAGTCCGTGGGGTTTGTTTTTCAGTCCTTTCAGCTCTTGCCTAGTCTGACTGCGTTGGAAAATGTCATGTTGCCCATTGAGTTAAAAAATGATCGCAACGCACGTCAAAAGGCCGCACAGCTGCTGCAGCGAGTAGGTCTGGAGGCGCGTGTCACACATTACCCCAACCAACTCTCAGGCGGTGAGCAGCAGCGTGTGGCAATTGCCCGCGCGTTCGCATCGCAGGCAAAAATTCTGTTTGCCGACGAACCAACAGGAAATCTTGACACCACCACAGGCGCCAAGGTCATTGACCTGTTGTTCTCGCTGAACAAAGAGTATGGCACCACGCTGGTGCTGGTCACCCACGATGACCGGCTGGCGCAGCGCTGCGGACGGTTGATTCGTCTGGTTGCCGGTGAGATAACCGAAGATGTAGTTGCAGGAGTAGTCGCTCATGTCTGAGCAGGCCGGCTCTGCATTTAATACTGTCAGTGTCAGTACACTCGTACGCGTTGCCTTACGCCTGTTGTGGCGTGACTGGCGCGGAGGCGAGCTGCGGCTGTTGTTGCTGGCGATGATTATGGCTGTCACCTCGGTCAGCGGCATCGCATTATTTACCGACCGTCTGGAACGGGCTTTGTTACAAGAGTCTGCCAACATGCTGGCGGCAGATCGTGTGCTGGGAGCGCGCGAGCAGCCCCCGCGGGAGCTGTTGGCCGAGGCCGGGCAGCGCGGGCTGGAGACGGCAGAATACATTGCCTTTGCTTCTATGGTGTTTTCTGATCAGTCCAATCTGCTGGTCGCTGCCAAAGCGGTAAGCGACGCCTATCCATTGCGTGGCACTCTGCAAATTGCCGATCAGGCATTTGGGCAGGCCTATGTTGCCGAGCAGGGTGGCCCGGCCAGGGGCGAGGTGTGGGTGGAATCGCGCGTTCTGCCCAGTCTGGCCATCGAAGTGGGGGACAGCGTTTACCTAGGTGATTCTGAACTGACGGTCAGTCGGGTGCTGGTGCAGGAGCCGGATCGGCAGCAGGGTGGCATGATGGAGAGCGCCGGCCCACGCCTGTTGATGCACATAGATGATGTGCCGGCTACCAATGTCATACAGCCGGGCAGTCGCGTAACTTACCGGTATCTGTTTGCCGGCGAGCAGTCCGCTCTTGACGGGTATACAAGTTGGCTGGATGGGCAGTTTGAGGGCCGCTACCGGCTGCGCGATGTTCGCGACGAAAGTGCCGAGGTCAGCGAAGCCTTGAACAGGGGCGAGAGTTTTCTATTGCTGGGGAGTTTGTTTGCGGTTCTGCTGGCAGGGGTCGCGATCGCGCTGACTGCCCGCCGTTATAGCGAGCGACACTTCGATTATGCAGCAATACTGAAAACCCTCGGGTGCACCTCCAACCAGATTTCAGTGATCTACTTCTGTATTCTGCTGGCCGTGCTGCTGTTGGCGGTTGTCGTCGGATCGGTGGCAGGTTGGGGCCTGCACATGCTGATTCTTAGTTTGTTGCAGTCCGTCATTCCAATCAGCCTGCCTGAAGCTTCGGGTCTGCCATTTGTGGTAGGTGCGCTGACCGCACTGATCTGCTTGTTCGCGTTTGCGTTGCCTCCTCTGTTGGCTCTGAAACATACCTCGCCTTTGCGTGTTTTGCGTAAGGATCTGGTTGACGCACCTTTAAGCACAGCACTGCCTTATGTTTTTGGTATTGCCGGCGGTCTGTTGCTGGTGATCTGGTACAGCCAGGATTTGCTGATTACTGCTATTTTGGTGGCGGCAGTCACCAGTGTGGCCTTGGTTCTGAGTCTGCTGTCGTATCTGTTGTTGCGAAGCGGAACCGCAGCCGGAATGCGTGCAGGCAGTGCGTGGATGCTGGCGATGTCAGCCGTGCGCCGGCGCCGGCGACAAAGCGTCCTGCAGGTACTGGTGTTCTCGCTGACCATTATGAGTCTGCTGACGCTGGGTTTGTTGCGCACCGATCTTATCGCTGACTGGCAGGCGCAATTGCCGGAAAACACGCCCAATCACTTTATGATGAACATCAGGCGTGATCAGGTGGCCGGCATGGAGTCCTACCTGCGCGGCAATGACATCCAGTCCAACCCTTTTTACCCGATGATGAGTGCCGGATTGCTGCAGGTGAACGGCGAACCCGCACCATTACCCTGGGATGACGATGACGAAGGCGAGGGAGCAAGCAGCAGCGTCACTGAGCGCAGCGCGGAGGAGATGCCCGATAACACCAACGTGAGTGAAAGCGACACCGGCGATGGCGAGCGCAGGGGCCGTGTGGAGAATCGTCAGGTAACCTACACGTCTCAGTTGCCGCCGGATAATGAACTGGTGGCGGGTTCGTGGTGGGGGGCTGAACCAAGACCGGGCGAAGTCTCCGTAGAACAGGATTATGCCAACAGACTCGGGCTTGAGCTCGGTGATGAACTGGTGTTCAGGTTGGGGCAGACAGAAGTTATTGTTACAGTCACCAGCTTCCGGACAGTGCGCTGGGACAATATGCAACCCAACTTCTTTTTCATTTTTTCACCCGGAACGCTGGATGCCATCGGTGCAACCTATTTGTCGACGCTCCTTCTTGAGGGCGAACAAAAAGTATTATTGAACGATTTGCTGAGAACATACCCCACTATTGTTGTTCTGGAAGTCGATGCCCTGATTGAGCAGATTCAGACCATCATTGCTCAGGTGAGTTCTGCCGTCGAATTGATTGCCGTGCTTGTGCTGCTGGCGGGGGCATTGGTATTGCTGTCTTGTGTCAACGCTACTCTGGATGAACGTTTTCGCGAGAATGCAATTCTGCGGACTCTGGGCGCTGGCAGAAAGCTGATCATGACATCGCTTTTGATTGAGTTTGCATTTATAGGGTTGCTCGCTGGACTGATTGCCACTATTGGTGCTGAAGTAAGCGTGTATTACCTGCAAGTGGAAGTGTTTCAGCAAGAGTTCTCTCCGCACTACTGGGTGTGGATTGTTGGCCCCCTGGCTGGCACATTGATCATCGCGTCACTGGGGGTTAATGCCACTCGGCGTGTCGTCAGCACCAGTCCCCTGGCGGTATTAAGGAATTTATCGGCGTGAGTAAGCGGCGCCCGGAGAGACACATATGACGTTGAGTA
>JBFZEG010000169.1:0-6082 GCA_041306975.1 Gammaproteobacteria bacterium | reverse complement strand
TTATGTCTGGGCATTGCCATCACCGGTGCGGCCTTGTCACTGAAACTGCGCATGCCGATTGTGTTGGCGTGGTCGACGCCGGGAGCTGCCCTGCTGGCAGCCAGCGCCCCGGGCCTGTCGTGGCCAGACGCGCTTGGCGCATTTTTTGTCAGCGGACTGATGATGGCACTACTGGGGTTGGTTCCGGTGCTGGGGCGCTGGGCCGAGCGAATTCCATCCTCAATTGCTTCGGCCATGCTGGCCGGTGTGTTGCTGCCATTTTGCCTGCAGTTGTTCGGCCTGGGAGCGCAGGATCCGGCACTGGTAGGCCTGGTGCTGATCGTGTTTTTGCTGGCACGGCAGTGGGCGCCGCTGTACGCCCTGTTGCTGGTGTTGATCGCGGGTGTGGCACTGACGCTGTTGCGCGGGGATATCACGGCATTGCCACCCGGCGCGACGTTTGGCGTGTTATCGCCGCAGGTCCCTGAGTTTGCGCCAAGCGCCATACTGAGCCTGGCACTGCCGCTGTTTCTGGTGACATTGGTATCGCAGAATCTTCCCGGCCTGGTGGTGTTGCGTTCGGCCGGTTATTCTCCCAAACCCGGCCCCTTGCTGTTTATTACCGGCATCGCCAGCATGATTGCAGCGCCATTTGGTGCCCATGCGGTCAATCTTGCGGCCATTACTGCAGCCATCTGCACCAGCGACGAGGCGCATGCTGATCGTGCACGCCGCTGGATCGTGGGAATCCTCTATGCGGGTTTTTATCTGTTACTGGCCATTTTTGCGTCCACATTAGTGCGTGTATTCCTGGCGCTGCCGTCCACGGTGATCATGGTGCTCACCGGCATTGCGCTGATCCCTGCGCTCACCGGGGCCATTGACAACATGCTGGTTGAAAAGTCGCAACGCGATGCCGCGATAGTGACCTTTCTGGCAACCGGATCGGGACTCACCTTGTTTGGTCTGGGCGCGGCGTTCTGGGGACTGGTGGCAGGTTTTGTTGCGCTGGCCGTCAAAGCCTTGCTGACCAAACACATTCAGAAACAACAAACAACTTAACTCTTGGTAATTCAAGGGCTACACTGGTGAAAACAACACCAGCATCCCCAACCGGCGTCATCACAATCTGACGTCACTCAACAACAAACGTCACTCAAAATGAAGTGCGGAGAGCAGTCATGACAGCATCTGCTGGCAAACCTACACACACAGCACCCCTGAAAATCTCGCGCCGCAGCCTGCTGATGGCGTTGCCGTTGATGCCACTGGCCATGCGCAGTGTTGCGCAGCAAGCGAGCGCCGCCTCCATTCCGGTGCATGGTTATCATAATTTTGGTCTGCGGGTGAGCGATGTTGAACGATCGCTGGCGTTTTATCAGGGGCTGTTTGGGTCTGCGGTGGTATCGCGTGTAGGCCAACGGGTTGCTCTGCAAATTGGCAGCGGGCCGCAATACTTTACGTTGGAGCCAGTGCGAGAGGGTCAGCAGCCCCACATCAGCCACTTTGGCTTAAGCGCCGTTGACCCCGACCGTTATCGCCTGCAAGCCAGATTGTCTGATCATGGCATCAACAGGACTGTTGACAGCATGAGCAACCAGGCGCCACCGATGAGCCGCGCCATGCACAGCTGGCTGGAGCGCATGCCCGGTGAGAGCGATACCATGCTTGCAGATAACCATGAACTGTTTGTGGCGGACAGAGATGGTGTGGTGTTTCAACTCTCCAGCATCGAGTCGTGCGGGCGCGGTGACGAGGCCTGCACCCCGCAAGCGGCCCCGGGCCCGGGTCTGATTCGCCTGCGCGAAATCAATCACATGACAACGTACGTCGCTAACTTTGAACTCAGCAATGACTTCTACCGGAAACTGTTTGGTATCGAGAACCAGGCTTTCCAGGGAACCTTCCCGGTTCTGGGTATCGATGATGGCAATCAGTTCCTGATGTTTGTGGGAGGCACGCAGGCCGGCACACCCGCGCAAGCCGGACGTATTGATCACGCCAGCCTGAATATTGAGGACTTTACTGAACAGTCTGTGCTGCAACGGCTGACAGACTATGGCCTGACACCGCGCACTGAAGGACAGCCGGCAGCGCCGCTGCAGCACTGGGTAAGTAGACGTATGCCGGAACGCGGCGGCGCACCGGGCGGTACCCCTGAAGTGTATTTTGCTGACCCGGACGGCATTCATATCCAGTTGCAGCACCATACCTACTGCGGCGGCGGTAACGAATTCGGGGGCGATTGCAGCCTCTGAGCGTTAATCCCAAGGCTTGTTTACCCGTGCCAATCTGCCAACCTGATTGCTTTACGCGCAGTAACTATTTTACTGCCCGGTAGATCAGACTGGCAGCCTGTGCCACCCACGGATTTAATTGCGCCTGCGCTTGCTGAAAATCCGTGGTGGTCGAAGATTCCGAGAACACCACCATGGCCAGCTCATTACCCGGCAGCAGCAAGTATCCGATGTCATGCGATACCGGCCCATTCTCCCCGGTTTTGTGCGCCAATGGAACGTCAGCCGGAATGGCGGCCCCGAACTTGGTTTTAACCGTTTGCGCCGACATCCAGTCAAGAATCTGTTGCCTGGACGCATCACTCAAAAAATCACCACGATAGATCTGCGCCAGCAATACCAGCGCATCGCCGGCCGTGATGGTGTTGTCTTTCAACGGCGGCTGCGCTGCCTCAAACATCTTGCGGCCGAACTGCGTGGATTCCAACCCCAGCTCTTGGGCGAGTCTGGCCATCGGCTCATAACCCACAGCATCCACCAGTACATTGGTCGCCGTGTTATCACTGATGGTTACCGTCAGTTCAGCAAGCCGTTCCAGCGTCACCGGTTGCGGCGCAGGCTCAGTCTGCAGACGACCCATGCCGCCGACAATGTCATCCATGTCAACCGTTACCGTGCTCTGCAAATTCAGGCGCCCGGCGTCAACCTGCTGCATCAGCGCGGCAATCAGCAACAGTTTGATGGTGGAGGCCGGGGCAAACGTATCCGGCGAGCCCAGCAGAAACGGTTCGGCGCCAGCCCCCTCATGCAGACTGATAATACCCACAGACATGCGCATGCCTTCAGTTGCAGCGCTGTCAATCAGCACCTGCAGATCGCTCCTCAGCAACTGAAATGTTTGCCCGTAGGCTGGCGATCCCGGCGTCAACAGGCTCATGATCAACAACAGATTGGAAAAGACAGCGTTACGTTTCATCCAGCTCTCCACTCAGGTAATCCCTGAACCATGACCGGCAACAAGCTCAAACACCCATGCCGCTTGAATATCCGAGAATCCCGTTGCAACTCAGAGTACCACTCTTGCACAGTTTGCGGCATCATCTGTTAATTGTTCAATACCATTACCCCGGGCTTACATTTATGACCAATCGACTTGCCTGCCTGACGCTGTTCATCGCACTGAGCGCCTGCTCCGACATCACCACCGACACAGCCACGCAGCCCCCCGCTGACCCTGCGGTGATTCCCGCTTACGATATCGTGCTGCGCGGCGGCCTACTGTTCAGCGGCGCCGACGAGCCGCCTGTTGAGGGCGATATCGCCATCAATGGCCAGTTGATAGCCGCCGTTGGCAACCTCGGGGAATTTACAGCAAACGAAACCATTGATGTTGCCGGCCTGGCGATAACCCCCGGTTTTATTGACATCCACAGCCATGCGTTGGCCGACAGCACCGATCAAGGTATTTTTGGCTGGCCCGATGCTGAGAACCTGATCCGGCAAGGGGTCACCACAGTGATCGGTGGCAACGACGGCGGCTCGCCGTTACCACTGTCAGACACCTTTGATGCCATAGCTGCGCTGCCTGCCGCGGTGAATTTTGGCAGTTATATTGGCCACGGCTCAATCCGCGGACTGATTGTCGGCGAGGATGATCGCCCGGCGACGGACGAGGAGATGCAACAGATGCGCGACCAGGTTGCGCTGGGCATGCAACAGGGGGCGTTTGGCCTGTCGTCAGGCCTGATTTATGCCCCTGGCCGCTTTGCCAGCACCGAAGAGGTTGTTAATCTGGCGCGTGTCGCCGGTGAATACGGGGGCATGTACATCAGCCACATGCGCGAGGAGGGCCTTGGCCTGCTTGACAGTGTTGCCGAGACCATTCGCATCGGCGAAGAGGGCGGCCTGCCCACCCAGCTCACCCATCACAAGGTGGTAGGCGCCCCCATGTGGGGCAGTTCGGTGGAATCATTGCGTCTGGTCGATGAGGCCATTGCTCGCGGCGTCGATGTGTCCATTGACCAGTATCCTTACACGGCGTCATCCACCAATCTGCAGATTCTGTTCCCGGGCTGGGCGCTGGATGGCGGCAGGGAAGCGCTGCTGGCACGTATGGCCGACCCGGCACAGCGGGCGCGGCTGCGCAATGACATTGTCTACAACATAGAGGTCGACCGCGGGGGTGATGACCCGGCAAACGTCGTGCTGGTGGGTTGTCCTCACGATGCCACCCTGAACGGTCTGAATCTCAGTGAAGTCTTACGCCGGCAGGGCATTGAAACCACTAAAGTCAACGCCGCAGACCTGCTGATGGACCTGGTGGCTGCCGGTAACTGCAGCGCTGTATTTCATGCCATGGTGGAAGAGGATATTCACAACATCATGCGTCATCCGCGCACCATGATTGCCTCGGATGGCGGTATTGAGGGCCCCTCCGATCGCGCAGTCCATCCCAGAAATTATGGTACGTTTGCTCGCCTGATTGGTCACTATGCGCGGGATCTAGCCATTATCCCGGTACACACCGCGATCCATAAAGTCAGTGGTATGCCGGCAGATCGTTTAAACATGACCCATCGCGGCCGTCTGGTGGCAGGCGCTGTTGCCGATATTGCAGTGCTGGATATTGCCGAGGTGAATGAGCGGACCAGTTTTGCAGATCCGCATCAATATGCTGAAGGTGCCGTGCATGTGTTTGTCTCCGGTCAGGCTGTCTTGAAAGATAAAACCATGACCGGCGCACGACCCGGCGTCATTGTGCGATCGACGGATGTGCGATCGACGGATGTGCTGTCAACCGATGTGCGGTCAACCGATGTGCAATAACCCCACCTGATGGGCTCTCAGCTCAGGAAAAAGCCGACCAGACAGCCTTTGGAATCAGGTATGTCATTAATATTCACTGTGCCACCGGCCATCACCGTGTCCAGTGCATCACGCAGGTAGTTGTGCTCGGTGGTCACGCGCTGAGTCTCATAGCCCAGTGAGTCGTCAATGGGTCCACGGAACAACACCTTGCGGGTTTTGGGATCAATGATGAACACTTCGGCGGTGCGCTCAACACCCAGTGAGCGGGCCACGGACTGATCGGCATCCTTGAGAATCGGGAAGTCTATCTTGAAATCCTCGGCCTCTTTGGCGATGCGCGGTATATCGTCCTGGATAAAGGAATTCAGCATCAGGAACTGAATGTTTTTAGGCTGATAATCATCGCGGATCGACAGGAAAGTCGGCACCGACAGGCGCGCAATCGGGCAACCTGAACCGTGGATGTACATCACCACGTAATCCTTGTCGACATACTCGTCCATGGTGTGTGTCACACCGCGTTGGTCCGTCAGCGAAAACTCTTTGATGGTCTTCAGGTAGTCATCTGCATGGCTTGCGGTTGCCAGCAGCAACAGCACCGGCAGCAACAGCATTGCGGAAAATCGTTTCATGGTCGCGCCCTCAGTTGTTGGGAAGGTATATCTGAATTATGCGCGCTTGTCTTGCCAAGTGCCTGCGACATAACGACGCAGGCACAGCGGGCTCAGAGCAAAGCCTGCAGGCAGTTGTTCGACTGCGCCTGCAGCAACCGCGTGCATGATCAGCGCTTGACGCGTGACTTGTATTCGCCGGTCAGCGTGTCAATCTCGATGTAGTCGCCGATCTCACAGAACGACGATACCTGCAGCTCGTGGCCGTTGGCCAAGCGCGCAATCTTGGTCACTTTGCCTGAAGTATCACCGCGCGCTGAAGGTTCGGTGTAAGCAATCTGGCGCACAATGTTTTTAGGTAGATCAACGGAAATCACCTTGGTGCCGTAGAACACGGCCTGACACACGTCTTCCATCCCATCTTCGATGTACATCAATACGTTTTCC
>JBFZEG010000148.1:0-4164 GCA_041306975.1 Gammaproteobacteria bacterium | reverse complement strand
GCAGATACCTTGCGCCAATAAGGCCGCTTTGACCGCCCGGGCAAATTGCAGCGCGTGAGCAGAATCCCCATGAATACACAGGGTGTCAGCCTTGATGCTGATGAGGCTGCCATCCACAGCGGTGATCGGCAAGTGATTGGCCAAGGCCAGCGCCTGGTTTAAGGCTTCCTCTTCACTCTCTATCAATGCCAGCGAGTGACTGCGCGGCACCAGCGAGCCATCTGCCTGGTAACGCCGGTCCACAAACGCTTCTGCAGCCACCCGCAAGCCGGCGCGTTCACCGGCGATGAGCAATTCGCCACCTGCCAGACCCACCAGAATCAACGATGGATCAAAGCTCCTCACACACGCTGCGATCCGCCCGGCGAGTTGAGCGTCGCGTGCGGCATCGTTATACAAGGCGCCATGTGGTTTTATATGTTGTAGCTGGCCGCCAAGCTCGCGTACCTGGGTTTCAAGCCATTGCAGCTGTGACATCAAAGTGGCGCGTAACTCTTCTGCCGACAGGCTCAGCGAACGTCTGCCCCAGTGGTCACGGTCCGGGTATGACGGGTGAGCACCGATGCTCACGCCGTTCTCAATCGCCCCTCGGATGGCTTGCTGAATGTCTTGTGGCGAGCCGGCATGAGCACCGCAGCTGATATTTACAGAGCTGACCAGTTCCAATAACGGGTGGTCAAAGGCGAGGCCTTCCCCCAGGTCAGCATTGATATCGATGCTGCGGCTCATGCCGGTTCTCCACGTAATCGCAGCGCATCACGCAGCCTGAGCATTTGCTGTTGCTGGTGACGGGCAAGTCCGTGCGCTTCGGCAAGACTGATCTGCGCAAAACGCACGCGTGTGCCGCTGGTCATGTAAGCCAGTTGCCAGAGGTCGGCGCTGATGATGCTGGCTATCGCGGGATAACCGCCGGTGGTCTGGGCGTCAGCGGCCAATAAAATGGGTTGTCCATCAGGCGGTACCTGAATCAGTCCCGGCAACACGCCAATTGACAGCTGGCGGCTTGATGGTTGGTCAGTGGGGTCGTGCTGCCGCAGGCTGTCGCCCTGCAGACGCAAGCCCATGCGATTGGACTGCGCGGTCACCATCCAGCTTTTTTCAAACAGTGCCCGCCGTGAGTCCTGGCCAAAATGCGCAAAGTCCGGCCCGGTCAGTACGCGCAGCGTGTGGTTCCAACTGTGCTGGCGCACGCCAGTTTTGAGAGGTAATGGTTTTTCGGGATGTTCACCCACGGGAATTTTGTCTCCCGCGCGTAGCGCCTGCCCTTGCAGTCCTCCAAAGCCATTCATGATATCGGTGCTGCGCGACCCCAGCACCAGAGGTACGTCAATGCCCCCACGCACCATCAGCAGGGCGCGTTGGCCGGGGGTTTTTGCCGCGTTCAGGCGCAAACAGTCACCTGCGCGCAGCAGGTAAACAAAACCGGTCAGCAGTCGTTGCTGACGGGTGTTTGCAATATCCGCGTCCAGAATGCTGGCCTGCATATCGGCGCCCATCAACACAATGGCGCTGTCCCGCAAAAATCGCAGCAGCACTGGGGCGCTGGTGATTTCCAGTGCTGCCGCGCCTTCATCATTGTCAAGCAACAGATTGCCTTGTCTCAGTGCCAGGTCATCCATCATGCCGCAGCGCGGTACACCCAGATGCCGCCAGCCAGTGCGGCCGCTGTCCTGAATGGTCAGCATCGGAGAGCTCAGCAACACTTCAATCACAACTGCTTCTCCTTCTGCGCAATGAACCTGACCGTGTCACCCGGTTTTAGCAGGCAGGGTTGCTGTGCCTGCGCATCAAACAAGGTCACCGACGTACGCCCGATAATGTGCCATCCCCCCGGTGACTCAGATGGATAAATGCCGGTATTGCTGCCGCCAATTGCCACGGAGCCGGCGGGGACACGCGCGGACGGCGTGTTCTTGCGCTTGATGTGCAGTTGCGGATGCAATCCGCCCAGATAGGCAAAACCCGGCATAAAACCGAGGCTTTGCACAAAGTAATTGCCACCCGCATGACATTCCACAAACGCTGTCGTGCTCAGGCCACATACGCGCGCGGCCTGCTCAAGATCCGGGCCAAACTCGCCACCATAAACGACCGGAATCGTAACAATCCTGGGTTCGATAGTTTTTTGAGCGCTGGCCCGCCATAAGGTTTCCGCATGCCTGAGCAAACGGCGCGCGGTGCGTCCGTCATGCAGTACCAGCAGCAGGCTGCCGGGCGCAGTGACAATGTCGCATAACAAGGGCCCGGTATGTGAATGCTCACGCAGCAAGGTGGCCAGTTGACAGAGTCGTCGCTGCAAAGACGGATCAACAGTGCCGCTGTCAGCCGCAACAAACTCCAGCAGGATGCCGTGTTCGGTGACAAAACTGATAGTCGGATCGGGTATGCTCATGACACGCTCTGTCGGAAGTGATTGTCCGTCGGTTAAGCCTGGCTTCAGGGTCGCTGCGCTATTCTTCTGTTAGAGTAACCGTTTTATGGCTAACAAGCAGGAGGCGACTATGAGCCCGTTAAAGAAAGTGTGGCCGCTAATCAACGAGCGGGGCAACATGCGCACCAATATGCGCCCTCTGCTGAGATTTTTGACAGCAGCATCCCTGTTCTGTTCCGTGTCCTTGTTGATGATGTCCGGTCATGCGCTGGCGCAGTCAGGCCCATTGGTCCAAAGCCTGCTGCCTGAAGGCCAGACCCTGATCACCCTGACGGTGACCGAGCGCACACGCGTCGGTCAGGATACCCTCAGCGCTGACCTGCGTATCGAGATCGATCATCGGGATGCCGCTGAAGTGCAGAACCAGATCAACGAAGTGATGGCACAGGCGCTGGCGATTGCCCGTGATATTGACGGTATTGATGTCAGCACCGGTTATTACGGGGTGTACCAGTTCAACCGCAATCCCTCCGGCAACCGTGCCGATGAAATGTGGCGCGGCAACCAGAGTATTACCCTGCAAAGCCGCGACTCGGCAACCCTGTTGGAACTGGCCGGGCGCCTGCAGGCCATGGGTTTTCTGATGAATCAGCTGTCCTACAGTCTGAGTACCGAACGATCGGACGAGGTGCGCGACAATCTCATGGAAGCGGCCCTACAGCGTGCGCAACAGAAGGCCACCCGAGCGGCCGCAGCGCTGGGTAAAACCAACGTCGACATCGCCTCCGTGGACATTGATTCCCAATCCGGCGGTTACGCGCAACCGATGATGATGCGTGCCGTTGCAGCGGATGCTTCCATGGAAATGTCTGCACCGTCGGCGGATGCCGGTGAGACTGAAGTAACGTTGACCGTGCGTGTGCAGGCCGTTGCCCAATAAAATCCCGGCAATACGAACGACTGCTCTTGCACGCGCTCCGGTGCCTGTTTATGCTCGGTGTCTGACGGCGACAGCCAACAAGAACATCACCGGAGACCGCGCATGAACAAGCACCTCACACACACCGCATTAACTGGCAGTATGGCGCATCACAGCCCCCGCACCGGCACAGCAGGCGCCAGATTACGGCTGACGCTGGCGGCCAGTGCCCTGTTGTTACTGATGGCGTGTTCAGGGGAACCTGCAGAGCCTGTCGCTCCGGCCACTGATGTGGCAAGCGTTGACGCGGTTGCCAGTGTTGAGATAGCGAGTCCGGCCGTTACCCCGGTCAACGCGGCGCGCATTGCCGCAGCCAGTAACAGTGAGTGGCTGACGCACGGCCGCACCTACTCTGAGCAACGCAACTCACCCCTGGACATTATCAACCGCAACAATGTTGCTGATCTGGGGCTGGCCTGGGATTTTGAGCTGGACACCGATCGTGGTCAGCAGGCTACCCCGTTGGTGATTGATGGTGTGGTGTATCTCACTTCTGCGTGGAGCAAAGCCTTTGCGCTGGATGCGCGCACTGGTCAGGAAATCTGGCGGTATGATCCGCAAGTGCCTGGCGCAAAAGCCGTGGATGCCTGCTGTGACGTGGTCAACCGTGGCATGGCTGCCTGGGGTGACAAAGTCTATTTCGGCGCGCTGGATGGGCGCCTGATCGCTCTGGACCGCGAAACCGGTGAAGAGGCCTGGTCAACCATGACCGTTGATCCTGCCATGCGCTATACCATCACCGGCGCACCGCGCATTATTGACGGCAAGGTCATTATCGGTAATGGCGGTGGTGAATTGGGCGTGCGTGGTTATG
>JBFZEG010000140.1:0-16277 GCA_041306975.1 Gammaproteobacteria bacterium | reverse complement strand
ATAGAAAATCTGTTTGGCAATTCTGACTATCAACTGGCTCGCTTTGCATCACTGTAAGTAAGCGTGTTTGATCGTCAAAACAAATGGGGCTGACTGCTGAGGCAGTTGAGCCCCTTTTTTTTAATGGATGGCTGAGTAGCACTTCTGTATGGCTACTTGGGGCCAAAGAGCTTAACGATGAAAGGGGCAAAGGCGTGAGTGAGTTGATTTTAGTCCGCCACGGGCAGGCGTCGTTTGGTGCAGATTCATACGACAAGCTTAGCCCTGTTGGTGAGCGTCAGGCATGTCTGCTGGCGCAGCACTGGCAACTGATGGGCGAACAGTTTGAAGTGGCTTACAGCGGGACATTGCTGCGGCAACAACAGACGGCGGCGGCGCTAATGGGGCTGGTTAAACAGCAGGGCATCGTCACCCATCCGGGCCTCAACGAATATAATGGCGAGCCTTTGTTGCGCATATACCTTCGCGATCATGCGCACCGCGAAGGTTTTGCTGCCGACCTGCAACTGCCGCTGCGTGATCGTAAAACCTTTCAGCGGGTGCTGGAGGCGGCTACTCAGCACTGGATCAATGGCACGTTGCTGGCGTCTGCTGACGATACGGATTTTGAGTCATGGAAGAGCTTTTATGCCAGAGTGCATGACACGCTGGACGAATTGATGCGCACACACAGCGGTGGCGCGCGCGTACTGGTGTCCACCTCGGGTGGCGTTATTGCGCTGGCGTTGCAGCGCGCCTTGAACTTGCCGGATAATCAGGCGATCGCAACCAACTGGATGGTCAACAACAGCTCGATCACGCGTCTGGTTTATGGGCGCGGAAAAGTGTCTCTGGGTTGTTTTAATGCGCTGCCTCATCTGGAAACGCCTCACCTGAAGGACCTGATCACGTTTCGTTGAGCAGGCGGATGTCGACAGGGCAGCTTCAAACAAAAACAAGGAAATCAACATGTCACAATTGGATCAACTGATAGATCAGGCTTATGCGGTGCGCGAAGGCGAAGAGTTGGATCTGAATGTGCTGCGCGAGCACTTGCGCCCTGTGCTGGGAGCATTAGTTGACGCCTTGCAAGTCAAACAGTTCCCTGGCGGATATTCCAATCTGACTTATCTGCTGAGCAGTGGCAATCACAAGTGGGTGTTACGCCGCCCTCCTTTTGGTAGCAAGGTCAAGTCTGCACATGATATGGGGCGGGAGTTCAAAATTCTGACAGCGCTGGAAAAGGTGTTTCCATACGCACCCAAACCCATTCATTTCTGTGATGACCCTGCGGTGCTGGGGTGTGATTTTTACCTGATGTCGTATATCGAAGGTCTGGTGATTCGCCGCGAGTATCCGGCAGGATTACATCTGTCACCGCAGCAGGTGCGTCAGCAGTTTTTTGCGCTGTTTGATGTATTGGGTGAGTTGCATTCCGTCAATTTGCAGCAGGCCGGTCTGACTGAGTTTGGTAAACCCGAGGGTTACGTGACCCGGCAGGTTGACGGCTGGAGCAAACGTTATGTGGCGGCACTGACCAGCGATGCGCCGGACTTTGGGCCGGTCATGGACTGGTTACGTGACAAGATGCCGGCCGAGAGTGGTGTGGTGGGCATCATCCACAACGACTACAAGTTGGATAATGTGATCTGGTCTGTTGATGATCCCATGAAAGTCATTGGTGTGCTTGATTGGGAGATGGCGACTGTCGGCGATCCGCTGATGGATCTTGGTTGTACACTCGGCTATTGGGCTGAGGCAGATGATCCTGCGTTTTTCCGCCAGTTCCGTGCGATGCCCAGCGATGTGCCTGGAGCGCCCACGCGTGCCGACATTGTGACCCGCTTCAGTGAACGCACCGGCATTGCCGTCGATAACATCGATTTTTACTTCTGTTTTGGATTGTTTCGTCTTGCCGGAATCGGCCAGCAGATTTATTTCCGCTATGCGCAGGGGCTGACAAAAGACCAGCGTTTTGCCCGCCTGATCGACAAGGTACACAGTCTGCGCCAGATGTGTGAGCGGGTGATTGCACGCTCATCACTCTAATCTTTAAACGTGCTTTTCAGCGGCCACCCGAATAGGCGGTTTTCCATCGGCCCTTGCGGAAAATATAAAAATACATCGCGGACTTGATCACGTAATCGGCAATCAACGCGCCATACACCCAGTAGATACCGAGCTCCAGAAAATAGAATACAGCGGTCAGCGCCACGCGGCCGAACAGAAATCCGGCCAGGGTGATGCGAGCGGGTGACTTGGTGTCACCTGCGCCTCTGAGCGCACCGCCCAGCGTGAACTCGATTGACATCATGGGCTGCACAATGGCCACCATAACGGTTAACGCAACCAGATAGTCCAGCACCAAGGGGTCACTGATAAAGAAGCTGCCGATCAGGCGGGCATTAACACCAATCAGCAGACCTAACGCCGCCATGGTGCCGAAGGCAATTTTCAGATTGCGCCACGCGGCACGCTCGGCTTCATCCGGCTGCCCGGCGCCAAGATTCTGACCAGCCATGGTCGCGGTGGCGATGGCAAAACCCATACCGATAACGATGGAAATCGACAGGATGTTGACGCCAATGCCATAGGCCGTAAACGCTTCAGTGCCATACAAGGACACTACCCACATAAACCCGATGATCGACACGTTAAAAATAGATTGCTCAATACCCGCTGGCACCGCAATGCGGATCAGGCGCCGCGCGCGGTCACGTTGCATAAAAATCTGTTTCTCCGGTTTCAGCAACAAACGCCGGGCGCGCCACATCATGAAAAAAATCACACTGACAACCAGATATGAAACACCGGCAGCATAGGCTGCGCCCTGAATTCCCATGGCTGGAACCGGCCCGAATCCGTAGACCAGCAGGTAAGCCAGCACGATGTTGATGACATTGCCAATGGCCGCAATCCACACCGGCGTCAATGCGTCACCGGCCGCTCTCAAGGCAGCGCTCATCACTGCGAGAAACGAGAAAAACACATTAAAGTAAATCAGCAGTTTTAGATAAAACGCAGCCTCGACGAGCAGGTCTCCGCGTAATCCAAAAATAGCCACCATGGGTGTTGCCAGCCACTGAATCAGCACACATAAAACCAAGGAAGCACCGAGCGTAAGCACGGCCGACATTTTCACCACCCGGTCGGCCTCGGCAACATTACGGCTACCCCACGCAAAGGCCACCATTGCAGTGGTGCCCGCAGTGATCGAAAAAATAATCAGCTGTATCGCCATGTAGATGCGGTCGGCAGCGATCACCGCAGCAACGGCCTCCGCGCCCAGTTCGGCCACTATTTTGATGGCAGCCAGATGCACCATAGACAACAGCAGATTGCCGATGATGGTGGGTCCGGCGAGTTTAAACAGACTGAGTTTTAATGGCGCCGCGGGTGCGGCAGATGCAGCATGGTCCGGCGAGTCCGGACTGGGTTGTTGCGTGGACATAAGGGGCCGGCAGAGGAGTTTTTTCAGGGCGCTGAGGATACGCCCATGCTCATGGTTTGGCAATCAGACACACTGATTTCGTCATCACCGATGTGATACGCTTGCGCCACTGATGTAGGCGTAAAGGACGGTTCCCAGTTGAAAAAAAATACACTAAAACAGCAGGCGGCAGCGTTGCATGGGTTTGAATCGTCAGCGCTTGCGCGGCGAGTGGTGCTGGCGGTGGCATTCACCAATGGTTTTGTGATCATGGCCATTCAGTTGTTAGGGGGCCGCATCATGGCTCCTTATTTTGGCAGCAGTGTGTATGTCTGGGGCAGCATCATCACCGTGTTTATGTTGTCTTTGTCACTGGGATATCTGGCCGGCGGCCGTTTATCAACCCGCCAGCCCGATGTGCGCATGTTTTCGTCATTTTTTCTGGCCTCCGCCATACTCTGCCTGCCGATCATCTTTTTTGCAGAACCGGTGATGTCGCAGATTTTTGTGGTGGTGGAGGACCCCCGTTACGGTTCATTGCTGACGGCCGGGCTGCTGTATTTTTTGCCAATCTGTGTGATGGGTATGGTCTCTCCGTATTCAGTGCGATTGTTGGTGCGTACACAAGAGGGTAGCGGCGGCGTCGCAGGGATGTTGTACTTTGTTTCAACCATGGGCAGTGCTCTGGGCACCTTGGGTACCTCGTTTTACTTTGTGCTCTGGTTTGATCTTGACCAGGTCATGTGGGGCTGTGTGCTCGCGCTGTTGAGTTGTGGCGCGGCGATGATGTGGGTCAATCAACAGGTGAAATCTGCCGGCGGGCAGGCGGGTGCAAAATGAGAGTAGTTGCGATGCGAAGTTTATCCGTCATGCTGCTAGCGCTGGCAGTGGCGTGGCTGTGGCCGGACAACCGTGCGGTGGCGCAGCGCACCATCATTCACGAAGAGCGATCTCAATACAGAGACGTGGTTGTTACTGAGTTTAATAATCAGCGCTGCATGTTGTTTAACGTGCATCGTGGCGATATGAATCAGACCTGTATTGATCTGCGTGATCCGAAGCGGCTGGTCTTCAATTACACGCGCATGAGTTTTGCAGGGCTGCTGCTGAACCCGGACCCTCAGCGAATTCTGGTGGCAGGTTTGGGTGGCGGGACGATCCCTACGGTGATGCGCGAGTTGTTTCCTGACGCGCGGATCGACGTGCTAGAGGTAGACCCGGCGGTGTTGACGGTGGCCAAAGAGTATTTCAATTTTGTTGAAGATGAGCAGTTGGTCAATCATGTGGTTGATGCCCGCGTATTTATTAAACGTGCCGGACTTCGTGGTGAACAATATGACTACATTGTGCTGGATGCGTTTTCCGGGGAATACATTCCCGAACATATGCTGACGCAGGAGTTTCTGCAGGAAGTCAGCCAGATTCTCACGCCAGATGGCGTGCTGGTTGCCAACACCTTTGCATCCAGCCGTTTGTATGACTACGAGTCGGTCACCTACCAGGCGGTGTTCGGCGAGTTTTTTAACTTCAAAACCGCCGGCAGCGGCAACCGCATCATTCTGGCAAAAAAGCAGGGCTTGCCTTCTATCGCTTCGTTAAATGCGCCGGCGCGTCAGCTGTTTGAACGGTTACGGCCTTACGGCATTAACCTGCTGGAGTATCCGGCCCAGCTCAGCACACGGCCGGACTGGAATGTGGATACCCGCGTGCTCACTGATCAGTATTCGCCGGCCAATCTACTTAACTGACCGCTTTGATGCGGGACTTTTCGATCAGCTCGTAAATTGCCATACCGGCCACCATGGCCACTACAAACACGATGGCTTTGGGGGCGCCGGTTCCCAAAGCCACCAGTGCCGGGCCAGGACAAAATCCCGCCAGACCCCAGCCAATTCCGAACCCCAGGCTGCCCATGATCAGACGGCTGTCCAGGTCTTGCCGTGTGGGCAAGCGCAAGGGTTCGCCCCACAATGAGTGTGTGCGGCCTTTTATCAGCGTAAACGCCATCGCGCCCACTGCAATCGCCCCCCCCATCACCAGCATCAGCGACGGATCCCAATCGCCGGTAATATCCAGAAACGACAGGACTTTGTCCGGGTTAGCCATGCCGGAAACCAACAGACCTAACCCAAAAATCAAACCGGTAACAAATGCAGACACAAAATGCTTATTCATAATTTTTTCCTCAGAATCCAAACACATGGCGCACGATGTAGACGGTCACAAAACCGGTAAACATAAAGGCCAGCGTGGCAACAATTGATCGGGGTGACAGGCGTGAAATACCGCAGACGCCATGACCACTGGTGCAGCCAGAGCCATAGCGGGTGCTGATGCCAACAATCAGGCCAGCAATGATCAACAGCGGATAGCCTGCATCAATCTGCATGTCAGGCAGTGGTCCGGTCAGCAACCATGCAGTTGGCGCCAGTACCATGCCGGCAACAAATAACGCGCGCCAAAGTACATCGCCCTTTTTGGGTAGCAACAATCCACCCAGAATGCCTGAAATGCCCGCAATCCGGCCATTAAGCAAAATGAACATGGCGGCGGCAACGCCAATCAGCACACCGCCCGATAACGAGGCCCACGGTGTAAAACTTGTCCAGTCGATAGTCATTGCTTGATCTCCTGATTACAAAAAATGTCATGAAGTTGATGGAGGATACTCAGCGCCGGTCCGGGGCTGACACGATAAAAGATATGTTTGCCTTCGCGCCGGGTATCTACCAGACCTTCGCGGCGCAGCACGCCCAGTTGCTGGGAAAGACTGGGTTGACGGATATCCAGGCCGCTTTCCAGTTCACTGACACACATCTCTTGCTGGCTTAACTGGCACAGCAGCAACAGTCGGTCCTCATGGGCCAGTGTTCGCAGCAGATTGACAGCATCACTGGCGTTGGCGCGCATCTGGTTGATGTTTATGCCGGCCGGCTGTTCTGCATTAATCATGACAGCGATCAAAGCTTTGGATGTTGGCTCCATGTACGCTCCTGTATTCAGTGTTTGATCAGCATGTGTCGATTATGATTGCGATACAAATAATATATTTGTAGATATAATGTTTTCAAGTAATATGTTCGCATCGTATGAAAATAGTTTCAGACACACTGTATTCAACACCTATTCAACAGGAGAAGTATGATGAACAAGCCCATAGTAGAAGCATTTCTTGATCGGGACTCCGAGACCTTCACTTACGTTGTTTATGATCATGATGGTGGTCATGCCGCGGTGATTGATCCGGTACTCGATTACGACCCCAAGTCCGGTCGTACCCGCACCGACGGGGCGCAGCGCGTCATCGAATTTGTCCGCACACACAATCTGACCGTTGACTGGGTGCTGGAGACTCATGCCCACGCCGATCATCTGTCCGCAGCACCGTTTGTGCGTGAACAGGTGGGTGGCAAGATCGCGATAGGCGACAAGATCACTGCGGTGCAGGCGATATTCAAAAACGTCTTTAATCTGGAAAAACAATTTCTGGTAGACGGCAGTCAGTTTGATAAATTGTTTGCTGAGGGCGAGACATTCAATATCGGTGACATTGATGCTGAAGTCATTTACACGCCCGGTCACACGCCGGCAGATATGTCATGGAGAATCGGTGATGCTGTGTTTGTCGGCGACACTATCTTTATGCCGGATGTTGGCACCGCGCGCTGCGATTTTCCGGGCGGTAACGCACACACCTTGTACCAGTCTATTCAGACGCTGTTGAGCATGCCTGAGGATACCCGTTTGTTTATGTGTCACGATTACCCGGGTAAGCATCGTGAACACGCTTTTCTGACAACGGTCGCTGAGCAGAAAAAGCACAATATTCACGTGCATGATGGCGTGACGGAACAGCAGTTTGTGGCGATGCGCGAAGCGCGAGACAAGACTCTGGAGATGCCGCGGCTGATTCTGCCGTCTATTCAGTTGAATATCAGGGCCGGTCAAATGCCGCCAGCAGAGGATAACGGTACGGTGTACTTCAAGATCCCGGTCAATTTGCTGTAAAAAAGACCGGGATTCAAGTGGCCTGGGTTACTCGCCTGGGTTACTCACCGGGGTTACTCACCAAGAATGGCTTTTAACTTGGCCATTTCTTTGATTTCGATTTCCCGGTTCTTGACCAGTACCAGCTCTTTCTTTTGCAGCGATGAAAAAACGCGGCTGACGGTTTCCAGCGTCAGCCCGAGATATTCACCGATATCACTGCGTGTCATGTGCAGAATAAAACGCTCGGCCGACAGCTGGCAGCGGGCGTAACGTGCTGACAGACTGAGCAGGAACGATGCAAGACGCTGCTCTGCGGTGTAGCTGCTCAGCAAGGTATGAATCTGCTGATCTTTGACAATTTCGTTACCCATGATGGCAAAAAAGCGGCTTTGCAAATTGGGTAACTGGTGACTCAGGCGTTCAAGTTGCGAGAACGGTATCTCGCAGATCGACGCGTGTTCCAGCGCCATCGTCGACACACCATGGATGCGACTGCCGATACCGTCCATGCCAATAATCTCGCCGGGCATAAAAAAGCCGGTGACGCGGCTTTGACCATCAGGCCCCAGAATATAGGATTTGAAGCTGCCGCTTCGCACTGCAAACACAGAGCGGAACTCATCGCGCTGACGATAAATGTGCTCGCCTTTTCGCAGAGGACGGCTGCGCTCGATAATTTCGTCCAGTTGCAGAATCTCGCTTTTGTTCAGTGCAATGGGCAGGCACAGGTCGCTCAGGCGGCAGTTGCTGCAACTGACAACGGGATTGTGCGGGCAGGGTCTGCCGGCGGTTTGTGTACCTGAGCTTGCCAGTGGCACCGACGCCGGCTGCTTGCTGGTGATACCAATAAAACCGTTCATGGGTTGTTGGGACATAATGGCTCTTTTGCTCGTCTGTGTGTGCTGGTTGACTTAGTTTAGTTTACCGACGCGTACGGTCATGATGTCGCAGGAGGCACCATGCAACACTTTATTGGCGGTAGAGCCCAGCAGTAACTTCCATCCTGTTGTACCGTGACTGCCGATAACAATCAGGTCAGCATGGATGTCTCCTGCCTTACTGCGAACTTCAGTCGCTGCAGCGCCAGCCAATACCACTTGACGGTCGCTCTGGATGCCATGTTTCCCGGCGATGCTCGCCAGACGCTGCGCAGCGATGGCCATCGCCTCTTCCTGTAACTTGGTGAGGTTTATTGCGTAAGCATCAATCGGGTAAGCGGCGGCCACGGGTTCCACCACGTGTACCAGCGTTATGCGGTCAGTTTGATTGCCGGCAAGCTCGATAGCGCGCTCGATAACTCTGTCAGATTCATTGGAAAGATCGACGGCCACTAACAGGTTTTTATAGCTCATCACACTGTCCTCTTGATCAAATTTTTATCATCTAATTCAACAATAGTTGTCATTGATCAACCGGAGTCTAACCGAGTACCTGTTAAATGAGAAGGAGCAGGAGCAGGCCGTGCGCTGCTAGGGTCATTGATTGCCGATGCAGGTTTGTTCGCTTAAGCTGCAACTGAAAACACTGTTCCAAAAAAAACGAATTTCAACATATAGGAATAGAAGGATAGCAACATGTTATCTGTCAAAAAGATACTAGTAATTATTGAGCCCGGCCAGGATTCGCAGCTTGCGCTCGATAAGTCCCTGCGACTGGCCCGTGCCACCGGTGCGGCTCTGGATCTACTGATCTGTGATCACAGCAGTTATCTGGAAGATGGGTTCTACTTTGATCCTCCCCAAGCAGCAATCCTGCGACAGGAACATTTGACCCGCAACCGCCAGTTGCTTGAAGACATGGCAACCGTCATTCGCCAGCAAGGTTTTGCTGTCACCGTGGATGCTTTGTGGGGAAATCCGCCCTACCGCCAGATTATTCACAAAGTGTTGTCGAGCAAGCCCGATCTTCTGGTGCAAAGCACTCGTCATCACGAGAAAATTTCGCGCTTGTTGTTGTCTCACCAAGACTGGCAATTGCTTCGCTTCTGTCCTTGCCCGGTATTACTGGTCAAGGATAGACCTTGGCCACCGCATCCTGCATTTGTGGTTGCGGTTGACCCGGATCATGCCAATGACAAACCTGCCGATCTTGACCAACAGCTAACAGCGGCTGGGCAGTTACTGGCGGGGTCTACACAGGGAGAGGTGTTTCTGTTCCATTCCTGCTTTCAGCCACCGGTATCCGGTCTGTATGCGCTTCGCCCCGATATTGATGCCTACCGTGAAAAAACCGCCGCGTTGCTTGGCAGGTTTGGCATAACGCCGGCTAAATTACGACTCGACGAAAGGGAAGTGGTGGAATCATTGCCGGCATTTCTGGCGGAAACCAACGCCAGTGTCTTGGTCATGGGCGCGGTTTCGCGCTCCGCGCTTGACCGCTTTCTGGTAGGCAGCACTGCAGAAAAGCTGCTCGATATCGTTGATCAGGATGTGCTGATAATCAAACCTGAAGGATTCACAGATACGGTGAAAACAGCCAGGCTATCGAATCTCTGAGTTTGACCGGCAGGGAACGCTGTTCTATCTGTTGCAGAGTGATAGGCGTGCACTTGACTTCGCGTTCATAGAAGTATTGCTGAAGAGCCGTATTCACTTTGGCAGAAAAGATTTCAACGCCCAATTCATAGTTCAAACGCAGGCTGCGCTGGTCAATATTGGCAGTGCCGATTAATGAGTACTGGCCATCGATCAGTAATAATTTTGAGTGCACAAACGGTGCCGGCTGCTGCTTTATCTCAATGCCAGCCTCCAGAAGTTGGCGTATGGAGTTGTTCATCGCCCAATGCACGGGTTTGATGTTGTTGTGACCGGGCACCAGAATGCAGACCTTTACGCCCCGCAGATGAGCCGCAATCAGCACGCCAATCATGTCGAGCATCGGCAGAAAATACGGTGTCATGATCAACACCTGATGCTGAGCTGCTGATATGACACTGACCATCAGGTAGTTCAACTTGTCGATGTCTTTGTTGGGCCCGTCCAGAATCAGGCGCGCCCAGATATCCGCCTGAGTTTGTAAGCGGTTGGTGCCAATAAACTCGGGTGCGTCGTGTTTGTCTTCGCAGTAGGCCCAATCTTTCCAGAAAGCCCATTCGAGCTCATCAACAATTTTACCTTTCAGGCGGAAGTGCAGATCCAGTACGCGATTCGGGTTCTGGTCTCGCAACGCCAGGTGTCGGTCACCAATATTCTGCCCGCCGGTAAAGGCCCATTCACCATCAATGATCAGCAGCTTGCGGTGATTGCGCATGTTGATATTCAGCGCCGGCGGGAACAGGGTCACGGGATTAAATCTGCAAAAAGGAATGCCCAGTTTCAACAGGTGATTTCCTATTCTTGGCAGGGTCATAAATTCACCCATACCATCGATGATGACTTTCACCTCGACCCCTCGTTTCACGGCAGCCGCGAGCGCATCTGCAATCGCCAGACCGCTGCTGTTGTGGTCAAAGATGTACGAGGCCAACAATACGCGGGAGCGGGCGTGATTAATGGCGTCGATCATCGCCGGGTACAACTGTTCGCCATTTTCAAGCAGCATCAGTTCGGTGCAGTCGCTGAGCCCTTTGCGGGTCAGATTCTCACCAATACCGGACAAGGGGCGGAAGTCGGTGCCTTCAGGCTCGCTCACTGTCTCGAGGAATTGGCGGGGAACCTTGATGCGATAGTCGCGCTGGGCCCTTTGATTAATGCGGTTAATGCCAAACAACAGGTAAATCAAGGGCCCTGCCACCGGCAGAATGATACACAACGCGATCCAGCCAAAGGCGGCTTTGGAGTCGCGTTTGTTGAGCAGGATGTGGCCGGCGGCGACAAACCCCATCATCAGCCACAGGGGCGGCAAGGCATAAAACAGCAGATCGCCAGCTGATAATGTCTCCATGGTGTTCTTCCCGAACTGGGTGGTTCATGCATTAAACAACGCGTTTATGACGATACTGATGACAGTTGCACATCGGTGACCAGTGCACAATGATCTGAAAATTCGCGCCAGTTGTCACCTGACAGAATCTGGCAATGCTGTACATCAAAGCCCCGCAGGTAGATGCGATCCATGGGCAGCATCGGCAAAAATGCCGGAAACGTCCTGGCGCAGCGGCCGTTGACACTCTCATGTGCTTCCTGCAGTCCCAAGGCCTTTTTTAAGGTCAAGTGTGTTGTGCGTCGCCAGTCATTCAGGTCTCCGGCGATGATTAACGGGTGTTCATCAGGAACCACGCGGCGAACATAGTCAATCAGCCGAACAACCTGCAGCTTGCGCTCGTGCTCCAATAAGCCCAGATGAATGCAGATCAGATGGATGCTGCCGTTATCTGTGCCGGCAATGGTGCCGTGCAGAAAACCGCGCTGCGAGAAATTAACAAACGATGCATCAATGTTGTCCCAATTGATGAACGGTTGAGCACTCAGGATTGCATTGCCATGGTGACCATGCTGATAAATGGCGTTTTTTCCGTAGGCATGGTGTGGCCAGACAGAATCCGCCAGATACTCCAATTGTGTGCCGGCTGGCCAGTGCTGCACATGCTTGCGGTGGCGCTCGTTGTCACCAACCACTTCCTGAAGAAAAACCAGGTTGGCGTTACTGGCGCGAAGATGCTCGCGAATATGGGATAACACCAGTCGCCTGGTGCCGAGTGCAAATCCTTTATGAATATTGAGTGTCAGGATTCTGAATGGCTGGGCGGACATGTTGGACCCAAGAGACGGTGATTGATGTCATCGGACGCGATCAGCATACTTGTCTGGCAGCATGTCCAGCAAATAGCGAGGCAATGCAAACGCAGCCAGATGCAACTCGGGTGTGTAATAACGTGACTGGATTTTTAGCGCCTGCCAGCGCTGAGCCAGTGTATCCGCGGTTGTGTTCAGCAAATCGGGGTTGTCACTGGCCCACGCGAAGGTCATCAGGCCACCGATGTAACTGGGCACTGCAGCGCCATAAAAACGCCAGTCTTTGAATAATCTGGAAAGTCGTGCAGCGGTATCCGTAAATTCAGATGTCTGCATAAACGGCACACCATTCTGCGTCACCAACACCCCGCCCGGGTTCAGACTGCGTTGGCAACCGGCATAAAAATCTTTACTGAAAAGTACCTCTCCCGGCCCCACGGGATCGGTAGAGTCCGAAATAATCACATCAAAGCGATCTTGTGTGGTCTGCACAAAATCAAAACCATCGCCTATCACGATGTGTGCGCGCGGATCTTCATAGGCGCCATTGCTGTGTCCGGGAAACCACGTTTTTGACAATTCAATCACCGATGGATCGATCTCCACCTGCGTTACGTGTTTCACCGTAGTGTGACGGCAAACTTCGCGCAGGATGCCACCATCCCCGCCGCCGATGATCAGCACACGTTGCGCGTTGCCATGAGCGATTAACGGCACATGTGTCAGCATTTCGTGATAGATGAATTCATCGCGTTCGGTGGTTTGCACAATGCCATCCAGTGCAAGCACCCGCCCGAATTGCTCATTGCGAAAGATCATCAGATGCTGCTGTGCGGTCTTTTCCTCGAACAATATCTCATCAACACGAAAACTCTGACCGTAGGACGAGTACAGTGTTTCTGTCCACAGTGGGAGTGCAGTGACCGCTGTCAATTGTCGCAAGCCGATTGTGTCATGCCGCGCAGTTGTTCCCCGACCATAATTCGCTCGGGTTTAAAGGCGCCTTTCAGAATTGGAATCGCCTTTTCTGGTTGCGCATCTCCACACATAAAAATATCAAACGCAGCATAGCCGCGCTCTGGCCAGGTATGAACACTAATGTGTGATTCAGCCAATACAGCAACACCGGAGATTCCGCCATTGGGCGAGAAATGGTGCAAGTGGATATGCAGCAAGGTAGCCCCACATTTTTCGACGCACTCGCGGAATTTACGCTCCATTAATTCCAGATCGGTAAGGTTGTGTGCGCCCCAGAAATCGATCAGCAGGTGAGTGCCGGCAAACTCGATGCCGTTGCGGCGGATAAAGTGATCTTTGGGTTCAACATTGGCTTCGCCAGTAAAGCTGGGCCATTCATTTTCGTTGGCGCTGCTGATGCTCTCACAGGTGGTACTTGTTTTGAGAGTCTCTTTAATGGAGGAGATTGTGCTCATAATCCTTACCCCAAAAAAAATGGTGGTGAACTCATAATCTGTAAGTGCCGCTGAATCACAGCGGCATCGTCAGCGGCTATCAGTTTCTGAACCATATGTGGTTGGTTTGATGATATGTCTTTCAAGACGATTAACTGCCACTCTGCTGCAGACATCTTGAATTTCGCAGAGGGTGGGAGTTTAAGTATTTTTTGCCGAATTACAAGCAAATTCCGGACGGCTGACTGGGTACAGGGCGAGTTGGCCCGGGTCATATCCGCAGAAAACCCTGCAGATATGGCCTGATTGCTGAGATTTGCTGTGACTAGGACGCCGCCTTGATCATGTTTCTGGCGATAATAAGCTGTTGAATTTGTGACGTGCCTTCGTAGAGACGGAACAGGCGTACATCGCGATAAAAACGCTCAACAGCGTATTCGGAAATGTATCCGGCGCCGCCGTGGATCTGCACCGCTCGATCAGCGACACGTCCGACCATTTCTGTTGCAAACAGTTTGCAGGCCGCAGACTCGGTGCTGATGTTTTTGCCTTCATCGCGCAGTCGTGACGCATCGAGCACCATGCACTTGGCAGCATATGTCTCAGTTTTGGAATCGGCAAGCATGGCCTGAATGAGTTGATGTTCGGCAATGGCAACCCCGAACTGTTTGCGATCAATGGCGTAACGCAGTGCGTCTTCGATAAGGCGTTCAGCAACACCCACACTGACGCCGGCAATGTGCAGACGACCGCGGTCAAGCACCTTCATCGCGGTGATAAATCCGTCACCCTCTTTGCCAATCAGGTTAGCAGCGGGCACACGGCAGTTGTCAAAAATGACATCACAGGTCAATGATCCGGCCTGACCCATTTTTTTATCAACAGCGCCCAGAATGATGCCGGGTGTGCCCTTTTCAACAATAAACGCAGAGATGCCACGTGCCCCTTTGATATCAGGGTTGGTACGCGCCATGACGTTAAAGGTGTCGGCCACCGGGCCATTGGTGATGTAGCGTTTGGTGCCGTTGATGACAAAATGGTCGCCGTCACGTACGGCAGTCGTTTTCAGTGAGCCGGCATCGGATCCAACGTCGGGTTCAGTCAGACAAAAGCAGCCGACCCACTCGCCGCTGGCATACTTGGGCAGGAATTTCTGCTTCTGCTCTTCAGTGCCATCAAAAACAACCGCGGCAGAGCCGATGCCGTTGTTGGTGCCCAGGATTGAACGGAATGCCGGCGAGGTATGACCCAGTGCCATAGCAACATGGATTTCTTCTTCCATGGTCAGGCCGAGACCACCATATTCCTCCGGAATAGTCATGCCGAACAGGCCTAATTCTTTCATTTCCTGAATTATTTCATCGGGCACTTTGAACTCTTCAGCGACCTGATGTTCAGCCGGGACTAGTCTTTCCCGGACAAAACGTTCAACCATATCAATAAGTTGATTTAATGTTTCCTGATCTCGAATCATGTTTGACCTCTTTCATGATGCAGCTGTCTGACAGTATCGGTGTTTCCGTTCAAAGCGCGGTTTAACTATCGAGCGAGAGTTCGGCATAATACCCCGAACGAGCGTCCGGAGTCGAATTCCACCCCCGAAAGGCATGTGCTACCATGCGGCGCGGTATCGAAATCTATGTTATGTGGAACAAGAGAACAATTCTATGAGTCAATTTCAAGAAGCCTTTATTTACGACGGTGCACGTACCGCGTTTGGTCGTCACGGCGGATGTTTGTCGTCTATCCGCCCGGATGACCTGCTGGCCCATGTGATTCGCAGCATTGTGGGTCGGAACGTGTTCAGTCCGGAGGCCTACGAAGACGTCATCATCGGCAATACCAACCAGGCTGGAGAAGATTGCCGCAATGTGGCGCGTTTTGCTGCCCTGCTGGCAGGGTTACCGCGCAGCGTGGGTGGTCTTACGGTCAACCGGCTTTGTGGTTCGGGTCTGGCAGCGGTGTTAGACGCCAGTCGTGGTATCAAAGCAGGCGAAGGTGACTTGTTTCTAGCCGGTGGAGTTGAGTCGATGAGTCGTGCGCCACTGATTCTGTCAAAGGCTCACTCAGCATTTGATCGTGGTCAGCAAATTGCTGACAGCACCTTGGGTGCGCGATTTACCAATCCATTATTTGCCAGTGGTTTTGGCAACGATACGATGCCACAAACAGCAGATAACATAGCCACAGACCTTGGTATTTCCCGCCAGCAAAGTGATCTGTTTGCAGCGGCGTCTCAGGCGCGGTACGAAGCCGCCCGGGCGTCAGGTTTTTTTAACGGTGAGATTATTGCTACGGAAGTGTCTCGGGGAAAAAAACTGCCACCACTGCTCATCAACACAGATGAGCACCCGCGCGCGGATTCAACGCTGGATTCGCTGAACGGACTGCGCCCCTTGTTTGAAGGTGGTGTGGTGACTGCGGGTAACGCGTCGGGAATCAACGATGGCGCGGCAGCCTTGATCATCGGCAATGCTGCAATCGGTGAGCGATATGGCGTCAAGCCGCGTGCTCGCATTATTGCAGGCGCTATCGCAGGTGTTGAGCCACGCGTCATGGGCCTCGGTCCGGTGTTCGCCGCGCGCAAGGCGCTGGCGCGTGCGGGATTGGAACTTGGCGATATGGACGTCATCGAAATTAATGAAGCATTCGCGACTCAGGTTCTGGGTTGCCTGAAAATGCTCGACGTTGATTTTAATGATTCACGTGTGAACCCAAATGGGGGGGCGATTGCAGTGGGGCATCCACTGGGAGCCTCCGGTGCGCGGATTGCACTGAGCACGGTGCGTCAGC
>JBFZEG010000114.1:0-4007 GCA_041306975.1 Gammaproteobacteria bacterium | reverse complement strand
TCTGATCTGAAGGTCAATCCTGGCAAGGTCGTTGGGCGTACAAATGAAACACATCGACCTATACTCCTAACGAGTCGTGGTCGCGGGGTTGCTGTGGTGCTAGGTCTTGAAGATTATGAAAAATCCACTGAAGAATTGCGGTTCGTAAAGGCCGTAGCTCAAGGTCTTGCGGATATCCGAGAGGGCAATACCGTCACATTGGACGAAGCCAAGAAAATACTGGGTATCGCGTGAGTGAAGCTTATTATTGCGCGGTCTGCGCTAAACGATCTTCAGAGTATTCAGACTTATTACTTGGAGCAGGGAGTCCCTGAAGTCGGCCAGCAGATTGTAAGTGCCATACTGGGAAAGGCACAAAGGCTGATTGACCACCCTGATTCGGGTAGGAAAGTTCCGGAGTTTGATCAAGAGCAAATCCGTGAAGTTATCCATCCACCCTTTCGTATTGTGTACATGCGGCATACTTCTGTAGTCAATCTGGTACGAGTTTGGCGAAGTGAAAGACTACTGCAGCTATGAGCCGCACCTTATCTCAACGTTCACAATCAAAAATGTGACCTAAAGCACAAATCCAACCCGCGCACGATAAAACCAGACACTTTTTTTGGTTTTTTAATCTACGTTCTGCTATCAGGTTTAAACAAGGTGGTAAAAAAACAGTCATGTTGAAAGTCTTTTTTAAAAACAATAAAACTGTAAAGCCGCCTAACCAACAGCGGAGGCTCCATGACAAAACAAAGATTGATTCTCCTATTCGACGGAACCTGGAACGATCCAGAAGACCAAACAAATGTTTTTCGTCTTGCTGCACGCATCCGTGAATATGATGACGATATCAGGCAAAGATTTTTCTACGACCCGGGTGTAGGTACTGGAACGTCAGGGCGTTTATTAGGTGGCGTCTCTGGCCACGGGCTAAGTCAGAATCTGCTACAGGGCTACGAGTGGCTCGCAAAACACTACAACAACAACGACGAAATTTGGATTTTCGGTTTCAGTCGTGGTGCTTATACGGCAAGAAGCCTTGTGGGTTTGATACGAAAATGCGGGCTCCTGCGTATCGTGACTCCCAGCGTGCTGGATAAAGCAGAACGCATCTACAGAGATAAACGCTTGAGCCCGGACTGCCCCGAGTGCCAGACATTCAGGAACAACTACAGCCGTGCTCCGAGGGTTCACTTCATAGGCGTATGGGATACCGTCGGCGCATTAGGGATTCCTGGAACAAACCTGTCTGAGCACGGAAAATTTTCGTGGCACGACACCGAACTCTCCAGCATTGTTAATTATGCATACCACGCGGTTGCACTGGATGAACATCGAGCCGCCTACGACGTGCCGTTATGGACGGGTGAAAATGGACAGAAGAAACCGGAAAACCTGGACGTTGAACAGCGATGGTTTATCGGCGCACATGCGAACGTAGGCGGTGGTTATGGCGCCGAGGACTTGCTTGCCGACATGCCTTTCCAATGGATGATAGAAAAGGCTTCGAGCGCTGGGTTGAAACTGGATGGGTTTATCGCTGCAGAGGATGCCTGGAAAACCCAGCCACACGATTCCTTCAGAGGATTTTTGAAAGGGGTTTATGCGTGGTTCCGCAAGTTGAGAGCCCCCGGCGATGGCAGGCACTTCAGACATTTCAACAAGGGGATGAAAGGCAAGCATGCCGTCAATGTGTCTGTGGACCCCAGTGTCTGGAGGCGTTGGAAAGCCCCCGCATTTAACTATCGACCACGCACGCTGACAGATGCTGGCCAGTGCCCGCCAGCGCATTAAGTGGCGGCTTCACACCTGTGAGCCTTTTCCACTCATCTATTCTCGTCGAATTAATATCCAGCATAGACTGGTGTATCAAGTGTTAGAAAAAGAGCGTGCGGTTAAAGTGCTGCGGTTTTGGACGCTCTACGAATGACAGCCATAAACCTACGTGTTTTGTGTTGCTCGCTGCACTCGAATAATAATACAAAAGCATTCCGGCTTCGGTGCAGCTGAAACGGGCGTTAACCGCCTCGCCTTGCCGCTGCATCAGCTCAAGAGTATGATTATTCATCATACCAAGGAGAGTCGCTGTTATGAGCCATACAAAAGTAGCAATTACCATTGAAGAAGGCGTTCTTGCCAAAGTCGATGCCTTGGTCAGGCGCAAGGTCTTTAGCAATCGCAGCCGCGCCATCCAGGAAGCTGTTCTTGAAAAGCTGGAACGGCTTGAGCGGAACCGCTTGGCTGAGGAATGTGCCAAACTGGATCCTGCCTTTGAGAGGGCCATGGCTGACGAAGGATTGTCTGAGGATCTGGATGCATGGCCAAAATATTGAGGGGTGAAATTCGCTGGGCTGATCTAAATCCTGCCCAAGGGCGAGTGCAATCCGGTGAGCGCCCAGTTCTCATTCTGAGCCACGACATTTTTAACGAGCGCTCTGGCACGGTAATCGCAATGGCCCTTACCAGCCAGGAACCTAGGGCGGGATTTCCGCTGACACACGAGCTAATGGGTTCAAAGCTCCCAAAGCAGTCGTGGGTAAAAATTAGCCAGATTCGTACGGTGTCTACAGAGCGCATCGGAAAGAAGATTGGCAGTGTTGGTCCCGACGAACTTGCGTATGTTATTGAGGGATTGAATGAGATTATCGGCGGTTAACAAGGCCGCAAAAAAAAGCCCCGACTCCATGAGTCAGGGCTTTTTTTTCATCAGGTGTGCCATCAGGGGTGTGCCATCACACCAGATCAGCGATTACGGTAAGTGCTGGTCGGCGGCAACTGCGAACCGGACAGATCGGCCGGCACACTCTGCTCACGCACCACGCGGTGGGTCAGCGTGCCGATACCTTCGATGGTCGCGCTGATGGTCTCGCCATCAATCAGATAACCTGAACCGGTGGCACGTTCAACACGTCCCGAGCCGGTACCGCCAGAAGTGCCGCTTTGCAACACATCGCCGGGGAACAGCGTGATCAGCGAAGAGGCGTACTCAATCAGTTCCGGGATATTGTGGATCATGTCGCCAGCGCGCGCTTCCTGCACGGTGACGCCATCTACGACCGTGATCTGATGCAGACGATCCATGGGGTCACCGTAAAACTCCTTAGGCACAATCCACGGACCATGCGGAGCAAAGGTATCGTGGCCCTTGCCGACGAACCAGTCCTGACCTGAGCTGAAGCCCCCCGGCGGACGGCCACCACGATCGGAGATATCCATCGCCACCATGTAACCGAAGACATGATCATAGGCGCGGGCCGAAGAAACATACTTACCGGTGCGACCAAACACGATGGCCATTTCGACTTCATATTCAATCTCGTCGCGACCAAAGGGCATGATCACGTCTTCGCCATTACCGATGACAGCGCCACGGGTTGGCTTCAGGAACAAGTAAGGCACGCCGCGGTTTTCCTGACGCTGACGGGTGCGCTCGGCCAGTTCTTCTTCCGTACAGCCTTCACAGGCGTGCGTGTAAAAATTGACCGCTGCGTTCATGATTTTGCTGGGATACTGGATAGGCGCGCGGATAACAACATCCGCCACCGCATGGATGTAGTCGGGTTGGTCGCTGCCGTTTAACTGGCCCGATGCGACCAGTTCGTTGACGATTTCGTAAACACGGTACTTCAGCCCGTATTCATAACCTTCGATCAGGCCAAGCACATCATCGGGCATATCAACGTCGGGGTACTCCGGCATCAGCTCCAGTGCTTGATTGGCTTCAGCCAGATCCACAATCAGTGAATCATCGCGCATCACCAGGCCGGCAAACTGCTCATTGCCGACAACAAAGGTGCCGACCTTAAAAGGCTCAGCCGGTTCAATATCAGGCTGGGCCAGCACACTGGCCGGCAGGGCAAGCAGCGAGGTATTTGCCACCATTGCCAAGGTAAAGAGGAATTTTCTTTTCATGATCCTAACACTCCCTAGAAGCTAGTCATTGTTGTTATTACTTGGGCGCTTTACGTTACCCCTAATCGGCAGTTCTGTCCAATGCCAAGGTGGGTTCTGCAAAAAGCCCT
>JBFZEG010000111.1:0-3925 GCA_041306975.1 Gammaproteobacteria bacterium | reverse complement strand
GCGCCGACCGAAGAAGAACCGGTAAGTGCGCGCCTGCAGATCAGTGCTGATGAGCGCACAAATTCCGTGCTGGTGACTGGCGGTCAACGTCAACGCACTAATATTCGTGAGCTGGTCACCTTGCTGGATCAGCCGCGTGAACAGGACGGTAATACCCGCGTCGTCTATCTGGAGTATGCCAATGCCACGCGTGTCGCCGAGGTACTCAGTGCCGTGGTGCGCGATCGTTTTGGTTTGTCTACCGGGGAAGAACAGAGCACACAACCGCGGCAAGCCAGCATTCAGGCTGACGCCGATAACAATGCCTTGATCATTACCGCCGATCTTGATGTGATCGATTCGTTGATGGATGTGGTGCAGCGGCTGGATATTCAGCGTGCGCAGGTGCTGGTCGAAGCGATTATTGTTGAGATCAACGACGACGTTGGCCAAAACCTTGGCATACAGTGGTTGTTCCGCGATGACAGTGGTGGTTTTGCCAGCAGCTTTGATGCCGGCAATAATCTGCAGCAATTGGGGCTGGTGACCGAAGGTGCATTGGCAGAGGACAGGCGAGATGCCTTGACTGGCCTGGCAGCCGGACTGGCCGGTATTGCCGGACAAAGCATCGGTGTCGGGCGCCTGGGTGGCAGTACTGATCTTCTGGCATTGATCGATCTGCTGCAGGCCAACAGCGGTGCCAACATTTTATCTACTCCGAATATTCTTACTACCGATAACAGTGAAGCCGTAATCACTGTTGGTGAAAGTGTGCCATTTGTCACCGGTTCGTTTACCAACACCGGCGGCTCCGGCAGTGTGCAAAATCCCTTTCAGACCATCAATCGTCAGAACGTCGGCACCACCTTGCGTGTCACCCCGCATGTGAATCGTGGTGATCGGGTGGCGCTGGACATCAGCCAGGAAATCTCCAGTATTTCCCCCAAAGCCGGCGCGGTGGATCTGATTACCAATGAGCGCAAGATTGAGACCCGTGTGACAGTTGCTGACGGTGAAACCGTGGTGCTGGGCGGTCTGATCCGCGACAACGTCATTCAAACTGAACAACGAGTGCCCTTGCTGGGCAGTGTGCCGGGCATCGGCCGTCTGTTCCGCTCACAGACCAGCAGCGTACAAAAAACCAATTTGCTGGTGTTTATCCGCCCCACCATTTTGCGTGATGATGACGCGCTGCGCGGCGCTACGGCCGAGAAGTATCAGCTGATTCGTGAGCAGCAATTACAACAGACGCCGCTCAGCGGCTGGTTGTTTGATGAGGGTGACATGCCGGTGCTGCCGGCGTGGGAAACCACAAGGTCAGGCCAGGCAGCTGATGGGGATGCTCGTAATCCTCAGCCTGAGCCTTGAGGCTGCCGACATGAGCCAATCCCCGGACCAGATTCGCCTGTTGCCGTACGAGTTTGCCCAGCAGCACGGTGTGCTCTGGGATGGCGAATCGCTGAGCTGCCGTCAGAACCCCACGCTGCCCGTATTGCTGGAACTGCGGCGCGTGCTGGGCGCTGGTTTGCACTGGCAACTCACTGATCAGGCGACTTTCCAGCAAAACCTCACACGTTTATATCAAAGTGGCGCCGATGCTGCGCAACGTGCTGCCGAAGATCTGGATGATGATTTTGATCTGGATGCGCTGGTTGATGAGATACCCCAACACAGTGATTTGTTGTCCGGTGCCGAAAATGCGCCGGTGATCCGGCTGATCAATGCGTTGTTATCGCAGGCTGTGCGCGAAAAAGCCTCTGACATTCACATCGAACCTTACGAGCGCAAAGTCTCCGTGCGCTTTCGGGTGGATGGGGTACTGCGCGATGTGCTGGCGCCCAAAGCAGAGCTGGGTCCGGTGCTGGTATCGCGCTTGAAAGTGATGGCGCGTCTGGATATTGCTGAGAAGCGCCTGCCTCAGGATGGCCGTATCAGTGTGCGCCTGGCGGGGCATGCGGTGGATATTCGTATGTCCACCATTCCGTCAAGTTTTGGTGAGCGCGTGGTGTTGCGACTACTGGACCAGGCCGCCGGGCAGTTGCAGCTTGAGCAGTTGGATCTGCCACCGATGATGCTCAGCGCACTTCAAAATGCCTTGCGTAAACCCCACGGCATTATTCTGGTCACCGGTCCAACCGGTTCCGGAAAAACCACCACCCTGTATGCCGGCCTACAGCACATCAACAGTCGTGAACGAAATATTCTGACCATCGAAGACCCGGTGGAATACCAGTTGCCGGGTATCGGGCAGACGCAGGTGAATACCAAAGTTGATATGAGTTTTGCGCGTGGCTTGCGTGCGGTGCTGCGTCAGGATCCGGACGTGGTGATGGTGGGTGAGATCCGTGATCAGGAAACCGCAGCCATCGCCGTACAGGCGTCGCTAACCGGGCATCTGGTGTTATCAACCTTGCATACCAATACCGCTGTTGGTGCCGTGACGCGTTTGCAGGACATGGGCATCGAGCCTTTCCTGCTGGCCTCCAGTCTGACTTTGATTGTTGCGCAGCGCCTGGTGCGCAGCCTGTGTCATGTGTGCCGGCAACCGCATACGGTTGATGCTACCGAAAGTCAGCGCCTGCAACTGCCGGTCGGCGGCGTGGTGTTTACGGCGGTGGGTTGTGAGCACTGCAATCAATCCGGTTATCGCGGGCGCACAGGGCTGTATGAAGTAATTGAGGTAGACGCTGCGTTACGCAGGTTGATTCATGATGGTGCTGGCGAACAGGCACTGGAACAGTATGCCCGCCAGCACAGCGAATCGATTGATGCCCATGGCCGTCAGCGCATTCTGGCCGGCGACACCAGCGTAGAAGAAGTGCTGCGTGTCACCAGTCTGGCCGATGTTGTTCAGGACAACCCTGCGGACAGACTGTCACCGGGTAGCAGGTCATGAGCGCACTGCGCTACAAGGCACTGGATGCACAGGGGCGCACAGTCACAGGCGTCATGGAAGCCGATGACGAGCGCCAGTTGCGTCAACGACTGCGCCAACAGAATCTGAAACCGCTGACGGTAACGGTGGCAAGCGGGCTGGAATCGGGGTCTGGTCTCCGCCAATTGTTTAAACCCCGTCGTCGCTTGTCGGTCAATCAACTGTCGCTGTTAACGCGCCAGTTGGCCTCATTGATCCGCTCCGGATTGCCGGTGGATGAGGTACTGAGGCTGACAGCAGAACAAAGCCGCGGTGACCACCTTAAAGGTCTGCTGGCACAGGTGCGTTCGCGGGTCATGGAAGGTCATTCGCTGGCACAAGCTATGAGTGAGCATCCTGGCGCCTTTGACCGCATGTATTGCGCCATGGTGCGCGCCGGTGAAAGTGCAGGTTTCTTGGGTGAAGTGCTGGAGCGCCTTGCCCTGCACACCGAAAGTAGTCAACAGACGCGCCAGAAGCTGCAGACAGCGATGATTTACCCGCTGGTGCTGATGGGCGTCAGCATCAGTGTGGTGGTGCTGCTGATGACCTTTGTGGTGCCGCGGCTGGTGAGCATGTTTGCCAGTTCAAATCGGGAGTTGCCGGTGCTGACGCAGTTGCTGATCTCTGTCAGTGATTTTTTCCGCTCTGGTTGGGCGGTGTTGCTGTTGTGTGTGATTGTTGCGGCGATTGCGGGTTTCAAGGCGTGGCTGCGGGTGCCCGACAATCGACTCAAATGGCATCGCACGCTGCTGCGTGTCCCGGGGCTCAGCAACACCTTATTGCAGATGGATTGTGCGCGTTTTGCATCGACACTGGCGATTCTGCTGAACAGTGGCGTGCCGCTGCTGGACGCGCTGCGTATTGCCTCCGAAGTGCTCAACAATGAACAACTCAGGCGCAGTGCGCTTGCCGTCGCTGCGCGGGTACAGGAAGGCGCTTCGTTCAGTAAAAGCCTGCAACAAGAGGAAAGTTTCCCACCCTTGCTGGTGCAGATGGCTGCCAATGGCGAGGCCAATGGCACCCTGGGCA
>JBFZEG010000103.1:0-15336 GCA_041306975.1 Gammaproteobacteria bacterium | reverse complement strand
GATCAGCTTTATCTCTAAAACCTTTCAAAATATATCTGCAAAAATCATTTCAACCAGCCCTTAACTCGAGCTTCTCTCGCTAGGGGCGCGCATTATGCCACAGTAAAATCATCTGGCAAGCTCTTTTAGAAAACAAATCAAATTAGCATTATCCGCACTATGAACAGATCTTTGTAAGCCTTGTAACGACCGAACGTCTGATACCAACTGCAAGCTACTCAGTGATATTTTTTCGCATCGATTTATTCAGGCGGTAGCCAAGAAGCAAGACAGTAATAAAGGCATAAAGAACAGCATCAAAAACATCTGTTCTAAGAATCCACGTGACATGCACAATCGCAAGCATGATAGCAAGATAGACTAATCTATGTATCACTCTCCATTTCCTGCCAAGTCGACGAACTATTGATTTAGGCGATGTCGCACCAAGCAATGCCAAAATCAAAAAAGCAGCAAAACCCACCGTTATGTAAGGCCTTTCAAGAATATCACTACCGATCTCTGACCAGCGCATTTCGAGCAGAAATAACACATAAACAAGGAAGTGCACCGAGGCGTAGAAAAGGGAAATTAGCCCGAAGGTTCTTCTTAGGGGTGCGAGTTTTGATAGCCTTGATAGCTCCCTGAGAGGCGTTATGGAAAGACTAACAAGCAACAACCAAATGGACCATCGGCCCGTTTCCAACGCGAGAACTCGGGCAGGATCAGCACCGAGCGAATTCTGAAACACACCCCAGACCATAATGAAGAATGGTGCCAATGCTGCACCGCTTAAAGCCAACTTAAACCAGCGCCAACTTAACAATTGGCGCTGATTACTGCACTTATTTGAAAACAACACATGATCCCGCCACTAGTAATACCTGGTAAGATCCATCCCCTGATACAGATGAGCTACTTGATCAGCATAACCATTAAACATCAGTGTTGGCTGACGAGCCGGACTGAATAAAGTTCGGGGCAATCTTGTCTCCATATCCTGACGCCATCTGGGATGATGAACCTCTGGGTTTACATTTGCATAAAAGCCGTATTCACTTGATTGCAACAGATTCCAACTCGTCGGCGGCTCCTGCTCAGTAAATGAGATTTTGACAATTGATTTTATGCTCTTGAAACCATATTTCCAGGGAACAACCAACCGAATTGGAGCGCCATTCTGCGGAGGCATGTAGTTACCATAAACACCCACAGCGAGAAAACTGAGAGGGTGCATAGCCTCGTCCATTCTCAACCCCTCAACATAGGGCCAATTTATAATGCTAAACCTGCTAGCTTGCCCAGGCATCTGCTCAGGATCTACCAGCGTCTCGAAGGCCACATACTTTGCTTTTGACGTCGGCGAAACGCTTTTGATCAAATCACCGAGAGAAAAACCAATCCAGGGTATCACCATAGACCAGCGTTCTACACACCTTAATCGGTAGATGCGCTCTTCCAGCATATGTGGTTTTAGAAGATCTTCAAGATGATAGACGCCGGGCTTGTCGACCTCCCCGGCGATTTCAACCGACCAAGGATCAACCTTGAATGACTGGGCTCGTCTAGAAGGATCTTCTTTATCGGTTCCAAACTCATAAAAATTGTTGAAACTAACAACATCCTGATAGGGTGTAAGGTCTTCGTCAGTCCAGTACGAGCCCCCTCGTTGAGCCGGGCTGATCGCAGAGAACTTGTCCACCCACCAGTCAGCAGGGGGAGACCTGACCAAGTCAGCCGGCGCTCTAGCCCGCAGGGCATCACCATCAGCTGCTCTTAGCACGCCTGGAACAATACTCGAAGCCCCGGCAAACATGCTGGCTGTTTTGAGGGCGTCTGACATGAACTGTCTGCGATTACGGTAAACAGACTCTGGGGTAATCTCTGAAGGATTAATGTCTGTAGCACTTTTTATCAGCATAATTTGACTTCCAAAATTCGGTACCGGTTGACGAAGGTTTAAGCTATAGAGAGCCAGCCCAATATTTCGAACAAGTTTGTATTGCCATACTTACGTCTAGCCTGGTTGATCAGTTTTGCGTTTTCGCAAATTTAACTTCCGATAAAGCGCCATCAGCGGACCTGATGCAACATAAAAAAGACACATAGCCAACAAAACTTCATGAGGTCTTTGGGCTATCACAACCAACAGGACAACTGCCATTAGAAATACTACGTAAGGCACTGTGCCCTTGAAGTGAATTTCCTTGAAACTGTAGTATCTATAGTTGGACACCATCAAGAGTCCTGTCAAAGCCGTTAATAACGCAGTCAAAACAGCCACCGCCATTCCGGGCTCAAGGTTGTATTTGGCAGCAACCCAAACACTGAAGGTTACCAATCCTGCTGCGACAGGGCTTTGCAATCCAACAAAAAAGCGCTTGTCCACTGTTCCCAATTGAACGTTGAACCGAGCAAGTCTAAGTGCTGCGCAGGACATATATATAAAACTGGCTGCCCAACCTGCATTTCCCAAAGATGAAAGAGCAAAGCTGAACACTATCAGCGCTGGCGCAACGCCAAAGGAAACCATGTCGGCAAGACTGTCGAACTGCGCCCCAAAAGCACTTTGAGTGTTGGTTAACCGGGCAACTCGACCATCCAGACCATCCATCACTGAGGCGATCAGAATAGCCCACCCAGCCGCATTAAAATTACCACTCATGCCGGCGATAATTGCATAAAAACCAGCGAACAAAGCGCCAAGAGTCAGCAGATTTGGCAAAAGATAAATGCCTTTACGAATTACCTTTTTGCCATCAAGAGATACAAATTCTTCGTGCTCATCAATTGGCAAGAGACTAGTGTCGCTATCTTTATCAGAAATCTGCTGCGATTCATGATTCTTTTCCATCAAAATGTAGCCCCTCGCCCCGAATTGACAAGATTATACACGCGACGGAGAGCACGTATAGCATGTCTATTGGATCAGCAGGCCACTTGCTTCCGCCTCTGACCAAAAGGCTGCGATTAAAGGATCTGACATCTTTCGCTTGATTGCACAAAGCCCAATAATAAACGGCTCTAGCTCAGTCATAACAGGCAGAATGAGAAGTTTATCTCGCATTGGACTGTTGTCCAGCACCAGCTTCGGAACGATTGCTATTCCGCACCCGAGACTGGCCATACTGACCATCGCTTCATGGCCTCTGACCTGTGCGTAAATCAGGGGTGATATGCCTCTCCTTGAGAACCAGTCTACCACCCTTGTTCGCGTCAGACCGGTTTCAGGCATCAGTACTGGCAATCCTTTCCAGTCAATGTCACTCTCGGTGTCAATACCTTTGATCAACTGCTGCACAGGGCAATCTGCGGCCGGACCAATACACACAAGAGCAGACCTTGCCAGTGGGAGAAACACCAGCTTATCCGATAACCTCGGTGGCAACGCCGCAATCACCACGTCATCCATTTCATTGGAAACTCGCACTAACGCTTCAGCTGAGTCACCGGTATGTAACTGAAGCTCAATGTGCGGGTAGCTTTTCCGGAACCGATCCAGCAAATCATGCAAAAAACTGTAACTGGCTGTCACCGAGCAAAAGAGACTTAACTGGCCACGCAAATCTGTTGACTGCTCCTGAATCGATGATCGTAGCCTGGACAAACTCTCGAGGGTTTTGATTGCATATTCCCGAAGTAAAGATCCTGCCTTTGTCAGCGTCACTGTCCGGTTATCGCGCTCAAACAACTCCACGTTAAGCTCCTGCTCAAGACGCTGTATCGAACGAGTCAGGCCAGACGGACTGATATGCAGCTCACGGCTGCTTCTAGCGAAATGCAAGGAGTTACTCAAATGAAGAAAATAACGCAGATCTCTCATGTCCATAATTTCTGTTTCTCACCTCAACTAAGCCAAAACTCCGAGCACGCAGCATCATTTCATAATTCGGAACAATAGATTGCATATATATCATTTTACGCAATCACACAAAATGACTATCATTAGCTATCGCAACCAACCCAACAAGGTATAAATAATGAATTATTTCAACACATTACCACTAAGACTCCAGTTGGAACAGCTTGGAAAATGTCGTTTTATGGATCGAAACGAGTTTTCAGACGGTGTTAACAAACTGCTCGGGAAAAAAATAGTAATAGTAGGATGTGGTGCTCAAGGCCTTAATCAAGGTTTGAACATGCGCGACAGCGGTCTGGATATCAGTTACGCGTTGCGCAAGGAAGCTATTGCTGAGAAAAGGCAATCATGGAAAAACGCTAGTGAAAACGGCTTTAATGTTGGTTCCTATGAAGAACTGATACCACAAGCTGATCTGGTGCTGAATCTCACTCCGGACAAACAACACACATCCGTTGTTAAGCAGATCATGCCCTTGATGAAGAGCGATGCCTGTCTGGCTTACTCACATGGCTTCAATATCGTTGAAGAGGGCATGCAGATCCGTAAAGACCTGACGGTCATTATGGTCGCCCCCAAGTGCCCGGGTTCAGAGGTTAGAGAAGAGTACAAGCGCGGATTTGGTGTACCTACTTTGATAGCAGTTCACCCGGAAAACGATCCGCGAGGCGATGGCCTTGAGATGGCCAAGGCATATGCAGCCGCGACAGGAGGCCACCGTGCGGGCGTCCTTGAATCGTCATTTATTGCCGAAGTTAAATCTGATCTTATGGGTGAACAGACTATTTTGTGCGGCATGCTCCAAGCCGGCTCAATTCTTTGCTACAACCGTATGATCGAAAAAGGTGTGGATTCTGGCTACGCATCTAAACTGGTTCAACACGGCTGGGAGGTGGTTTCTGAGGGTCTCAAGCACGGCGGCATCACTAACATGATGGACCGACTGTCAAATCCGGCCAAGCTGACTGCTAACGCATTGGCTCAAGAACTGAAGTCAATTATGGCGCCTTTGTTCCAGAAACATATGGACGACATTATCAGTGGCGAATTTTCGCAAGGCATGATGGAAGATTGGGCTAACGACGACAAAAAATTGCTCACATGGCGAGAAGAGACTGCTGAAACCGCATTCGAAAAGTCAACAGCAGGCAACTTGATAATCTCTGAACAGGAGTATTATGACAACGGTGTCCTAATCGCTGCCATGCTCAAAGCAGGCGTCGAACTGGCATTTGAAACGATGACTGCAGCAGGAATTATCGAAGAGTCTGCCTACTATGAATCTCTGCACGAAACACCACTGATCGCAAACCTGATTGGTCGCAAGAAGCTCTATGAAATGAATAAAGTGATTTCAGACACAGCAGAATACGGCTGTTACCTGTTCTCTCACGCAGCTGTGCCACTGCTGAAGGATTTCATGCAGAAAGTGGATACCGACGTCATCGGCAAAGGTTTGAAATTGGCAGATAACAATGTTGATAATGCACAATTGATTGCAGTCAACCAGTCCATCCGCAATCACCCGATCGAGATTGTGGGTCTCAAACTGCGTTCATACATGACAGCAATGAAAAAGGCGATCTGAAGCAAGGGGTATCGGGGCGCGCGATTGATCGTGCTGCCCCGATAACATTTTATAGGCTCAAAACTTTTTCCCCACGAGAGATACCTGTCACACCAGTGCGGGCAACCTCCAATACCGCAGAGTTACCAACCGCATCCAGAAAGCTGTCCAGCTTGTCTGACGTTCCAGTCAGCTGAATGCTGTAAACCGTGCTGGTCACATCAACAATCTGACCGCGAAATATATCAGTGGTGCGTTTGATTTCAGCACGCTGAGCACCGGCTGCTTTCACTTTGACCAGCATCAACTCACGCTCTATGTGAGATCCTTCTGTCAGATCAACCAGCTTTACCACATCAATTAATTTGTTCAAATGCTTGGTTATCTGCTCAATCTTGCGATCGTCTCCGATCGTTGTAATGGTCAGGCGCGATAATGTGCGATCTTCTGTTGGTGCAACTGTGAGTGACTCAATGTTGTAATTACGCTGTGAAAACAGACCCACAACACGAGACAACGCACCGGGTTCATTCTCCAGCAATATGGAAATAATGTGCCTCATGTTATGTGCGCTCCGTTTTACTCAAGTACATGTCCTTCATCGCTCCACCTTTTATGGCCATCGGATAAACGTGCTCCGATGGATCCACACGAACATCCACAAACACCAGACGATTCTTCAAGGCAAAAGCTTCATCCATTTTCTGCTTGAGTTCAGAAAGTTTGGTGATGCGAATACCCACATGACCATAAGCCTCAACCAGTTTCACAAAATCAGGCAACGACTCGGCGTAGGTGCTGTGGGAATAACGACCACCGTACTGCATGTCTTGCCACTGCCTGACCATGCCTAATGACTCATTGTTCAGACAAACTATTTTCACTGGTAATCCGTATTGCAGGCAGGTTGCCAACTCCTGAATACACATCTGAATGCTGCCTTCTCCGGTGATGCATACAGAAATGGCATCAGGGAAAGCTAGCTGAACACCCATTGCTGCCGGGAACCCGAAACCCATCGTGCCGAGCCCTCCGGAATTAATCCAGCGCCGGGGCTTATTAAAATGGTAGTACTGCGCAGCGAACATCTGATGTTGACCCACGTCAGATGAAACAAATGCCTCGCCCTTTGTCGCCTCGTAAACAGCCTGTACAGCTTGCTGCGGCTTAATGACATCATTACCGGCATCAGTAACCTTCAGGCAGTCTTTCGCACGCCAACCCTCGATCTGCTGCCACCACATGCTCAGCGACTTCTTGTCTATCTGAGTGTCTGACTGTTTGATAAGCTCGATCATTTCCTCAAGCACGCTGGTGACTGATCCAACGATAGGCACGTCGGCGGACACGGTTTTGGAAATAGATGCAGGATCAATGTCTACATGCAAAATTTTTGCACCCGGGCAGAATTTCGACACTGCATTGGTGACCCTGTCATCAAAGCGCACGCCAATTCCCAGCACCACGTCACTGCCGTGCATAGCCATATTGGCTTCATAGGTGCCATGCATCCCCAGCATCCCGACGAACTGTTTGTCCGGAGCCGGAAAGGCGCCAAGCCCCATCAATGTGTTGGTGACCGGATAACCGAGTATCCGTGCCATTCGCGTCAATAAGTCAGAGGCATTACCCTGAATTACTCCACCGCCTGCGTAGATAATAGGTCGCTTCGCTGACAGCAGAATCTCTACCGCCTTTTTGATTTGCCCGGTATGGCCTTTTGACGGAACCGAGTAAGAGCGCATTTTTACCGTTTCCGGATAACGGTATTCAAACTTGCGCGCCGGGTCTGTAACGTCCTTAGGCACATCAATCACAACAGGGCCTGGGCGGCCAGTGGTCGCAATGTAAAACGCTTTCTTCACAATAACCGGAATATCTGCTGCACTCTGAACCATGAAACTGTGCTTTACGATAGGGCGAGAAATTCCGACCATGTCGGTTTCCTGGAATGCATCAGAACCGATCAGAGAACTGTCCACCTGACCGGAGATCACCACCATCGGAATTGAATCCATAAACGCAGTTGCGATACCGGTAATCGCGTTGGTTGCACCGGGTCCCGAGGTTACCAGCACCACACCCGGTTTACCGGTGGCTCTGGCGTATCCATCGGCGGCATGCGTAGCAGCCTGCTCATGACGCACCAGAATATGTTCCACCTTGTCCTGGTTGAATATCGCATCGTAAATGTGCAGCGCCGCGCCGCCCGGATATCCGAACAACAGCTCAACGCCCTCGTCGTGCAGCGCACGAATCAGCATTTCACCACCAGAGAGCAATTCCACAGTCTTAGCCTCGTAATAAAAATGTCAGATGCCATAAAGCATCAACAAGATTCCGTTAAATAACGAAATTTGCAGTCAGAGTATTTCCTTTGGATCTATCATCAAGAGTATCGGAGCCGCAAGACAGCCCCATAACACAAACCGGACCTCCATGAGTTTCAAGCGCAACGATAGCCTTCCGTGCAACATTAAATCTTCAGAGTATCCTGGCTTATGCCGGTTCCTTACGCGGTAACGTGCTGGAACCATAGGTGGAGTTGTCTGACACCTAAGCAATAGCCCCGGGGCGGACACTTTTTGCCGCATCCCGGCTAATGCAGATTGGGGGAGGGGGTTACCTTCACAGTCTGCGTGTATCAGGACTGAATCCCGCAGGGAATTCATTTCTGATAAGTGAGAGTGATTTTCCCACTATTTCAGGCATTGTCAAGGTTGGAAACTGCCAGCCTCGCGTTTGCTGAACGCAAATCCTTCGTCGCTCACATCAACTACAATTCGATCACCTGGATTGTAGTCCCCGCGAATAACACGCTGAGCCAGTGGGTTCTCTATCCAGTTCTGCACTGCGCGACGCAATGGACGGGCTCCATAAACCGGGTCATAACCAAGCGCGGCAATTTTGTCGAGCACTGCCTCAGACACCTCGATACTCAGGTCGTTGTACTGCAAGCGTTTGTTTAATGAGGCTACCTGTATAGTGGCGATATTTCGTATCTGAGCCGCCGCCAACGGATGAAACACCACAGTCTCATCGATGCGGTTGACAAACTCCGGACGGAAATGGCGGGTAACTACTGACATGACATCTCTTTTAACCTGCTCATAGGTTTTTTCATCGGGCACGCCTGTGGACATCAATTCCTGAATGCGATCAGAGCCCAGATTAGAGGTCATCACAATCACGGTGTTCCGGAAATCCACTGTCCGCCCATGGCCATCAGTCAATCGACCATCATCGAGCACCTGCAACAAAATGTTAAAGACATCCGGATGGGCCTTTTCAACCTCGTCAAGCAACAGCACCGAGTACGGCCTCCGGCGAACTGCCTCCGTCAGATAACCACCCTCTTCATAACCAACATATCCCGGCGGCGCACCAATCAGCCGCGCAACCGAGTGCTGTTCCATAAACTCGGACATGTCGATGCGAACCATGGCTTCTTCCGTATCAAACAGAAACTCTGCCAGTGCCTTGCACAGCTCCGTCTTGCCCACGCCAGTCGGGCCCAGAAACAAGAAAGAGCCATTGGGACGATTTGGATCTGACAGCCCTGAACGTGAGCGGCGCACAGCATTGGCAACCGCAGTAACTGCTTCGTGCTGACCAATGACCCGCTTGTGCAGAGCATCTTCCATCTGCAACAGCTTTTGCTTATCACTTTGCAACATTTTGGAAACCGGAATACCGGTCCAGCGTGATACAACATCCGCAATCTCTTCTTCAGTGACACGATCTCGAAGCAATTTCATGTCCATCATTTCGGCCTGCGTTGACATATCCAGCGTTTTTTCCAGATTCGGAATCACGCCGTACTGCAACTCGGACATACGCGCCAGGTCACCCGCTCTTCTGGCAGTTTCCAGATCTGCGCGCGCCTTTTCGAGATTACTTTTGATGGATTGGGTGCCCTGGACCGACGCTTTTTCAGCTTTCCAGATTTCATCAAGATCGGAAAACTCTTTTTCAACGCGCAGAATATCTTCCGCCAATTTTTCCAGTCTTTTCCGGGAAGCTTCATCTTCTTCCTTTTTTAATGCCTCACGCTCGATCTTAAGCTGAATAAGCCTGCGTTCAAGCTTGTCCATTTCCTCCGGCTTGGAATCAATTTCCATACGAATCAGACTGGCCGCTTCATCGATCAGATCGATTGCTTTGTCCGGCAACTGCCGATCAGGAATGTAACGTTGTGACAGGCGCGCAGCCGCGATGATGGCGGCGTCGGTTATCTGTACACCGTGATGCACCTCGTAGCGCTCTTTGAGACCACGCAGAATAGCAATGGTGTCCTCCTCGGTAGGCTCACTGACCAGAACCTTTTGAAACCGACGCTCCAGTGCCGCATCTTTCTCAATATATTTGCGGTACTCATCCAGCGTGGTTGCTCCGACACAATGTAATTCTCCTCGCGCCAGTGCCGGCTTGAGCATATTGCCGGCATCCATAGCGCCTTCAGCCTTGCCAGCGCCGACCATGGTATGAATTTCGTCAATGAACAGGATGACGGATCCTTCTTGCTTGGACAATTCCTTGAGCACTGCCTTCAGGCGCTCTTCAAACTCGCCACGGAATTTTGCGCCGGCAATCAGGGCGCCCATATCCAGCGCTAGAATTTTTTTGCCTTTTAATCCCTCAGGAACTTCACCGTTAATGATGCGCTGTGCCAAACCTTCGACAATTGCGGTTTTACCAACACCGGGCTCACCGATCAGTACCGGATTGTTTTTGGTACGCCTCTGCAATACCTGAATGGTGCGCCTTATTTCACCGTCGCGGCCAATCACTGGATCAAGTTCGCCTTTTTCTGCACGCTCGGTCAGGTCAATACAATATTTTGACAAAGCCTGAAATGCATCCTCAGCGTCGGCGTCTGTAACTTTTTCGCCGCCACGAATGTTGGCTATTGCACTTTCCAGAGCCTTTTCCGTAATACCGAAACTATTGAGAAGTTTCCCCAACTCACCTTTATCGGACATGGCAGCAAGAATGACGGACTCGCTGGAGATAAACTTGTCACTGTTTTTTTGCGAAATCTTGTCAGCCTGATTCAGTAGCCTGCCCAATTCATTCGACATGGCAACATCACCGCCAGTCCCTTCTACTTTGGGCAGACGGTTGAAAATGGCTTGTAGTCCGGCTTTCAGCTGGTTGATGTTAAAGCCTGTTTGTGAAAGCAGCGGTCGTACTGATCCACTTTTCTGGTCAAGCAACGCCAAAAGCAGATGGACAGGTTCAATAAAGTTGTTGTCATTGCCCAGCGCCAGAGATTGTGCATCTGCCAACGCTGACTGAAGTTTGCTGGTCATTTGTTCCATGCGCATGGTTCACCTCGACTGACCGACATGTTGCGTACACCAGATCGGCCTTTTATTTGGTAACTATTAGCGTGTTAATAGGGGTGAGACCTGACATTTTCAAGCGCGATGCCTGAAAACACTGCGCCTGACGAGGCTTTATGACTATCGATTGAGGTAGATCAAACTGGCCATACGGCCGGTTGTGTGATCCCGTCTGTAGGAAAAAAAGTGCCGCTCTTCACACACAGTGCACAGCCCACCACCACCGACAACCTGAACCCCGGCATTCAAAAGCCGGGCGCGGGCAACCGCATAAATATCCATCATTGATTTATTAGCGTGATGCGGTGAAGAGATAAACGCTGATGTGAGGCCGGGCACAAAATGCTGCCCCCACTGCGGATGCCCTAAAAATGCATCCCTGACTTCCAGACCCACTTCGAAATGGCAGGGCGCTATTGCAGGTCCCATCCAGACCATCAGGTCTGCTGGAGATACCCCAGTAGACTCAATGGTTTTTTCAAGCACGCCATTTAGCAAACCACGCCAGCCGGCGTGTGCTATAGCGGCAACTGAACCGGCTGTATTCGTAAAAAACACCGGCAGACAGTCTGCAGTCATCACCACAGCCCCAACACCCCGATCAAATATTACCGCTGCGTCACCGGTTTTGGGCCTTAATGCCCGGCTAACTGAAGAGACCTGAACAACGTGCGTACCGTGAACCTGCTTCAACCACTGCAACCTGATGCCGGATGGCAGCAATTGTTTTAGTAAGACCCGGTTACGCCTGACCGCTGCCAGATCATCACCCACATGATCCCCAAGATTTAACGAATCAAATGGCTGTTTGCTGACGCCTCCCGCTCTGGTGGTGACAAACGCTTTGACAGAATCCGGTGCTGGCCAATCAGGCGCGATGACATTCATACCCGTGCCGAACACAGCATCACAGCTCAAGACATCCACTGGCGAACTTGCAGACTTTTCTGACATCAGGACATATCAGCCTTGAGAATCGCCAACAGATTGAGCATGTCTTCAGGAAGAGGCACTTCCCAACTAACCTCCTCTGCGGAGATTGGATGGATAAATCCCAACCGCGCAGCATGCAAGGCCTGCCGCTTGAATTCGCGCAGAATGGTTGCCAGCTGCGGACTGCAACCTCCCGGAATATTCAATCGCCCACCATAGACGGGATCGCCCACCAGCGGATGACGTATGTGAGTCATATGCACCCTGATCTGATGAGTACGTCCGGTCTCGAGCTGGCACTGAATATGGGTATGCGCACGGAAACGGGAAATAACCCTGTAGTGTGTGACAGACTCTTTACCGCTCTGAATAACGGCGCGCTTCTTTCGCATCACCGGGTGACGGCCCAGCGGCTCATCGACTGTTCCACCCGCAGTCAACACTCCCAGCACCACAGCCTCATACTGTCGACTGACTTCGCGTTTCTGCAACTGCCGCACCAGTCGATGGTGCGCCTGAAGGGTTTTGGCGACAACCATCAGACCGGTGGTGTCTTTATCTAGGCGATGCACAATCCCTGCTCTGGGCAGGTTCTGCAGCGCAGGGCAGTAATGCAATAATCCATTCATCAAGGTCCCGGACCTGTTGCCTGCGGCCGGATGAACAACGGTGCCCGCCGGTTTATTCAGCACCAGAATATCGTCATCCTCAAACACGATATCAAGCTGCACTGGCTCTGCCTGCCAATGCCCTTCTTCAGGGGCAGGCAATTCGGTTACCAGGACCAGCACATCACCTGCCGTTAGTTTATCCTTGGAACGTAATTGACGACTGTTAACCAGCAGACAGCCCTCCTTGATCCACGTCTGCAGGCGCCCGCGCGAGTATTCGGAAAACAGGTTTGCAGCAATCTGGTCCAGGCGGGCTCCATCAAGTGACTCAGGTACAACAGCGGTCATGGTGATTTTGTCAGTCATGTTTCTTGTGCGGCCTCCGGCCAATTTGGTACGCGCGCAGCTGATGCTTGGGTTCAAACCGTTTGCTGTGTTTAAATAGCGCTTATATGTCAGACATTATAGTCCGATTTGTCTTTGTTAAGTCGCACCCCGGAAAGATAAGGGTGCACCGTTGGAGAGATAGAGTGCGTGTCCTGCTCAGCCTTATAATGATCGTTGTGACCGTTTCCTGCTCTTCACTCGGAGAGGATCGCGATGAATTCGCCAACCTTTCCACTGAAGAACAGTTTTATCGCGATGCCAATCGCCAGTTAAATTCGTCCAATTTTACAGGCGCCGTCAGGACGTATGAGGCACTCGAGTCTCGTTTCCCGTTTGGTCAGTATGCAGCGCAGGCGCAGCTTGAACTGATTTACGCCAACTATCGCAGCGGTAATGTAGAAGGCGCACGCGCTGCCGCCGACCGCTTTATCAGACTCCACCCGGATCACCCGAGTATTGACTACGCTTATTACTTAAAAGGGGTTGCCTCTTTTACTGAGAATTCCGGGTTTGTGAGCAGGTTTTTACCAACTGACGCGTCCAAGCGTGACATTACCCGGGCGCGGGACGCGTTCACTGAATTTTCGTTGCTGCTTGCTCTTTACCCCGACAGTGACTATGCCGCTGACGCGCAAGCGAGGATGATTTTCCTGCGAAATAGTCTTGCAGCATATGAGATCCACGTCTCCACGTATTACCTCGAGCGACGAGCTTATATTGCAGCCTTGAACCGTGCACGATATGTTGTTGAGAATTTCCAGGGCAGCCCTGCAGTGGCTGATGCTGTGTCGATTATGGCCGAATGTTATCTGCGTCTGGGTCTTGATGATCTGGCTGACACATCGGTAGCCTTGCTGCAGACCAATTTCCCGGAGCATCCCTCGTTGGACACCGAAGGCAGTTTTGTCGTTCGTAACGACGTTACCAACCCTTCGATGGTGTACACCATGAGCTTCGGGTTACTGGGCAGTAATGCTGATAACACTCCGTTAGCGCCCACAACACGCCCGAATCCATCGATCGCGCCAGAAAGCGCGACGCCCAACACCGGGCGTTCGTTGCTGAACATCCTGACCATGGGCAGGTTCGGCAACAATAGTCCGGTGATTATGCCTGATGAAGTGCCCCCGGTTTCACCAACAGATGAGCTGCCGGGCAATTCACAGCCGTGACTGGCATTAACACTTTCTGAGCAGTTGAAAACTACTTTTCAGGATTCGTAGTTCTCGGGAAAAAAGTGGCGCTCGATAGACTCGATCAGGATGTGTATCACTTTGATGTGAACTTCCTGAATACGATCGGCATATGCACTGGCGCCGGTACTGATATCAACGGTCGCTTTCATACCCAGCTCAGTTCCAGACGCCCCGGTCAAACTGATCACCGCGATGCCGTTTGCGCGTGCATACGCAGCCGCTTTGATCACATTATTGCTGCGACCACTGGTGCTGATTGCCAACAGACAATCGCCCGGCTTGGCCCTGGCTTCAAGATAACGAGAAAACACATAGTCATAACCATAATCATTGGCGACACAGCTGATATGGCCGGGATCACTGATGGCAGTCGCAGCCAGCGGAGCGCGATTTTTACGGTACCTCCCGGTCAACTCTTCAGCAAAATGCATGGCATCACTCATTGATCCACCATTGCCGCATGTGTAGATGGCGCCACCACTTTCCAGCGTTTTCACCAGCACGTTCACCGCGTTGTCAATCGACTGTAGATTGTCATCAGACGCCAGAAAGCGCTGCAGATAAACCAGCGACTGCTCCAGTGTTTCCAGAATATGTTGCCTCATGACGTGCAGCCCCTAATTAACAGCTTTCCAGCCCTGTGTAATGGGATATCGACGATCTCTGCCAAATCCGCGCTCTGTCAACCGCACCCCGGGAGCGCTTTGTCGACGTTTGTATTCGTTTATGTCGACCAGTCTGATCACCCGCAAGACTTCATCAGCATCAAAACCACGCGCAATAATATCGGCAGCGCTCAAGTCCTGCTCCACATAATAGGCCAGAATCTTGTCGAGACGTTCATAAGGAGGCAGGTTGTCATCATCGCGCTGCCCGGGGGCCAACTCGGCAGTGGGTGGCCGGTCGATCACCTGCTGCGGAATGATCAGTCCTTCACCATCATTCATTGCACACTCGTTACGGTAGCGCGCCAGCGCATAGACAAACATTTTGCTGGCATCTTTGAGCACACCAAAACCACCCGCCATATCGCCGTACAAGGTGCAATAACCTACAGCAACTTCGCTCTTGTTGCCGGTCGTTAACACCAGCGCTCCTTTCTTGTTTGAAATGGCCATCAGCATAACGCCGCGACACCGCGCCTGAATATTCTGCTCAGCCAGCCCTGCAGGCAATCCGGCAAACTCGTCTGACAATGCCGACATAAACGCATTAAAACTCTCTTCAATGGAGATCACGCTGAAGTTCACTGACAAGCGGTCCGCCTGCTCTTTTGCCAATTGCATGCTCAGTTCGGAGGTGTAGGCAAATGGCATCATTACGGCAGAGACCCGATCAGCGCCGATAGCATCAACGGCCACCGCCAAGGTCAGTGCCGAATCAATGCCTCCGGATAATCCAAGCAGCACAGACTTGAAGTTGTTTTTGCTGACATAGTCTCGAAGCCCCATAACCA